>CAMLSD010000058.1 GCA_946482595.1 uncultured Comamonadaceae bacterium
CTGGGCGCCAGGTACTGGCCCAGCGTGAGCATGTCGATGCCATGGGAGCGCATGTCGCGCATCACCTCCAGGATTTCCTCGTCGGTTTCGCCCAGGCCGACCATCAGGCCGCTCTTGGTGGGCACACCGGGCGCAAACTCCTTGAAGCGCTGCAGCAGGCTCAGGCTGAACTGGTAGTCCGAGCCGGGCCGGGCCTCCTTGTAGAGGCGGGGCACCGTCTCGAGGTTGTGGTTCATCACGTCGGGCGGGGCCGCCTTCAGGATGTCCAGCGCGCGGTCGAGGCGGCCACGGAAGTCGGGCGTCAGGATCTCGATGCGGGTGTTGGGGCTCAGCTCGCGCGTCTTGCGGATGCACTCGACAAAATGCGCTGCGCCACCGTCGCGCAGGTCGTCGCGGTCGACGCTGGTGATCACCACGTATTTCAGGCGCAAGGCGGCGATCGTGCGGGCCAGATTCAGCGGCTCATCGGCATCCAGCGGGTCGGGGCGGCCGTGGCCCACGTCGCAGAACGGGCAGCGCCGGGTGCACTTGTCGCCCATGATCATGAAGGTGGCGGTGCCCTTGCCGAAACACTCGCCGATGTTGGGGCAGGACGCCTCTTCGCACACCGTGTGCAGCTTGTGCTCACGCAGGATCTGCTTGATCTCGTAGAAGCGGGTGGTCGGCGACCCCGCCTTGACGCGGATCCACTCGGGCTTTTTCAGGGTCTCGGCGGCAACCACCTTGATCGGGATGCGGGCGGTCTTGGCCTGGGCCTTCTGCTTGGCCGTGGCGTCGTAGCTGGCGGCATCCTGGGCCTGGTGGACAACATTGGGGGTGGACATGCTCGCTCCAGTCGCGGCGGTTGCGCGGGGTCAGGGACTCAGGTGGGCCGCCAGGCGTTCGCCCAGCCGTGTCGCCGCCGTCGACCAATCCGTGGAAACCCCGAGTGTAGCCAAGTCGACCGTGCGCAGCCCTTCGTAACCGCAAGGGTTGATGCCGAAAAAGGGTGACAGGTCCATCGCCACGTTCAGTGCCACCCCATGGTAGGTGCGGTGATTGGCCACCTTGATGCCCAGCGCGGCCACCTTGGCCAGGCCGGCGAACGGGTCCGGGCGGGGCCAGGTCAGGGCGGCATGGCCCCCGGGGTCGGCCAGGTTGACGTAGATGCCGGGGGCGCCGGGCACCCGGTGCCCGGTGATGCCGTAGCCGTCGAGCGTCTGGATCACGGCCTGTTCGATACGGTGCACGTATTCCTTGACGTAGATCCCCAGGCGGCGCAGGTCGACCAGTGGGTAGGCGACCACCTGGCCCGGGCCATGGTAGGTGACCTGCCCGCCCCGGTTGGTGGGGACCACCGGGATGTTGCCCGGTGCCAGCACATGCTCGGGGCGGCCGGCCAGGCCCAGGGTGTAGACGGGCGGGTGTTCGCACAGCCAGAGCTGGTCCGGTGTGTCGGGCGTGCGCGCCTCAGTGAAGGCGCGCATGGCGTCGTAGGTGGGTGCGTACTCCACGCGTCCGAGAGGGCGGATGTCCATGCGTGCGTTTGCTCGTGCTCAGGTCGTGCTGCGAAAACAGGCCCACAGTGTAGGCTTTGGCATGTCAGGTTCCGGTGCCGGCCGACGACCCATTCGGGCAGCATGGCGCGTGAACTCCAGTCGTGACATGCTGTCGAACGGGCAGCCCGGGCCGGTCCGGGTGTCAGCAGTTGGGGGCAGAGCATGGCAAGCTGGTGGAAATCTGGGGCGCGCAAGCGCGTGAGCCGGTGGGCGACCGTCGTGGCCCTGGGGCTGGCCTCGGCGGCCTGGGCACAACCGGCTCTGCCGCCGGGCATGTTCCTGACGCCCGAAGGCTTGCAGCGCTACATGCAGGAGCGCCGCGACATCGACGCCGCCCTGGCCGCCTACGAGGCCGGCCGCCTGGCCGAGGCTGAGCGGCAGTTCCGCGTCCTGGCCAGCCAGGGCAGCCCGGTGGGCCGCTACAACCTGGCGATGATGCATGTGCTCGACGAGGCCGAGCGGCCCGACAAGCGCGAAGCGGTTGTCCTGCTCGAACAGTCGGCAGAACAGGGCTTCGTGCGCTCCGAATACGCGCTGGGGCAGGTCTACGAGTTGGGTGTGGTGGCCGCACCGGACCATCCCCGTTCGGTGCAGTGGTATCGCCGCGCCGCAGACCACGGCCATGTGGACGCGCAGGTGGCGCTGGGCACGGCCTATTACCTGGGCCGGGGCATCGTCAAGGACATGGCGGAGGCCGCACAGTGGTACCGGCGTGCGGCAACCGGGGGCGACGTTGGCGCCCAGTACCTGATCGCATCGATGTACGAGCAGGGCATGGGCGTCGAGCAGGACCTGCGGATTGCCCGCTACTGGTACGACGTGGCCGCCCGCAATGGCGACGAGGCGGCGCCGCACAAGGTCAAGGAGCTGGACCAGCGGCTCAATGCCAAGCCGCTGTGATCGGGGGGTGTCAGAGCACGTAGCGCACCATCGGGTGCGAGGACAGCGCCCGGTAGATGCCGTCGAGCTGTTCACGGCTGGTGGCCGTGATGGTGATCGTCAGGCCCAGGTAGTTCGAGCCCTTGCTCTCGCGGATCTCGATCGTCGTGGCGTCGAAGGCCGGGTCGAAGCTCACCGCCACCTGGGCGATGGCGTCGGTGAAACCCGACACGTTGGGCCCCATCACCTTGATCGGGAAGCGGCTCGGGTATTCGATCAGCGATTCTTCAGGCGGAATGTTCATAGCGACTGTTCCTGCTTGGCCCGTTGGTAGGCCTCGTACAGGCGACCATAGATGGGGCCGGGTTTGCCTTTTAAAGCCCCATGCCCGATCAGTTCGCCGTCCAGGCGGGTGATGGGCAGCACCTCCTTGGTGGCGGACGACAGCATCAGCTCGTCGGCAGCCATCACCTCGGCCTCGCTGATCGGCCGCAGGTTGAAACCGATGCCCAGTTCGTCGCACAACTCGGCGATCAGGTTGTAGCGGATGCCTTCGAGCACATGCTCGCTGCGCGGCGGCCCCAGCACGGCGCCTTCGTGCACCACCCACACATTGCAGGCCGCGGCTTCGGTCAGGTAGCCGTCACGGAACATCACGGTCTCGGCCGCACCATGGTCGGCCGAGATCTGCCGCGCCAGGACGTTGCCCAGCAGCGAGATCGACTTGATGTCGCCACGCTCCCAGCGGAAGTCGCGCGCCGTCATGCAGGACACGCCCTGGTGCCGCTGTTCGGCCGTCGGCGGTTTCATCTCCGACACCATCATGAACACCGTGGGCTGGATGTCCGTGGGCATCACGTGGTCGCGCGGCGCCACGCCACGGGTGATCTGCAGGTACACGAGCTGGTCGATGGCGCCCGTCTGCTCGGCATGCCGGGCGGTCAGCTGGCGCATCAGGCCGAGCCAGTGCGCGCGGTCATGCGGGTTGGCGATGCGCAGCTTGGATAGCGAGCGGTCCAGGCGTGCCATGTGCTCGTCGAAGCGGAACAGGCGCTGGCCGTAGGCCGGCACGACCTCATAGACGCCGTCGCCGAAGATGAAGCCACGATCCAGCACCGACACCTTGGCGTCGCACAGGCGGGTGAACTCACCGTTCAGGTAGCACGGGGTATCGGGCAGGGCGTCCATGCGGGGTCCTTCGTGGGGCAGGTGGGGGGCAGATGCCAGATTACTTGATCCACAGGCGGATGGCATCCCAGGCGCGACCAAAGATGCCGCTTTGCTCAACGTCCTCGAGCACCACCAGCGGCACCTCGGCCACCACGGCCTCGCGCACCGTGACCTTGAGCTTGCCCACCGCCTGGCCCTTGGGCAGCGGCGCGACCAGCGGGTCGACCCGTTCGATCTGGGTCTTGACCTTGTCGGCGTCGCCCTTGGGCACCGTGACGAACAGTGCGCCCGCCGAGCCGAGCTTGACCTCCGAGGCCTTGCCCTTCCAGACCGCCGGCGTGGCCACCGGGTGGCCTGCGTCGAACAGCTTCAGGGTGTCGAAGGCCTGGTAGCCCCAGTTCAGCAGCTTCTGGCTCTCGTTGGCACGCGCGTCCATCGAGGTGGTGTTCAGCACCACGCTGATCAGGCGCCGCTTGCCGTTGGGGTAGTCGCGCTGGGCCGAGGCGATCAGGCAGTAACCCGCGGCCTCGGTGTAGCCGGTCTTCATGCCGTCCACGCTGGGGTCGCGGCGCAGCAGCAGGTTGCGGTTGGGCTGCGAGATGTTGTTGAACTTGTACTCCTTGATGGAGTAGAGCGGATAGAAGTCGGGGAAGTCCTGGATGATGCGCGAGGCGATGGTGGCCATGTCGCGCGCGGTGCTCTTGTGACCCGGTTCGGTCAGCCCGGTGACGTTCTTGAAGCTCGTGTTCTTCAGGCCCATGCGCTGGGCTTCGCGGTTCATCAGGTCGACGAAGGTCTCGACGCTGCCGGCCACCCCTTCGGCCAGGGCCACCGAGGCGTCGTTGCCGGACTGCACGATCATGCCGCGCAGCAGGTCATCCACGCGGACCTGCATCTTCGGGTCGATGAACATCAGCGAGCCGCCGCCCTTGCGTTCGTCCCAGGCGCGCACCGACACCGGCAGGGTCTGGTCCAGGGCGATCTTCTTGTCGCGCAGTGCGCCGAAAACGACGTACGCGGTCATCAGCTTGGTCAGCGATGCCGGGTCGGACGGGGCATCGGGCTCGCGCGCGGCCAGCACCTGGTTGCTGGTCATGTCCAGCAGCAGGTAGGACTTGGCGGCCACTTCGGGCGGCTGGGGCGCCTGGCCGTGGGCGCCAAGACTGGTGGCAGCCATGGACAAGGCCATGGAAAGCGAGAGGAATAGACGTTTCATGCGATCGGAAATCCAGATTGGGGCAGTGCGCACGCGGGTCGGTCAGACCAGCGCGCGCACCACCAGGTTCTTCAGCAGTGGCAACTGCCCGTGGAAGAAGTGACCCACGCCCGGCACGACCACGACCGGCAGGCCCTGCGGGCGTGCCCAGTCGAGCGTGGCCTGCAGCGGCACGACGTCGTCGAGTTCACCGTGGATCACGAGGGTGTGGGCCGGCACGGCGGCAACATCGAAGTTGCGTGTGGCCGGGCCCACGAGGATCAATTGGGCCACGGCATCGTGCCCGAGCCGCAGCGCGGCTTGTGACGTGACGTAAGCGCCGAAAGAAAAGCCAGCCAGCACCAGGCGTTCACCGGGTGTGTGGTGAGCGGCAATGACGGCGAGCATGTCGTCGATCTCGCCCTGACCGGCGTCCCAGGTGCCTTCGGACCCGCCGATGCCCCGGAAGTTGAACCGCACACAGCGCAGGCCCTGGTGGATGCAGGCCCGCGCCAGGGTCTGCACCACCTTGTTGTCCATCGTTCCGCCGTGCAGCGGATGCGGATGGGCCACCACCGCCAGCCCGCGCGGTTCGCCTGCGGGCAGATCGATGGCGCATTCGAGCGCACCGGCCGGGCCGGCGATGCGGGTACGTTGGGTCTGGGCGTTCATGCCGTCGGCAGCCGGCGATCAGCGACCGACATCGGGCGGCAGCAGCAGGCGCTCGACCACACGGCCCTGCTTCAGGTGGGACTCGACGATCTCGTCGATGTCGTCCTTGTCGACGAAGGTGTACCAGACGGCCTCAGGGTAGACCACCGCCACCGGGCCGCCGGCGCAGCGGTCCAGGCAGCCAGCCTTGTTGACCCGCACCTTGCCCACACCGGCCAGGCCCTCAGCCTTCACGCGGGCCTTGCAGTGGTCGAACCCCTGCTGGGCCTGATGCTGCGCGCAGGAGGCCTCGCCGTTGTCGCGCTTGTTGAGGCAGAAGAAGATGTGGCGCTCGTAATAGCTCATGGCGCAATTTTAGGCCGGGGCGGGGATGCGCCCTCAGGAAAGGCGCAAAGGCCGAGGCTCGTCGCGGGCCAAAGCACGCGTGGCGAGGTAGATCAGTGCGGCGTAGGGCCACAACCAGCCCACCCACTGCGCCAGCCCGTGAAAGCGGATGAAGCGCCCCTGCTCCCAGCCGCTGAGCGTCTGCGCGAAGTAGGGGTCGGCCGGTGCCTGGTTGACCAGCACCATCATGGCGGCGACGACGGTCCCGCCGACCAGCGCGGCGGCACGATTGGGCACGAACACCAGCGCCAGCGCCACCACACCGCCCAGGCCCCACCCCAGCGGTGTGGCCGGCGTGAGCCAGGCCATGGCATTGTGCGGGCCGAAGCTGAGTGCTGTCGACAGCGTGGTGGCCAGGAACCCCAGCAGCATCGCTCCCAGCACGAGCACGATGCGACGCCAGGAGGCGGGCGACACCGTGTAGGCCAGCAGGCAGGGGGCCAGCAGCCCGGCGGCAATGGCGATCAGCTCCATGCCGGGGGCCAGGGCGGCCGCGGGTGTGCCGTGGGCTGGCGGCACCCAGGCCTCGAGCGGGGTGTCGCGCACCCAGTCGAGGGCGAGTTCATGGGCCAGCAGTGCCACCTGTCCGACACCCAGCGGCACGGGGGTCGGGAACAGCAGGGCGGTCGGCCACAGCAGCAGCAGGGTGAGACCGCCGGCACTGCGCTGGATGAACCAGCGGTCGCGCACCTGCTGCCAGCGCTGCATCCAGCCGGCCTGATGCGCCAGCCAGGCGGCCAGCGCGCCGCCGAGCGTGCCCAGCGTGTTCAACCCCCAGTCGAGGTTGGACGGCACGCGGCTCGGGAGGTAGTTCTGAAGCACTTCCAGGGTGCCCGACAGGGTGGTGCCGGCCAGCAAGGCCACCACCACGCCGCCCGGTGGCGAGCGGCTCGAACGCAGCCAGGCGCCGCACACCAGCGCGCCCAGGGGCAGGTAGCCCACCAGATTGGAGCCGAGGTCGAAGCCCGTCCACCACCGCGGCCAGGGCAGGAAGACGAAGTCCCAGGGGGCAAAACCCGGGACGCGCCAACCCGAAAACGGATACAGGCTGGCATAGACCACCAGTGCGACATACAGCAGCGCCAGCGGGACCAGCGAACTGCGGTGGCGCGTCGGCGGGGTCATCAGAACGGCTTGACGACCACGAGGATCACCGCCAGCAGCAGTGCGAGCACCGGAACCTCGTTGAACCATCGATACCAGGTGTGGGCGCGGCGGTGACTGAGCTGCTCGAACTCGCGCAGCAGTCGCCGGCAGTAGTGGTGGTAGCCGACCAGCCCGGCCACGATCAGCAGCTTGGCATGCATCCAGCCATTGCCGGCGCCCCGGCCGATGCCGTAGTAGAGCCACAGCACAAAACCGAAGGCCAGGGCCAGCACCATCAGCATCGTCATGAAGCGGTAGAGCTTGTGGGCCATCAGCAGCAGGCGCTCGCGCTCGGCATGGCTGTCGTGCGGCACCATGGCCAGGTTGACGAAGATGCGCGGCAGATAGAACAGGCCGGCAAACCAGCTCGTCACGAAGACGATGTGCAGGGATTTGATCCAGAGCATCGCGCGATCATAGCGAGCGCTTGCATCATTGGCGGCACGACGCAGCCCAGACCCCAGGCGCGGGCGGTGCACTCGTGCCGGGGAGGTCGGCTGGACCGAAAAAAATGGACGCCGGAAAAGAAAGAGCCCCAGTACGAGACTGGGGCTTCAAAGCCTTAACGCTGTCATCACGGTAAGGCACCTGCTCAGGGAGGAAAAGCAGGGAATGAACGCCTTGCGACGTATCATTCATATGTGAGTTTACCAGAGTCCGGCTGTCAGAGAACTGACATGCGGCCCTGATGAGACCATGGAAAACACCACTATTCGGGTGATCGCCTCGCCCTGACAGGACTGAACCTTGCCGTCTTCTGCCTCGTTTCCTCATGCCAGGCCGCGCCGCCTGCGCCGCGACGACTTCACCCGGCGCCTCGTGCGCGAGCACGCACTGTCGGTCGACGACCTGATCTATCCGGTGTTCGTGCTGGATGGTCACAACCGCACACAGAACGTTGCATCCATGCCCGGCGTGCAGCGCCTGAGCCTGGACCGGCTTTACGGTGCGGCCGAAGAATGCGTGAAGCTGGGCGTGCCGGTGATGGCCCTGTTCCCGGTGATCGAGCCCGAGCTGAAGACCGAGGACGGGCGCGAGGCATGGAATCCCGAGGGTCTGGTGCCGCGCGCGGTGCGCGAGCTGAAGCGGCGCTTCCCGGAGCTGGGTGTGCTGACCGACGTGGCGCTCGACCCCTTCACCTCGCACGGGCAGGACGGCCTGCTCGACGACACCGGCTACATCCTGAACGACGAGACGGTCGCAGTGCTGACGCGCCAGGCGCTGGCCCAGGCCGAAGCCGGTGTGGACATCGTCGCGCCCAGCGACATGATGGACGGGCGCATCGGTGCGGTGCGCCAGGCCCTGGAGGCCGGTGGGTTCATCCACACCCGCATCATGGCGTACAGCGCCAAGTACGCCAGCGCCTTCTACGGGCCGTTCCGCGATGCCGTCGGCTCCAAGGCCAACCTCGGCAAGAGCGACAAGAAGGTCTATCAGATGGACCCGGGCAACAGCGACGAGGCGCTGCGCGAAGTGGCGCTGGACATCGCCGAGGGGGCCGACATGGTGATGGTCAAGCCCGGCATGCCCTACCTGGACATCGTGCGGCGCGTGAAGGACGAATTCCGCGTGCCCACCTTCGCCTACCAGGTCAGCGGCGAGTACGCGATGCTCAAGGCGGCGGCCGCCAACGGCTGGCTCGATCACGATGCCGTGATGATGGAGTCCCTGCTGGCCTTCAAGCGGGCCGGCGCCGACGGCGTGCTCACCTACTTTGCGCTGGACGTGGCCCGCAAGCTCAAGGCCTGAACCAGCGCGGTCCGGGCCCCACATGCGCATCTTCCACGTCAGTGACCGCTTCGAGGAACTCCACGACCTGCCGCCTCAGTTGCCTGCCACCGGTTACCTGTGGATCGGCAGCGCGCGGCGCGAGTTCGAGGTCAACGTCGCGCTGATCCAGTCCACCCTGCAACGCTGGACGGGTGGGCAGCTGGTCGACCTGCATGTGTCCGACCTGCTGAACAACCAGCTGCCGTCGCACTTCGACTACACCTCGTGGTACGACATGCTGGTGTTCCGCCGTCTGGCCGCCGGCGCCGGCTCCAGCGAACTGTTTGTCGACGACCAGCGCGGCACGCTGGCCACGGCTCGCCAGGCGCTGGAATCCATCGACACCAGCCCGGTGGGGTTTGCCGTCTTCGACCGGGTGCTGATCACCGTGCACCCGACGGATTGCCTGGTGCGCGAGTTCTTTGCCGCACGGATGGCGCAGATGGGGGCTGCCGCCGGAGAAGGTCGCCTGGAAGGCCGGGCGGCCCTGGTGCGGCTGCCCACCAGCCCGGCCGACCAGATGCTGCGCATGGTCAACCACATGGTCGACGGATACCTCGAGCTGCGCCGGTTGCTGACCCGGCAACTGGGCTACCTGCAGCAGGCCCTGCTCAATCCTCGGGGGCATTTCCGGGGCTGGCAGGTGCTGCTGGACTCGCGCAATGCGCTGAACCTGCTGGAAGACATCTGCGAGGACCAGCGCAGTGCCGTACAGGAGTGGATCGACGGCCTGGAAGAGTGGCCCGAGCCGGCGGATGCCGCCCAGGCCCGCGAGCAGGAACTGCTGCGGGTGCGCTCGCGTGACGTGCTCGAGCACATCGAACGGGTGCTCAGCCATGTGCGACGGCTTGAATCGTCGGCCGAGACCGCGGTGCAGATGCACTTCTCGGCGCAGAGCAACCGCACGAACGACATCATGCGCACGCTGACCGTGCTGACGGCGATCTTCCTGCCGCTGAACCTGATCACCGGGTTTTTCGGCATGAACTTCGACACGCTGCCCCTGATCCACAGCGCCACGGGCGCGTGGGTGGCACTGGCGATCATGGTGCTGATCGGTGTGGGGCTGGGCGTGTTCTTCTGGCGCAAGCGCTATCTCGGCACGCGCCACTGAGGGTCGTCGGGCACCACAAAACACCGTTCGGTCTCGTGCCAGCCGCCACCATCGGGGGCAGGCTGCAGGTGCACCCACAGCGCCGCGCGTGAGGTGGCTGACACCGGCTCCTGGCCCGCGCCCGGCTGCGGCCCGGCAGGCGGGGCCTCCCGGCGTTGCGCCGGCGAGAGCCACCGGGCCCGTGGCAGCCACACCCAGCCGGTGCGTTCATGCATGGCGGCCTGGCTGGCAGTCAGCCACGTGCCACGCAGGTGGGCCGGATTCAGCGCACCGCAGGCCGGCATCGGGTGGTCGGCGCGATGGAAGAGCCAGCCCCGCACAAAGGCGGCGCGCCGCCACGACATCGTGCCCCAGGGTGCGGGTGGGTCCAGCGCCAACTGGCGGTCGAACAGGCGGGCCAGCTTGGCCGAGAGCCGGTCGCGCCCGTCAGGGCCGATGAAGTCAGCGGCATCGACCTGGGGCTCCACACTGAGGCACAGATAGAACTTCACTGCAAGCTCCCAGTGCCATCGTTCGCCGTGGCGGTCCTCGACGAGGAAGTCGATCTCGCCCAGCGTGCCGCCCTGTGGCGTGCGCACGACCTGCTGCGAGGCCATCAGGCGGTGCGTCGGCCCGTGCTGCAGGAAGAATTTCAGCAACTGCTCGGCATGACGGCCCAGCGGCAGGTGCCGTTCGCCGGGCGCGGCCGCAGGCACGAGTTCGTCCAGCGGCGATGGGCCGCCGGCTAACGCGCGCCGCTCCAGGTCCTGCAGCCAGTCCTGGATCAACCGCGAGTCCGGGGGGTCGAACCGATGGACCTCGGCACGGAAGTGCCCGGGCGTGGTGTTCAGCAGCGGGGGCGACAGCAGCAGCCAGCGCAGGTCGCGCAGGGCCTGGGCGCGGACTTCGAGCCCGACGCCGGGGTGGCCGGTGGGCGTCAGGTCGACTCGAGCGTGTCCCGTGCCAGGCACAGGTCCTCCCAGGCCTTGGCCTTGTCGGGCAGGTTACGCAGCAGGTAGGCCGGGTGATAGGTGACGATCAACGGCACATCGTGATAGCGGTGCACCCGGCCGCGCAGCTTGCCGATGGCGTCGTTGGTCTGCAGCAGCGACTGAACGGCAAACCGGCCCATGGCCAGGATGATGCGCGGGCGCACCAGTTCAACCTGCCGGCGCAGGAAGGGCTCACACTGGGCCACTTCCTCGGGCAGCGGATTGCGGTTGCCCGGCGGGCGGCACTTCAGCACGTTGGCGATGAACACCTGCTGCTCGGGCGGGGCTTCACTGCGGGTCAGGCCCACGGCGCGCAGCATGTTGTCGAGCAGCTTGCCGGCCTGGCCCACGAAGGGCTCGCCCAGCCGGTCCTCGTTTTCGCCCGGGGCTTCGCCCACGATCATCCAGTCGGCCTGTTCATGGCCAACACCGAACACCGTGTTGCGGCGGCCTTCGCACAGGCCGCAGGCGCGGCAACTGGTCACGGCCTCGCGCAGCGCGGGCCAGTCCATCTCGGCCACGCCCTCGGGGCGGCGCGCGGTGGTGCCCGGTGGTGCGACCGTCGGTGAGGCCACCGATGCCGGGGCCTGCAGGTGCCGGGTCTCAGGCGACGCGGCTTGCGCAGCCTGCATGACGGCTTCGACCGCAGGGGGGGGCGGTGCGGGTTCGACGTCGTGCGGCGCGGGCAGGTCGGTTTCGGGCTCGACCTCGGCGCCACCGGTGCGCAGCTCCCACGCCGGCAGGTTCATCGCCTTGAGCAGGGCGATCTGGCGGGTGTCCCAGCTCATGGTGTCAGGCTCATCACGATCGCGTCCTCGCGCCGGCCCTGCGACGCCGGGTAGTAGCCGCGGCGCAGGCCCACCTGACGAAAGCCATAACGCTCGTAGATGGCCCGTGCGCGGGCATTGCTGGTGCGCACTTCGAGCCACAGGGTGTCGATGCCGCGTTCGCGCGTGGACTCGCGCAGGGCCTCGAGCATCTGCAGTGCATGCCCGCGGCCCTGGTGCTGCGGGTGCACGGTGATGTTGAGCAGGTGCATTTCGTCCACACCGACCATGGCGACGTAGTAGCCCAGCATCTGTCCGTCTTCGGCGCGCAGCACCCAGGCCGGGTAGCCGGCATGCAGCGAGTCGACAAAGTTGCCGCGTGACCACGGGAACTCGTAGGCGGCCTCTTCGATCGCCATCACCTCGTCGAGTGCCATCGGGGTCATGGTCATCAGGACCGGCTGCGTGGCAAGGGGGCTGATCTGTGCACTCATGTCAGGCCCCCGCGACGGTGCTCGCGCCGAGCTGCGCCGCCTTGTGGGCTTCCCGTTCGGCCGTGGTCTGGGCGACCTTGTCGCGCACGTAGATCGGCAGCGCCAGGGCGGCGTCGAGCGCGTGTCCGTCAGCCCAGGCCGTGCGGGCAAGCCGCAGCAGCGCGGCGCCCTCCGGGGTGGCATTCGCAAGGGAACCCCGGGGTGCATCGGTGCCGAGCAGGGCCACGGCATTGCCGGCCAGCGTTGCGGCCGGGGTGTCCTGCAGGGCCTGCACCAGCGTGGCGGGTTCATGCAGCATCGGCTCGGACAGGCACTGCCAGCGGGCGCTGCCGTCAGCGTGGCGCCGATAACGGGCAGCGTAGATCTCGCCCATGCGGGCATCCTGGGCGGCCCAGACCTCGTTGCCCGCCCCAAGCGCATGAGCCGATTCGGCCACGGCCATCAGCGTGTCGAGGGCCAGCACCGGGCAGCCAGCCCCCAGCGCCAGCCCCTGGGCCACCGCGCAGGCCGTCCGCAGGCCGGTGAAGGCCCCCGGGCCGCGCCCGAAGGCGATCGCGTCGAGATCGCGAGGCTGCAGGCCGGCCTGTGCCAGCAGGTCCTGCAGGGCCGGCACGACCGTCGCCGACGCCTGGGCGCCGCCCTCGAGGGCGCAGACCCACTCCTGCGGCCCGGCACACAAGGCCAGGTGCAGGGTTTCGGTCGAGGAGTCGATCGCCAGCAGGCGAGGAGCGAGCGTGCACATGCGGGCAGTTTACCGGCCGGGATAATGTGCCCATGCCTGCTGCCCTCAATTCCTGCACTTCCCGCATGCTGCGTTTGTCCGGCCGGTCCCGGCCCGCGCTGGCCCTTCGAGCCTTGACCTGGCTGGTGGCCGGCGGCCTGATGCTGGCGGGTGGCGCCCTGGCGCGCGAGCCGGTGCTGCCGCCGGAAGTGGAGGCCGCGCTGGCGCGCGCAAAACTGCCGCGCGATGCGCTGGTGGTGCAGGTCGAGGAGGTGGGGGCGGCCCAGCCGAGGCTGTCGCACCGCGCGCAGGTGGCGGTGAACCCGGCCTCGATCATGAAGCTCATCACCACCTATGCCGCACTCGACCTGCTCGGGCCGGCCTACACCTGGCACACGCCGGTGCTGGCCGACGGACCGATCCGCGGCGGGGTGCTCGAAGGCAACCTCTACATCGTCGGCCAGGGTGACCCGAAGCTGGTCGTCGAGCGCCTGTGGCTGCTGATGCGCCGCCTGCAGCAGCAGGGGGTGCAGGAGATCCGGGGCGACATCGTGCTCGACCGCAGTGCGTTCGACATGCCCGCCGGCAACCCGGCCGACTTCGACGGCGAGCCGCTGCGGCCCTACAACGTGCTGCCCGACGCGCTGCTGGTGAACTTCAAGTCGATGGTGCTGAGCTTCGTGCCCGATGCCGCGGCCGGTGTGGCGCGGGTGGCGGTGGAGCCACCGATGGCACGCCTGCAGGTCGACACCCTCGTGCCACTGGACCAGACCGGGCCATGCGACGACTGGCGTGCAGCGCTGGGTGGGGACTTCAGCGACAGCCAGCGGGTGCGCTGGACCGGCCGCTACCCGCTGAGCTGCGGCGAGCGCACCTGGCCGGTGGCCTCGCCTGACCCGCAGGGCTACAACGCCCGTGCCATCGAGGGCATGTGGCGGCACCTGGGCGGGCGCCTGGGTGGGCGGGTGCGTGACGGGCTGGCGCCGTCCGGCCCGGGTGTGCAGCAACTGGCGCGCAGCAGCTCACCGCCGCTTGCCGAAATGGTGCGCGACATCAACAAGTTCAGCAACAACACGATGGCGCGGCAGGTGTTCCTGACGCTGGGGCTGGTGAGGCGCAACGCAGGTCAGCCGGAGGTGGCGCGCGCGGTGGTCCAGGAGTGGCTGCGCGAACGCCTGGGGGCGGACGCTGACGGTGTGGTGCTCGACAACGGCTCGGGGCTGTCACGCGACGCCCGGGCGTCGGCGATGGTCCTGGCGCGACTGCTGCAGTCGGCCTGGGCCAGCCCGGTGATGTCCGAGCTGATGAGCTCGCTGCCGGTGTCGGGGGTGGACGGCACGATGCGCCGCGCCACCAGTGTGGCCGGGCTGGCGCATCTCAAGACCGGGTCCTTGCAGGACGTGGCCGGTGTGGCCGGCTACGTGCTCGGGGCCAGCGGCCGCCGCTATGTGCTGGTGGCGATCGTGAACCATCCGCAGGCCGCGGCGGCCCGCCCGGCCTTCGAGGCGCTGGTGGCCTGGACCATCCGGGACCGGCGCTGACGCCACCGGCCCCGGGCCCGGGCGTCAGAACGGGTTCTCGCGAATGCGTTCCAGGGCCAGGTCGGCCCACAGCTTGTTCATGTTGGGGCTGAGGTGCTGGTCGTCAGCATAGACGTACAGCAGCAGGCGGCCGGTCGTGATGTCCGGGCGCAGCGTGGCCGAGGTGCAGTCGATCGCGCTCAGCCCGTCCTGGCAGGCGCCCTGGTCATGGATGTACGAACCGTACTGCCCGCGGTCGTCCTCGACGATGCGGCGCACCAGGTCGGCCCCCAGCACCACGGCGGCAAATCGGCCGTCGTTGGTGATGGTGTCGCGCATGCCGCGGTTGTAGTCGGCCGTCAGGTCGGTCAGCAGCTTCTTGCGGCCGGCCACCAAGGCTTCCTGGGCGGTGCCATAGGGCGCCAGCCCGACGTCGGGCGTGGTCATCACCACCACCCGCGCGCCCAGGCCGATCATGCGGTTGACCTGTGCGCCCATCGCCTTGCCCAGGTCGTAGGCGGCGGCCAGCAATGCGGCGGAAGTCTGTTCGGCCGACTGTGCAGCGAGGGCCTTCACGTCGTTGGCACCCGCCAGGATCAGCACGAGGTCACCGTCGCGGAAGCCACCGGCGGCCACATGCTGGTCGATCTGCGCCGTGACGTCGGCCGTGCGCGCACCCGGCTGGGCATACAGCAGCGCCTTGGACGTGTCGCGGCCCAGCGGGTTGCACTGCGCGAACGAGTAATCGAACCTGTCGGCCACGGCCTGGTTCCACAGGCGGTACTCGTCACAGTCCAGCGCGCCGGCGTCGGTCAGGTCGTTGACCGAAAATTTGCGTCCGGCCTGTGCGCCGCTGCCGATGTAGCTGTACTCGTCACCGAAGGAGATGATGCGGGCCGGCTCGAAGGCCTCGAAGGTGCTGCCGCCACAGCTGGCGAGCACCACGGCGACGCTGGTGAGGGCGGCCGCCTTCAGGCGGGGCCACCAGCGGAAGGAACTCAGGGACATGAACACTCCGTCAGGCAAGGAGAAAGTAGGGGCAGGCGCGGCTCACGAAGCCGCCGCCCGGTTCAGGCGGTCGCGCACGCCGTCCCACTCGGGGGACTCCGGCGGGCTTTCCACCCAGATGAGCTGCACGCCCAGGGCGTCCAGATCGCGCAGTGTGGCAAACAGGCCCTGCGCCGCACCCGCGGCGTCGTCGGGCATCGGCCGATGCGGCATGCCGCGCGGCGCCCGGACCGTGCGTGAATATAGCGCCAGCTTCACGGTCGAGGCGTTGCCCAGCACCTCCAGCGCAGTGCGCAGGGTCTTGGGGTCCATCAGCCTGACCTTGGCGCGCGGGGCGTAGTGGGCCTCCAGTGTGCCCGAGGCACGCGGTGCCTGATCGTCGCGATCAAGCAGCGGCTGGCCGATCGCCTGCTCGATCCTTGCGCGCGTCAGCACCCCCGGGCGCAGCAGCACCGGGCGACCCCGGCTGCAGTCGATGATGGTCGACTCGATGCCGACCTCGCACGGGCCGCCGTCGAGCACCAGCACGTCCTCGCCGAACTCCCCGGCCACATGGGCGGCCGTGGTCGGGCTGACCCGCCCGAACAGGTTGGCGCTGGGGGCGGCCACCCCCTGCACCCCGAGCGTTGCGCATGCGCGCAGCAGCGCCTGGGCGACCGGATGGGACGGGCAGCGCAGCCCGATGGTGTCCTGGCCACCGGCCGCTGCGGCAGCCACACCCGGGCGGCGCGGCACGATCACCGTGAGCGGCCCCGGCCAGAAGGCCTGCATCAGGCGGCGCGCGACCTCGGGCAGTTCGGCGGCGAGTGCGTCTGCTGCCTCGGGCGAGGGCACATGCACGATCAGCGGATGGTCGGCCGGGCGGCCCTTGGCCGCAAAGATCGCTGCAACGGCCTGGTCGTCCAGGGCGTTGGCCCCCAGGCCATAGACGGTTTCGGTCGGCAGCGCCACCAGCCGGCCGTCGGCCAGCGCCTGTGCAGCGAGCTGCACATGGGCCGGGTCACGGCCGTCCAGCAGGCGGGGGAGGGGGGCGGCAGGCATCAGAACGCTGGCAGGCCGAGCAGCTCGGCGCAACGCAGGGCCACCTCGCGGGCCTCGTGGGCACTCGCGGCGGTGATGTTCAGGTGGCCCATCTTGCGTCCACGCCGCGCGGACACCTTGCCGTACAGGTGCAGGTGCGTGCCCGGGAGCGCCAGCACGGCCGCCCAGTCGGGCTCGCGCTCGCGGCCCTGGGCATCGAACCAAAGATCGCCCAGCAGATTGAGCATCACCACGGGCGAATGCAGCCTGGGCGCAACCAGCGGCAGGCCGGCCATCGCGCGCACCTGCAGGTCGAACTGCGACACGTTGCAGGCGTCCATCGTGTAGTGGCCCGAGTTGTGCGGCCGCGGTGCCATCTCGTTGGCCACGATGCGGCCATCGCGCAGCACGAACAGCTCCACGCACAGCACCCCCACATAGTGCATCGAGGCGGCGACGGTCTCGGCCGCGCGCACCGCCTGCGCCTGCAATTCGGCGGTGAGGTCGGGTGCCGGCACGGTGGTGACGGCGAGGATGCCGCCGCGGTGCAGGTTCTGCTGCAGCGGGAAGTGCACCAGTTCACCATCGGCATTGCGGGCCACGATCACGCTGACCTCGAAGGCGAGGTCCAGGCGCTTTTCGAGCACGCAGCGCACCTGGCGCAGCTCGGCCCAGGCCGCGGCGAGTTCGTCGCGGGTGCTCACGGTGACCTGACCCTTGCCGTCATAGCCCAGGCTGGCCGTCTTCAGGATGCCCGGCAGCAGGCCCTCGTCGACGGCGGCGAGGTCGGCGGCAGTCTCGATCACCGCATAGGGCGCGCACGGCACCCCACAGGCGCCGAAATGCGCTTTTTCGCGCGCGCGGTCCTGGCAGATCGCCACGGCTTCGGCACCGGGTGCAACCGGGCGGTGGGCGCCCAGTGTGGCCAGTGCGCCCGCCGGCACGTTCTCGAACTCGGTGGTCACGGCCGCGCTGCGCTGCATCAGCTGCGCCAGCCCCTGTTCATCCAGGTAGTCGGCCTGGATGTGATAGTGGGCGACCAGACCCGCCGGGCTGGCCGGATCGGGGTCGAGCACGGCGGTGAAATAGCCCATCTGCTGGGCGGCATGCACGAACATGCGGCCCAGCTGGCCACCGCCCATCACGCCCAGCGTGGCCCCTGGCAGGATGGCCCGGCTCATGGTGTGGTGTATCCCGGCAGCGCCATGGCACGGGCCGCTTCGGTCTGGCGGGCCCGGAACGCGTCGAGCTGGGCGCGCAGCGCCGGGTTGCCGGTGGCCAGCATGGCCACTGCAAACAGCGCGGCGTTGGCGGCACCGGCCACACCGATCGCGAAGGTGGCCACCGGCACGCCCTTGGGCATCTGCACGATCGAATGCAGGGAGTCGACCCCCTGCAGGTGGCGGCTGGGCACCGGCACGCCCAGCACCGGCACGGTGGTCTTGGCCGCCAGCATGCCCGGGAGATGGGCGGCGCCGCCGGCTCCGGCAATGATGGCAACGAGCCCGCGCCCGGCGGCGGACTCGGCATAGGCGAACATGTCGTCGGGCATGCGATGGGCCGAGACCACACGGGCCTCATGCGGCACGCCGAACTCGGCGAGAATCTGGGCGGCGTTTTGCATGACGTCCCAATCACTGTTGGAACCCATGACCACACCAACGAGGGGCGAAGCGCCTGTCACAGCTGGCTCCAGTGGGGTGAAAGCGTGATTTTAGGCGGGGCTTGGAAATCCCCCCGCACGGCCCCAACTGGCACTGTCCGAGGAATGCCCATGATCGACATCACCATCCAGAATTTCGAGGCCGACGTACTGCAGGCCTCCGTCTCCCAACCCGTGCTGCTCGACATCTGGGCGCCGTGGTGCGGGCCCTGCCGCACGCTGGGCCCGATGCTCGAAAAGCTCGAGACGCAATATGCCGGCCGCTTCGTGCTGGCCAAGCTCAACTCCGACGAGCAACCCGAGATCGCCGGCCAGCTCTCGCAGATGTTCGGCGTGCGCAGCATCCCGTTCTGCGTGATGTTCAAGGACGGCCAGCCGGTCGACGGTTTTGTCGGCGCCTTGCCGCAGGCCCAGATCCAGCAGTTCCTCGACAAACATGTGCCGTCCGAGACCGAACTCGAGGCCGAAGAAGAGCTCGATGCCGCCGAGCAACTGGCGGCCGGCGGCGATGCCGATGCCGCGCTTGACCGGCTCCAGCAGGCCGTCGCGATCGACCCGTCCAACGACACAGCGCGCTTCGACTACGTCAAGCTGCTGATCGAGGTCGGGCGCGTGGCCGATGCCCGCATGGCCTACGAGCCGGTGGCGTCCAAGGCGATCGTGGACACGCGCATTGCCGCGCTCGGCCAGTACCTCGATGCGGCCGAGCGGGCGCCCGCGGCGCGTGGGGCCGACGAGCTGGCCGCCGCCCTGGCCGCCAACAAGCGTGATTTCGAGGCCCGCTTCGAACTGGCGCAGACGCATTTCGCCGCCCGGCGCTGGACCGAGGCGATGGACGAACTGCTCGAGATCCTGATGCGCGACAAGGCCTGGAATGACGGCCAGGCGCGCAAGGCCTATGTCGCCATCCTCGAGCTGATGAGCAAGCCGGCGCCCAAGCCCGCTGCCGCGGCCGAAACCAAGGGCACCCTGGAAGTCACCGGCAAGGCGGCCGTGGCGCCGGCCGACCCGGTTGTCGACCAGTACCGGCGCAAGCTGAGCATGGCACTGTTCTGAGCTGAGCGCCCCCAGGGCGGGGCTGCGCCCAGCCCGCCCCCCGCGGGGGTCAAGGAAACTTGGGACGGCCCGGCGTTTCCTTGAGAGCGCCCCCCGCGACCGGCGCCGAACCCGTTCGGGCGGCTGCTGATTTGTAACGGCCCGAAACGCTGCTGCCGCGGCGGCAGCCGCCGGGGCCCATGCAGCTTGTCACATTCCGCTGCATCGGCGCCGGGGACACGCTGGTGATCGGGCTGCCCCGGTATGCCGAGGCCGGCACACCGTTTGTCACAAAGCGGATCGAACAGCGCGGCTTCGCGGCCGACACTGTGCCCCATCACATCAGCGCCAGACCTGCGGGCCGGCGCACTCGTTGGGGGGCATCTCATGTTGAATTTCCGCACTGGCGGCCTGAGCCTGGTCGCACTGGCAGTGGCCGCCTGCGGTGGCGGCGACACGGCACTGCCGGCCGATGCCCCCGCCCAGGATGGACAGCTCGACCAACCAGCCGCCGGCAGCGTCTACCTGCAACGCCCGGTTCGCCTGACCGTCACCGGCGCCGGCCGTGTGACGGGCAATCCAGGCGGCTTGTCGTGCGGCAACGGGGCCACGGCCTGCACCGCCACCTTTGCGACGCTGACCCGAGTGACGCTGACGGCCCAACCGGCTCCGGGCGCCCGATTCCAGGGATGGAGCGGCCATTGCCGCGGCACCGCACCGGTCTGCTCGGTCTACAACAACGTCGCCCGCCAGGTGACCGCCAAATTCACGGGGGTGGCGGCCCCAGCACCGGCCCCAGCACCGGCCCCAGCACCCGCACCTGCACCCGCACCCGCACCCGCACCTGCACCTGCACCTGCACCTGCACCGGCACCGGCACCGGCACCGGCACCGGCACCGGCACCAGGCGGCACGGCTGCGCTTCGCAATCCGGTGATGTTCGTCACCCAGGTGCCCACGGCGGTCGACTTCACCGGGCGGGTGTCGTCGTTCGGCAACCACCTCGCCACGCTGGGCGCCACCCCCCGGGGCGGCGACCTGATGATCCGTTACCCCGATGGCAGCCTGCGCAACCTCACGCGCGAGGCCGGGTTCGGGATGGACGGCATGCAGGGTGACAAGGCCATCGCCGTGCGCGAACCCACGGTGCACTGGAGCGGCAACAAGGCGGTCTTCAGCATGGTTGTGGGGGCCCCGACGCAGCGCTACCAGGTGCGCAGCTACCGGTGGCAGCTCTACGAGGTGTCGGGGCTGGCCCGTGGCGAGACGGCCACCATCACCAAGGTGGCAAACCAGCCGGCCGACTACAACAACGTGTCACCCTTCTACGGCACCGATGACCGGGTGCTCTTCACCTCCGACCGGCCACGGGGCGGCGAGCCTCACCTCTACCCGCAGCTCGATGAATACGAAAGCGCGCCGACGGTCACCGGCGTGTGGAGCCTGAATCCGTCCAGCGGCGACCTTCGCCTGCTCAACCACGCGGTCAGCGGTGCGTTTTCGCCCTTCATCGACAGTTTCGGCCGTGTGGTCTTCATCCGCTGGGATCACCTGCAGCAGGACCAGCAGGCCGACGCCGACCGCGCCAGTGGCGGCACCACCTACGGCGCCGCCAACTTTGCCGACGAGTCGCCCGGCGCGGCCCGCCTGGCCCTGAAGGCCGAGGTGTTCCCCGAGCCGCGGGCCGGGCAGTCCTCGCCCTACGGCGCGGTCAACCCCTACACGATGAACCTCTTCACGCCCTGGCAGATGAACGAGGACGGCACCGAAGAAGAAACCCTCAACCACATCGGCCGACAGGAGCTTCAACCCGGCTACCTGCCCCGGACCTTCCGCGACGACCCGGCGCTGTCCGACTATGTGAACACCAGCCTGCTCGCCAACCGCAAATACGTGCGCGGTGACGGCGGCCTGTTCCACATGCGCGAGGACCCGCGCGCCCCGGGCGTGTACTACGCGATCTACGCGCGCGAGTTCGGCTCGCTCACCTCCAACCAGATCGTGCGGATCACCGGCGGCACCGCGCTCGATCCGGAGCGCATGGTGATCACCGACATGTCACCGGCCGAGGCGAATGGCAGCGTGCCCGGTGGGCGCTTCCGCAGCCCGCTGCCGTTGTCGGACGGCCAGATGGTGGCCACCCACACCCCCAGCACGGCGCTCAGCCAGTATGCGTCGGCCCAGTTCAGGCTGCGCCAGCTGGCACTGGGCAGCACCGGCCAGTACACCGCCGGCGCGGCACTGACGGGGACAGGCATCCGCAAGACGGTGTCGTGGTGGGACCCGGACACCCTGCGCAACTTCGACGGGGTGCTGTGGGAGCTGGAGCCGGTCGAGGTGGTGGCACGTGCCCGCCCGGCGCGTGCCGCCCCGGCCCTGTAGGCGCCGGAGCGCAGCGTGCTCACCGAGGAGCAGGTCGACGAAGCCGCCCTGAAGGCCTGGATGCGCGCGAACGACCTGGCCCTGATCGTCACCCGCAACCAGACCAGCCGCGACCGGGCCGACCGCCAGCAGCCCTACAACCTGCAGGTGCCCGGCGGTGTGCGCACGGTGGCGCCCGGCGGGGGGCGGACCTACGAGATCTCGCACTTCCAGATCTTCCAGGCCGACCAGGTGCGGGGCTATCGCTTCAGCGGACGGCGCCCGATCGCCCAACCAATGCATGACCCCAAGGTGCGCAACCCGGCCAATCCGGCCGGCCCGGCCGGCAGCGTGAAGATCGCCGCCGACGGCTCCACCGCGGCCTTTGTGCCCGCGCGGCGGGCGCTGGCCTGGCAGACCACCGATTCAGCCGGCCATGCGATCGTGCGTGAACGGGTCTGGGTGACCTTCCAGCCCGGCGAAGTGCGGGTCTGTGCCTCGTGCCACGGCCTCAACAGCAAGGACCAGGCCGGCCTGGGCACCCCGCTGAACAAGCCCGAGGCCCTGCGCGAGCTGGTGCGCTACTGGAAGACCTTGCCGAAGTGAGTGGGGTGGGGCCACGGTGCGGGCTGCGGCGCTGATGCAGCTGAAGGGCGCCCCGACAAGCGTTGCCTTGCGTTTGACGGTGGTAAACTGGTCAGATAACTAGTCAGCGAGAGGCGAACATGCAGACATGGCCCATCCAGGACGCCAAAGCGCGATTCAGTGAGTTCCTCGAAACATGCTTGGCTGAAGGCCCGCAGATGGTGACGAAGCGAGGAACAGAGGCTGCTGTACTGGTGCCCGTGGACGAATGGCGGCGACTCCAGGCGGCAGCGCGTCCTTCACTCAAGCAGCTCCTGCTGTCTGACACGGCACGGGCCGAGCTGGTTGTTCCCGCTCGCGGGACGGCTCGCAGGCGCACGCCGGCTGCAGCCAGGTGAACGGATGTACCTGCTCGACACAAACGTGGTCTCGGAACTGCGCAAACCAAAGCCACACGGGGCTGTGCTTGCATGGCTTGAAGGACTCGAGGATGCGCAGCTTCACCTCTCTGCGGTCACCATCGGCGAGATTCAGTCCGGCGTCGAGATCACGCGTGAACAGGACGAGGCCAAGGCATCCGAGATCGAGGCTTGGCTGGAGATGGTGGCCGGCTCGTACAACGTGCTTTCGATGGACGCTGGCACCTTCCGGGTGTGGGCGCAATTGATGCATCGGAGGTCTGACACGGTGTACGAGGACGCCATGATTGCGGCGACGGCCAAAGTGCACGGTTTGACCGTCGTGACCAGAAACGTGGCGGACTTCAAATCCTTCGGGGTTCCGCTGCTGAACCCGTTCAACACATGAGCACGCGCAAGCTCATGCGTTGAAACACGCGGTCCGGAGCAGGGTGCTTTGTTGCTTGATGTCCGGGGCGACGATGCAACAGCTTCGCCTGCAGCGGCAAGGGTTCGTCGCCATCCGTCCAGGCCGATCGGGCCCAGCCGCGAGCAATCTGCGCGGACCAGCCCGCCCCGACAACCGCCTGTGCCGCGCCGTGCGCCGCCTCAACCCGTCAGGCGAGTCAGTGCCTCACGGTACTTGGCCGCGGTGTGGGCGACCACGTCGTCGGGCAGGGCGGGGGCGGGTGCCGTCTTGCCCCAGGGCTGGCCATTCACCGTGGCCTGCTCCAGCCAGTCGCGCACGAACTGCTTGTCGTAGCTGGGCGGGTTGACACCTTCCTCGTAGCCTTCGACCGGCCAGAAGCGCGATGAATCAGGCGTCAGCACCTCGTCCATCAGGGTCAGGGTGCCCTGTTCGTCCAGCCCGAACTCGAACTTGGTGTCGGCAATGATGATGCCCTTGGTGAGGGCAAAGTCGGCCGCCGCGCGGTACAGGCGGATGGACACCTCACGCACCTGCTCGGCCAGCGGCTGGCCGATGATGGCCACCATGCGCTCGAACGAGATGTTCTCGTCGTGGTCACCCATCTCGGCCTTGGTGGCGGGGGTGAAGATCGGCTCGGGCAGCTTGCTGGCCAGTTTCAGGCCGGCCGGCAGCGGCACGCCGCAGACCTGGCCGTTGTCCTGGTATTCCTTCCAGCCGCTGCCGGCCAGGTAGCCGCGCACCACGGCCTCGACCGGCAGGGGCTTCAGGCGCTTGACCAGCATCGCACGGCCCCGCACCTGCTCGATCTCGTCGGGCGCCACCACCGACTCCGGCGCCTCGCCGGTCAGGTGGTTGGGAACAACACTGCCGAGCTTGTCGAACCAGAACAGGGCCATCTGCGTGAGCAGCGCGCCTTTGCCCGGGATGGGCTCGCCCATCACCACGTCGAAGGCGCTGAGGCGGTCGCTCGCGATCATCAGGATGCGGTCGTTGCCGACGGCGTAGTTGTCGCGTACCTTGCCGCGGGCCAGCAGGGGCAGGGAGTGCAGGGACGAATTCAGCAGGGCAGCGGTCACGGGCGGGTCTCCGAAAACGAAAGAAGCCCGCTGCAAGCGGGCTTCGGCAAGCGGTTTGCAGCAGGGCGGCAGGGCCACCCCGGGTCACTGGATCATCAGCCGACCTTCACTGAACCAGCTGGGCCAGCGCACCCGAGGCGTAGCGCTGGGCCATCTCGGCCAGCGGCACGGCCTTGATTTTACCGGCCTGGCCTTCACAGCCGAATTCGAGGTAACGGGCCTTGCACACCAGCTTGGCAGCCTCGCGCGCGGGCTTCATCCACTCGCGCATGTCGAACTTGTCGGGGTTCTCGGCCTGGAACTTGCGCACCGCGCCGGTCATCGCCATGCGGATGTCGGTGTCGATGTTGATCTTGCGCACGCCATGCTTGATGGCTTCCTGGATCTCGGACACCGGCACGCCGTAGGTCTGCTTCATCTTGCCGCCGTACTGGTTGATGATGTCCAGCAGGTCCTGCGGCACCGACGACGAGCCGTGCATCACCAGGTGGGTGTTCGGGATGCGCGCGTGGATCTCCTTCACGCGGCTGATCGCCAGGATGTCGCCAGTGGGCTTGCGGCTGAACTTGTAGGCGCCGTGGCTGGTGCCGATCGCAATCGCCAGTGCGTCGAGCTGCGTGGCCTTCACGAAGACCGCGGCCTCTTCGGGGTCGGTCAGCATCTGGCTGTGGTCGAGCTTGCCTTCAGCGCCGATGCCGTCTTCCTCGCCGGCCTCGCCGGTCTCGAGGTTGCCCAGGCAGCCCAGTTCACCTTCAACCGTGACACCCACCTTGTGGGCCATCTCCACCACCCGGCGGGTCACGTCGACGTTGTAGTCGAATGAGGCCGGCGTCTTGCCATCTTCCATCAGCGAGCCGTCCATCATCACCGAACCGAAGCCCAGGTCGATCGCGCCCTGGCACACCGTGGGCGAGGTGCCGTGGTCCTGATGCATCACCAGCGGGATGTGCGGATAGGCCTCGACGGCGGCCTGGATCAGGTGCTTGATGAAGCTCTCGCCGGCATATTTGCGGGCACCGGCGCTGGCCTGGAGGATCACCGGCGCGCCCACTTCATCGGCGGCGCTCATCACGGCCTGAACCTGCTCGAGGTTGTTGACGTTGAATGCCGGAATGCCATAGCCGTGTTCGGCGGCGTGGTCCAGCAACTGGCGCATGGAAACGAGTGACATGGGGGCCTCAGCAAGAGTAGTGATTGCGCGCGCTCAGGCAGTCGACCGGTGCAGCGGCCATGTAACTGTCCTGAAACTGTCAGGGATTGTACCGAGCCCCCTCCCGTCAAGCCGGGAAGAGCCGGCACCGCGACGTGCGAACACCGCATCCGGGGGAGGGAAAAACCCGGTGAAACCGCTGCTTCTCTGCCGCTTGCCTAAAGCGCCGGCCGGCACACTGGACGTGTCCAGCCCCGGAGACCGCCATGGTGCGCACCCGTATTGCCGATCTGCAGCCCTGGGCCGCCAGCGCGGCCATCGCCCATCCTCGCGACCTCAGCGCGCACCTCGCCGCCGAGCGTGGCATCAGCCGGTCGACGGCTTCACGCCTGTTGCGCGGCCTGGTCGAAGCCGGCTGGCTCGACCGCGAGGGCCGCACCCGCCCGGTCTATCGCCCCGGGGTGCTGCGCGAGGTCACCCGCACCTATGCGCTGGGTGGGCTGGATGAGCAGGTGCCCTGGGAGCGCGACTTCGAGCCCTGTTTTGCGCTGGCGCCCAACGTGCAGGCGCTTGCCCACCATGCCTTCACCGAACTGCTGAACAACTGCGCCGACCACAGCGGAGGCAGCCGCGTGACCGTGTCGATGCGCCAGAACCGCACCCACCTGCACCTGCTGGTGGGCGACGATGGTTGTGGTGTCTTCGACCGCATCAGCCAGGCCTTCGGCATCGACGACCCTCGGCTGGCCCTGCTTGAACTCAGCAAGGGCAAGCTCACCACCCAGCCCGAGCGCCACACCGGCCGCGGCCTGTACTTCAGCTCCCGCCTGTTCGACGTGTTCGACCTGTACGCCAATGACCTGGTCTACCAGCACAGCCACTGGCAGCGGCGCGACTGGCTGTCGAGCAATCCGCTGCGCCGCCCGGGCACCACGATCTTCATGTCGGTGGCACTGAACAGCACCCGCACCCTGCAGGACGTGTTTGCCGCCCATGCCGGCCACAGTGGCGGCGTGAACTTTGCGCGCACCGTGGTGCCGATGCGGCTGGCCCGCCTGGGCGAAGAATTGCTGGAATCGCGTGCCCAGGCCAAACGCCTGGTGGCGCGCTTCGACCAGTTCGAGACCGTCGAGCTGGACTTCGACGGCGTGCCCGGCATCGGCCAGGCCTTTGCCGACGAGCTGTTCCGCGTATTTGCCGACCGCCATCCCGGCGTCGCCCTGCGGGCCCGCAACATGAACGACGGCGTGGCGCGCATCGTGCAGCAGGCCCAGCGGGACAGGGTGTTGCTGCGCGCGGCCTGAGGCTGCATCTGGCGGGTCTGTCGGGCGGGCGGTGTGCTTGTCGTGCCGGGACGCTGGGCGGGTTGCCTGCATGCCTTGGCCTTGTGCATCCAGCCGGCCCCGCATCTGCAAGCCTGCCGTCCGAGATCGGCCCATGACGGGGGCTGCGCCAAGGTCGCGGAAATGAGTGTCCATGCGCATGCGCGACAATCGCTGTCATGCGCCACATGCGTCGTCCGAAGTCCCACGTTGGCTTTTGTCGTTGGGACGCGTCCTGCCGGCATGGCGTGTACGAACACATGCACGTGCCCGCCGTCCTGCACGTCGTCTGCCCCACATGCAAGCGGCGGGCTTCGGCACGCTGTGCGCAATGGGTCGGTACGGCGCTCGGTTCACTGGAGGTCCGCTGCCCGCACTGCATGTTCCGCAAGGCCGGGTACCAGCGGGACGGGCTGCAGTTGTTCTATCGTCTGCAGGCCAGAGGCCATGAACTGTGGGCATGGAACCGCCAACACCTCGTCGAGTTGCTGAGCTGTCTGCAAGCAAGGGGTGCGTCGCGCCACACGCTGCCGTTCTCGCGCCACTATGTAAGGCGTGAGTGGCTCATCCATCGTCAGGCGTTTGCCAAGGCAATAGCCCGTGTGCTGAATGCGGGTGCATAGTCCTTCTTTGCGATAGTCATGCAGCGCAGTGCGATTCCTGTGCTTCGCTCTTCCGGCGATGACCTGGATGCTGCAGGGGATGATGACCTTGGGTGCCCGTGCAGACCCCCATGCCGCTGAGGCGGGGTGGCAGCGAGGCGATGAGCTCAGGCAGCCGGGCGCGTGGGATACCGGGACGCAACAGCGGGGCGTGCCTGACGCATTCACGCTGTGAGTAGCACAACGTGCATGCCGCATTGACACCTATTGATACGATTTCTGCTGGGCATTCGATTGCAGCAGGAGGGCGAGCTACCGAAAATGCGCCACTTTGGTCGCGAAACCTGGCTACCCTTTTCTGCGAAATGGCGCGGATCACCCGAGGGCGGGAAGGACCATTCAATTCCTTGGATCACAAGAAGCGGGAACCGCTGCATGTCGTCATCGATCAAGAACAAGAGTAGGCCTGGCCCGAGCAGGAGTTGGATGGTCTCCTGCGGCGCACTTTGTGCTTCCGTAGTCGGCTACGGAATGATAGGCAACAAGGATGTGTCGGGGAATCTGGCCTATCAGGTTGGCTATAACCTCCTAATTGCCATCATCCTTGCTGGCGGGCTTCACTTCATTTTTCGGAAGCGCGAACGTGCAAGTACTGGGGGGCTCGGATTTGTAGTTATCTTCACCGCATCATTGGTGGCGCAGTACATAGCAGTCCAGCGTTTCAGGTCCGATGTTCGACAGTCAGTTGTGCAGATTCAGGAGGATCTTGCTGCTCTGCAGGATGCAACCTCCAGCGGCAAGGCTGCTCCTGTTCCCATGGCAATCACAGGCGTCGGGTCGTCAGAGGGTGCGAAGGTGGCCGTGCTCCTGCAGACGAACTTCAACAGGGTGCTTTCGCGTCGTCGTGAGTATGAACGCGAGTTTGAAGCAATTGGTTGGAGCACCATCCTTGACGGAAGGCGCCTGAAGTCTGATGCGACTCTGTCTGAAAGCAGATCCATGCTTGAGCAGGCCAGGACGATCGTTGCAAAGTACAAATCCGGGAACGACGCCATGTTTGCGTCGATGCGTGAGGAGATCGAGAGATCGAACCTCAGCGAGAGCTCTCGAAGGTCAATGCTCGGTGGTTTCGACAGATCTGTTGAAAAAGCCAAAGCGCGAGCCATGGAGATGTACACGCTCGAGGAGGAGATGCTTGAAGAGTTTGGCAAAATATTTGACTACCTGTCCGAGAAACGCAAGGTGTGGCACATTGAGAGGGGTCTGATCCATTTTGGTTCCGAGAGCGACTTGGAACGCTATCACGCCCACATTGAGAGATTGCAGTTTCTAGTGGCAAAACAGGACCGGATGCGGGCAGCAAATATTCAGCATGCCCATGGCGTCTTCAACCAACTAATAGAGTGATGTGGCGCCTTTGCGGCGCCGTCGACATGGCAGCGTCGCAGAGTTGTCCTGGGGCGCGAAACGCTCCCGCGACACCAATTCCAGGCTCCGACCCTGGGCATTCAAGGGGGGCACGGTACTCGCCCCTGGCATCGCACGATGCGCGACGACGAGGAGACTCTGCGCACCCTCGGCCAGCAGATCGAGGTCGTCTGGTACCCGGCCGGTCACCTCGGCGCGGCGACCGACACGACCATCCAGCATTTCGCCACGATGCGGGCTTCGCTCAGCGCATCCTGGGCGGCAGGAACGCCTGGTGTCCTGCCTCGTGCACAACTCACTTTCATCGTGCCGGCCAGTCCGACAGGCTTGGAACGGGAATACAGCGAATAGCAAATGAAGCGGAAGGCGGAGTGGGTGTTGTTGAGCAATGAGGGTTCGCAGCTTCAGTCCTTCTTGCGGCACTGAACAGCACGCGCACCCCGCAGCACGCTTTTGCCGCCCATGCCGGCCACAGCGGCGGTGTGAACTTCGCGCGCACGGTGGTACCCATGCGCCTGGCCCGCCTGGGCGAAGAACTGCTGGAATCGCGCGCACAGGCCAAGCGCCTGGTGGCGGGGTTCGAACAGTTCGAGACCGTCGAGCTGGACGTCGACGGCGTGCCCGGCATCGGCCAGGCGTTTGCCGACGCGCTGTTCCGCGTATTTGCCGACCGCCATCCCGGCGTCGCCCTGCGGTCCCGCAACATGAACGACGGCGTGGCGGGCCCAGCGAGACAGGGTGGTGCTGCGGGCTGTCTGAGGCAGCATCTGGCGGGCGGCCCACAGGGCTGCCCCAAGTTTCCTTGACCCCCGCGGGGGGGGCGGGCTGGGCGCAGCCCGGCCCTGGGGGCGCTCAGTACGAAGTGGCTGGCCACTGGATCGGCGGTGACTGATGTGGCCGCAGGCGTGCTGGCCACAAGGCTCATTCCCATTCGCCGTCGCCCGCGGGTGGGCGCCGCGCCATCACTTCCTCATCGGTCAGCGGCCGGCCGACCCAGAGATTGACCTTGGCCGCGCCAGCACCGCGTCCCATCTCGTGCAAGGCCCTGCGCTCGACCTGAGTGAGTCCACCCTGCATCGGCCCTTGCGGGTGCATCACAAGGCTCGGTGCCAGCGTCAGCAGTGACTTGCCCAGCACACGACGAAGCTGGTGCTTCAGCAACTGCTCTGCGACGATGAAGTCGGACACAAGGGAGCGCGGATGCGCAAATGGGTTGACGAGCAATGCACCTGCCGAGGCTGCAACGGCCGCTCTGGCCTGCGAGCCGATGGCCAGGATGGTCTGCCCGGGCGCCGCACTCAGCGCCACCTCGGGCGGCTCGTCAATCGCTTCGCCGGTGCGGGCGTCGCGCAGCCAGAGGCGGTCGGGCGTGATCTGGACGTAGATGACGGGACTGAATCGGGTCAACATGTGGTGAGAGAGGCGAGTTGGAGGGTGTCGCTGACGGAGACGCGGTCGGTGATGGTTTCGGTTCTCCTTGCTTGCATTGAACTGTTCGGCAAGGGATACGCTTTCCGCGGACGAGGTGACTCGCCTGGATGGACGTGATCGATCAAGGTCGATCCCGTGTGATCCTGGCTCCCTTGGCTGGTCACTGACCGCCCGCCGTCTGCGGGCGTCGAGACGTCAATCAACAGAAAGCATAGGCCACCTCTGAACCGGGATGGCCTTGTCGCCTACCTCAAGAAAGCCTTTGCTGAGCCTGAAGTGACAACCACGTTCGAGAAGGTCCAGCACGGGTTCAAAGATGTCCGATGAATAGCCGGGCGGCAACTTGCCTTCCGTCACCATGTCGGCCCACTCCAGTGCGTTCTTCACCAGGACTCTGGCATAGGCATCCGCAATGCGCCCCGCATGGTCCGTGATCGCCTGTCCAACGTCTGCCGCGGGAACGTGCCCAAGCATTCGAGCGGGACTGGCTAGGACATGCTGAGTCGCGTGATGCTCGCCGTGGCGCGCCATGTCAGACAGCGCCTTCAGCAGACGAAGGATCCCTTGCATCTCTTCTGGCGATGGAGAGTAGCCTCCAGCTGGCGCTGCCCAGGCGGTGCTGCGGATACGGTCGACAAGTTCTTCAAATGGGTTCATGCTCACCACTCCATCAACGCAGCGGGGATCTCATAACCAGGGAAGGTCGTGCGAGGCGGCATCGGCGCCAGATTATGCGCACCGGGCGGGTTCGTTCCGAAGTAGCTCCCTGTCCATGCATCTCGTTGCAGATACGGCACGCCTTGAGCCATGAAGCGTCGTTCTAGCAGTTCGTGTTGGGCCAATTGATTGAACCAAGCCCTCTGTCGTTCGGTGAGCGGGCCCGTTGTTGCAGTCTGCCATGCGTACGCGATTTCGTGGTCTGCCACGAATCTCGCGCGCACCGAGGTGTCTCCATCAATCGGATACTCGTGTCGGCCAAAGAACAGGTGCTTCTTCAGGGTCGCTGCATCCTGGGGCGAGAGCCCGGTGTTCTTGGCAACAATTTGTACGTCCGCCATGTGCAGAGCACGGATGCCTTGATAGGCCTGCTCCGCTGCAATGTCGAGCTTTGTCATGCCCGCACCAGTCGGGAACCTATCGGCATCGCCAAGCCGAAGGGAGCCAAGAGTTCCTTGGGTTCGTCCGAGCGGCACGCCAGCGGTTCCCAGCGCGAACAAGGCAGAGCCCATGGCTCGGCCGTCGCCGTTCACTGCGCGGTTGAATCCTGAGCGCAAGTCATCCATGCCGCCCGCCATCGTGCCGGTTACCGTGCCCAGCGGGTCATGCCAGAGTTGCCCAGCCACCGACTCTGTTCCGTTTGCGAGCCACACAACGACGGCGGGGATATTGGCCGCCGCATCGGACAACTTTGATAGAAGCTCAGGAGTTGTCAACCAAGCATCGACGGCTCCGCTCATGACGTTGCCCGCACGGCTGGTGCCAACAATGGAGCTGACCCAGTCAACAGCCGTTTGACGTGCAGAGAACGCCGGGGCGCGCACCTCCGGATACACACCACCCGCCTTGAGGGGTATGGTCCCGTCGTCTGAATGGATCCCGAGGGCCTGGGCGCGCTCGACGGTTGGACCCATCCGCATCCCGTCAGCGGCCATCAACGATGCTGCGCTGGCAGCCGCGATGCGCTCATTGCCCTCGTTTAACGCGAACTGACCCATCGCTGCCATATCGCCATAGGCTGTCACGTCATCGGGCACGAAGTAGGTTCGTCCAAGCTCGATGTGGTCGCTCGCCAGGTTGTTGGCCCGCATGAAGTTGCCGATGGCTTGCGCGCTGCTGCTGCCCACGATGCGCGAGATGCTGTCGTTGCTTCGCGCCACGTAGGCGCTACCTGCTACGCTCTGCTCGTTGCTGCTGCGCTCGTCCCGCTCAGACTGCCGGAAGGCGGCCTGCAGCTCTGCAGGCGTCGGCTGCTTCTCGGCGCGACCGGTCCCGAGACGCATGGCCCCACCGCTGGCGAGGCTGTAGTCGATAGGCTCGATGTCGCCCCAGCTTCGCGAGGCCCCGTCGACGCTGGCTGACGTGATCGGTTGCGTCTGGGCCGGATCGCTCGCGGCTTCAGTTGGGCTAAGGCGCACGGCATGGCCAGACGCCTGCAGCTCCTCTGACCCGGCAGCATGTGGTTCGGGTACGTCAACGGCAGGATGGCCCAGCTGCTCCTCCGCCGCCGCCATCAGCCCGCCCAGGTAGTCCTGCGCAAAGCCCGCCATCGGATCGCCCGGATGACCCAGGGCGGCCACCGCGC
>CAMLSD010000059.1 GCA_946482595.1 uncultured Comamonadaceae bacterium
CCTGACACCTGACACCTGACACCTGACACCTGACACCTGACACCTGACACCTGACACCTGACGCGACGATCCGCCCCATGGAACTGACCGACCTCCACACCTTTGCCGCCGTGGCGCGCTGCGGCGGCATCACGCGCGCGGCCCAGGAGCTGCACACCGTGCAGTCGAACGTCACGGCACGCATCCGCGCACTGGAGGCGAGCATGGGGGTGACCCTGTTCGAGCGCCACAGCCGGGGCGTGTCGCTCACCGCGGCCGGTGAGCGGCTGCTGCCCTTCGTGGAGCGGCTGGGCGCCTTGCTGGCCGAAGCCCGCGAGGCGGTGGTCGACGACGGCGTGCCTCGCGGGCCGCTGGCCATCGGGTCGATGGAAACGACGGCTGCCGTGCGCCTGCCCGGTGTGCTCGCGCGCTTTCATGCGGCCTGCCCGGCCGTGCAGCTCAGCCTGCGCACCGGGCCCACTGCCGAGCTGGTGGCTGCCGTGCTGTCGCGCCACCTCGACGGTGCTTTTGTTGCGGGGCCGCTCGACCATCCTGAACTGGATGGCCGCGCGGTGTTCGAGGAGGAGCTGGTGCTGGTCACGGCAGCGCGCTGGCAGCACGCGGCCGCGTTGAAGGCGGATCTGGCGGCGTCGGGCCGGCCCTTGTCGGCGCTGACCTTTCGCAGCGGTTGTTCCTACCGCCAGCGGCTGGACCAGGTGCTGGTGTCGCAAGGCTGGCCGTCGTTCGTGCGGCTGGAGTTCGGAACGCTGGAAGGCATCCTCGGCTGCGTGGGCGCCGGCCTCGGCATCACGCTGTTGCCGCGCTCGGTGGTCGAGGCCTCCACCCATCACCCGCAGCTCAGCCTGCACACCCTGCCGCGTGCCTTGTCGCACACGGCCACGCTGTTCATCACGCGCCGCAAGGCGCACATGGCGCCTGCGCTGGCACGATTCCAGCAAGAACTGGGCGGGCGCGTCAGGCGCGCCCGGTAAACTTCGCGCTTTCGTCGAGTGTGCACCCGCCCATGGCCGTCGCCCCCGCAGGCAATCCTGCCGCTTCCCCTGTCGTGTTTGATCTCAAGAGCGCCACGCTGCCGTTGCTGGCGGTGGTGCTGCGTTCCATCGACCCGGCCGTGCTCGCAGCCGCCCTGGCGCACCGTTTCGGTGACAACCCCGACGTGTTCGACCACGAACCGGTGGTCATCGACCTGACCTCGCTGCCCGACGATACAGACGCTTGCGATTTCGCGCCGCTGCTGGCGCTGATCCGGCAGTACAAGATGGTGCCGGTGGCGGTGAAGGGCGGGCCGGAGGCCGTGCATGCGGCGGCGGTGGCGGCAGGGCTGGTGTCGGCCCCGGATGCCGTGTCGTTTGCGCAGGCGCAGGCCGAGCCGGAGGTGCTGGAGGTCGTGAAGGAGGTCATCCGCGAGGTGCCGATCCCGGTGCCCACGCCGGTGGCCGGCCCGGGCACCCTGGTGATCGACAAGCCGCTGCGCTCGGGGCAGCAGGTCTATGCCAAGGGGGGCGACCTGGTCGTGCTCGCGGCCGTCAATTTCGGTGCCGAGGTGATCGCCGATGGCCATGTGCACGTGTATGCACCGCTGCGGGGCAAGGCAATCGCCGGGGCGCGGGGCAACACCGAGGCGCGCATCTTCACGACCTGCCTCGAACCCGAACTGATCTCGATCGCCGGCATCTACCGCACGACTGAAACCGCGATACCGGCGGAGGTGCTGGGCAAGCCGGCCCAGATCCGTCTGGTGGGCGAGAAGCTCGTGATGGAGCCGTTGAAGAGCTGATGAATCACAACGCGCCGGGCCGGCTTTCCGGCCGGGCGCGATCGAACACGAAGCATTGAAGGACTGCAACCGATGGCCAAGATCATCGTCGTGACCTCCGGCAAAGGGGGCGTCGGCAAGACCACCACCAGCGCAAGCTTCTCGTCGGGCCTGGCCCTGGCGGGACACAAGACGGCCGTGATCGACTTCGATGTCGGCCTGCGCAACCTCGATCTCATCATGGGCTGCGAACGCCGCGTGGTGTATGACCTGATCAACGTGATCAACAAGGAGGCCAACCTCCATCAGGCCCTGATCAAGGACAAGCAGTGCGAGAACCTGTTCGTGCTCGCCGCGTCGCAGACGCGCGACAAGGACGCCCTCACGAAAGAGGGTGTCGAACGTGTGCTGCAGGACCTGGCCGAGATGGGTTTCGAGTACATCGTGTGCGACTCCCCGGCGGGCATCGAGACCGGCGCCCTGCTGGCGATGCACTTTGCCGACGAGGCCCTGGTGGTGACCAACCCCGAGGTGTCGTCGGTGCGTGACTCCGATCGCATCCTGGGCATGCTCAGTTCCAAGACGCGGCGCGCCATCGACGGCGACACGCCCATCAAGGAGCACCTGCTGATCACCCGCTACAACCCCAACCGTGTCGAGGACGGCCAGATGCTGTCCCTCGAAGACATCCAGGACATCCTGCGCATTCCGCTGATCGGGGTGATTCCCGAGTCGGAGACCGTGCTGCAGGCGTCCAACCAGGGCCTGCCCGCGGTGCACATGCAGGGCACCGACGTGGCCGAGGCCTACAAGGATGTCGTAGCCCGCTTCCTGGGTGAAGATCGCCCGATGCGGTTCGTCGAGGCCGTCAAGCCCGGCTTCTTCAAGCGCCTGTTCGGCGGGAGGTGAGTGATGTCCCTGCTGTCCTTCCTCCTCGGGGAGAAGAAAAAGACGGCCAGCGTGGCCAAGGAGCGCCTGCAGATCATCCTGGCGCACGAGCGCGGCAGCCGCGGCACGGTCCGCCCGGACTACCTGCCGGCCCTGCAGCGCGAGCTGGTCGAGGTGATCTCGAAGTACGTGTCGATCAACGCGAACGACATCAAGGTCCACCTCGAGCGCCAGGACAACCTGGAGGTGCTGGAGGTGAAGATCGAGCTGCCCGAGGCCACCCGCCCGGCGCCGCTGTGAGCTGAAAGCGACGCTGCAGCCGCAGCTGCAGCGCCGGCCTCAGGCCCAGGCGCCCTGCAGCGCCTGGACCGGTGAGGCGATCGACTGCCAGCGCAGCAGGCGCACCGCGTCGCGGTTGCGGTAGCTCATCAGCGGCATCACGCCGCGTTCCAGCATGGCGTCGCCCGCGGGTTCGCTGATCAGCCATTCCGCCCCAGGCTTCTGCTGCGACTCGCCATCGACCTGCACCACATGGCTGGGCAGGTCGCTCAGGTGCAGCTGGCTTTCCAGGCGCAGCTCCCAGCCGTCTTCCTGGAAGGCGCGTGCGGCGAGCAAGGCCAGCGCCAGGCCACTGGGGCCCCACAGATAGGCCTCGTGGGGACGGTCCACGGGGAGTTCTTCGAACGCAAAGGCGCTGATCGGGTCGGTCTGGCGCCCATAGGGCAGCCGCATCAGGATGCGTGGCCCGGCCAGCCCGATCCACGGGGCAACGGCGCTGCGTCGCAGGGCCTGCCACAGCGCAAGCGGTGCGTCGCCCGCTTCGCGCCAGGCCGCCGGCTCGCCCCACTGCGCGCCGCCCGTGCTGCCGATCGCATCGGGCCGGGCGCCGGCCACCCAGGGGGCACCGGCCTTCGCGGCCATCGCGCCCAGCACCGCCAGCAGCCGCACGTCGGCCTCGTCGGCGCCCAGCGCCAGGTCACTGGCAATGAAGGACCACGGCTGGCCGTCGGGTGGCAGTGTGGCCGGACCGCACAGCACACGGTACAGCGCCGAGCGGCCGAGGTCGTCGGCCGCGGCGGCGAGGTCGGCTTCGATCTCGGCGCGGCTGGCGTCCAGCACCAGCAGCTGCAGGGTCTCGCCCCAGTCGGCTTCGCGCACCAGGCGGTCGAGCGAGCGCCAGTTGGCCTCCAGGGCCTGGAAGCCGGGGTCGTGCAGCACACGGCGCATCAGTTCACCCAGGGCCGCCTCCAGCGCCTGCCCCACCACCCGCTGCTCATGGGTGGGGTCGGGCACGACGTGCGGCGACACCGCGGCGCGGATCCAGGCTTCCATGTCGAACCCGGCGGTGGGCGCGGCACCGGCCGGGGCCGGCGCCGACTTGCGGCCGAGCAGGCGTTCCATCAGGTCGTCGGCACCCGCCTCGGCAGGCGCGGCCGGTGCGGCAGCCGGGGCGGCATCAGCCGGGCTCAGACCCAGGGCGACGGCCACCTGGTGGGCCTGGCGCGGGTCCTGGGCCGCGTCGCGCAGCTGCTGCAGGGTGGCAAAAGCACCGATGCGGCGGTAGAGCGCATCGGGATGGAAGTCGTCGTAGTCGCGGAAGCTCACCGTCACCGCCTGGCCCTCGAGCTGCAGCGTGCGGCGCGGCGCGACACGGGCCAGCACCTGGTCGAAGTTGTCGATGTCCAGCTTCAGCGGTTTGCGCTGTGCCAGGGGGATCGCGGGGTCGCCGCCCAGGTCGGCGATCACCAGCACCCGGAACGGGGATTCGTCGTCCCGCCGGGCCGCGCCGCCCTGCGGTGCCGCGCCAAAACTCATGCCGAACTCCATGCGACCCTGACCCATCGTGATCTCCCTGCGCCTGTGGCGCTGATGTGCAGGGGGTAGTGTCGGCTCAGCCCAGTGCGGCGGTCAATGCGCCCGCATGGTGGGCCAGGTGGTCGGCCACGAAGGTGGCGATGAAGTAGTAGCCATGGTCATAGCCGGCATGTCGGCGCAGCGTGAGCGGCTGGCCCACGGCAGCGCAGGCGGCCTCGAACAAATGCGGGTGCAGCTGCTCGGCCAGGAATCGGTCGTCCAGGCCCTGGTCGATCAGGATGCCGCCGGGGTAGGGCGGCTGCAGGCGGCTGCGCATCAGCTCGGTGGCATCGTGCGCCGCCCAGGCGCTGCGGTCGTCGCCGAGGTAGGCGCTGAAGGCCTTGTGGCCCCAGGGGCATTGCATCGGCGCGGCGATCGGGGCAAATGCCGACAGCGAGGCGAACCGGCCGGGGTGGCGCAAGGCGAGCGTGAGGGCACCATGGCCGCCCATCGAGTGGCCGAACAGCCCGGTGCGGCGGGCGTCGACCGGGTGATGCTGCGCCACCAGGGGCAGCAGCTCGTCCATCAGGTAGCTTTCCATGCGCCAGTGGGTGGCCCACGGGGCCTGGGTGGCGTCGAGGTAGAAGCCGGCGCCCACGCCCAGGTCCCAGGCGTCGGCCTCGCCGGGCACGCCCGCGCCGCGCGGGCTGGTGTCGGGCATCAGCAGCGCCAGGCCGTGCCGCGCCGCATGCTGCTGGGCGCCGGCCTTCATCGTGAAGGTCTCTTCGGTGCAGGTCAGCCCGGCCAGGTAGACCAGCAGCGGCACCGGCCCGTTGGCGGCCTGGGGCGGCAGGTACAGCGCATAGCGCATCGGCAGGCCGATCACGGCCGACGGGTGACGCAGGAACATCTGCCGGCCGCCGAAGCAGCCGTGTTCACTCAGCAGCTCGGGCGCCGTCATCAGAACACCACGACCGAGCGGATGGACTCGCCGCGTTTCATCAGGTCGAAGCCCTCGTTGATCTGCTCGAGCTTGAGCGTGTGCGTGATCATCTCGTCGATGCGCAGCTTGCCCTCCATGTACCAGTCGACGATGCGGGGCACGTCGGTGCGGCCACGGGCACCGCCAAAGGCCGAGCCTTCCCATTTGCGGCCGGTGACGAGCTGGAACGGCCGTGTGCTGATCTCGGCACCGGCCTCGGCCACGCCGATGATGATGCTGCGGCCCCAGCCCTTGTGGCAGCACTCCAGCGCCTGGCGCATCGTGGTGGTATTGCCGATGCACTCGAAGCTGTAGTCGGCCCCGCCGTCGGTGAGCTGCACGATGGCGTCCACCACGTTGTCGACGTTTTTCGGGTTGATGAAGTGCGTCATGCCGAAGCGGCGTGCCATCTCTTCGCGGGCGGGGTTGATGTCGATGCCGATGATCTTGTCGGCACCGACCATCCTGGCGCCCTGGATCACGTTCAGGCCGATCCCGCCCAGGCCGAACACGACCACGTTGGCGCCTGCCTCGACCTTGGCGGTGAAGATCACCGCACCGACGCCGGTGGTCACGCCGCAGCCGATGTAGCAGACCTTGTCGAACGGGGCATCCGGGCGGATCTTCGCCATCGCAATCGCCGGTGCCACGATGTGGTTGGCAAAGGTGGACGTGCCCATGTAGTGGAACAGCGGCTTGCCGCCCAGCGAGAAGCGCGAGGTGCCGTCAGGCATCAGGCCCTTGCCCTGCGTGGCGCGGATCGCCTGGCACAGGTTGGTCTTGCGAGAGAGGCAGAACTTGCACTGCCGGCACTCGGGCGTGTAGAGCGGAATCACATGGTCGCCCGGCTTGAGCGAGGTGACACCCGGGCCGACGTCCACGACCACCCCGGCGCCCTCGTGGCCCAGGATGGCCGGGAAGATGCCTTCCGGGTCGGCGCCGGACAGGGTGTAGTAGTCGGTGTGGCAGATGCCGGTGGCCTTCACCTCGACGAGCACCTCGCCCTCGCGCGGGCCGTCGAGATCGACCTCCTCGATGCTCAGGGGCTGGCCGGATTGCCAGGCGACGGCGGCGCGTGTCTTCATGAGGGGCTCCTGCAGTTGGATTGGTTTTGACGGGACGATTCTCGGACGGCCCCGAAAGGCCTGAATCTCCGAAAAACCATTGGGGGCATGTCTTGACAGGCCCGATGATCGGTGGTTTCGGCTGCGGCAGAATCAATGCATGCATGCCTTCCTCGAATTCCTGCCGCATGGGGTGACGGTGATCGACACCGGCTTTGTCCGCCCGCACTTCGATGCCGCCTACCTGATCGTCGAACAGGGCCGTGCCGCCTACGTCGACACCGGGCCCAACCTGGCCGTGCCGCGGCTGCTGGCGGCGCTCGACGCGCAAGGCGTCGACCGGGCCGACGTCGACTGGCTCATCGTCACCCATGTGCACCTGGACCATGCCGGAGGGGCAGGGCTGCTGCTGCAGCATCTGCCGAATGCCCGCCTGGTGGTGCACCCGCGCGGGGCGCGGCACATGATCGACCCCAGCGTGCTGATCGAGGGCGTGCGGGCGGTCTACGGGGCTGAGGTGGCCGAGCGCGACTACGGCGAGCTGGTGCCGGTGCCGCCCGAGCGGGTGCTGACCACCGAAGACGGCATGACGCTGCACCTGGCCGGTCGTGAACTGCTGTTCCTGGACACGCCGGGGCATGCGCGCCATCACCACTGCATCCGCGATGCGGCAAGCCGGGGCTGGTTCACCGGCGACACCTTCGGCATCGCCTACCCCGACCTGTGCCTGGCCAACGGGCCGTATGCCTTCCCGACGACCACCCCGGTGCAGTTCGAGCCCGCGGCGCTGCACCAGTCGATCGACCGGCTGATGGCCCACACGCCCGAGTGCATGTACCTCACGCACTTTGGGGCGGTGCAGGGTCGCGAGGCCGTGGCGCGCCATGCGGCCATGTTGCACGAACAGATCGACGCGATGGTGAGCCTCGCCCGCGACGTGGCCGACACCCCCGACCGGGCGCAGCGCCTGCGCGCCGGGCTCGACCAGTTCTACACCGACCGCCTGCGTGACGGTGGCAACAGCGACCCGCACGAGCGCATCGTGCAGATGCTGGCCGGCGACATCGAACTCAATGCCCAGGGGCTGGAGGTGTGGCTGGCGCGCGAGGGGGTCACAGGTCCTTGAGCGGCACGGCCGGGTCGGCCGCGGCGGCGCGTGCGGGCGAGTGGCCAGCCTGCAGCCACTTCTTGGCCGCGAGATGGTCCATCGGTGCATTGACCGACTCGACCGCCACCAGCGTGTCCCCGTCGTAGTGCAGCCAGGAAAAGCTGCCGTCCTTGGCCCCTGGGCGTCGCACCGCCTGCAGGTCGGCGCGCCACAGGCCGGCCATCTGCAGGCGCACCTCGCCCTGGTCCGACCAGAACGACGGCACGGCGGCGTGACTCACGTCCTGGCCCAGCAGCACCGCCGCCAGGGTCTTGCCCTGGTCGTTGGCGTTCTGGATGGATTCGAGCCGCTGCGGTCGGCCGTCCGGGCCCGGACAGGCGCAGCAGTCGCCGATGGCGTGGATGTCCGGGTGGCTGGTGCGCAACTGGCCGTCGACGCGGATGCCGCCCACCGTGGTGTCCAGCGCCAGATCGGCGCTGCGGGCCAGCGTGGTGTCGGGCGTCGCGCCGATGCCCAGCAGCAGCAGGTCGGCACCGAGCACCTCACCGGCCAGGTTCACGCCGGCAAAGCGGCCGGACGCATCGAGCACGAGGCCTTGTGGCGCCTGACCGAGGTGCACGGTCATGCACGACTGGCGATGCACGGCCAGCACATGTTCGCTCAGGGCCGGCGACACCGCTCGCCCCAACAGGCGCGGCGCGGCCTCGATCACCGTCACCTGCTTGCCCAGGGCGCGCGCCGTGGCCGCCACCTCCAGGCCGATGAACCCGCCACCCAGCACCATCAGGTGGCCGGCCGCGGTGATCGCATCACGCACCCGCGTGGCGTCATCGAAAGTGCGCAGCACATGCACCCCGGGCGGGTTGTCGGCCATGCCGGGCAGATGACGGGCGCGCGCGCCGGTGGCCAGCACGAGCCGGTCCCAGGCCAGGGCCGACTCCTGGCCTTCGGCATCGCGCAGCGTCAGCGTGCGAGCGGCCGGGTCGATCGCCAGCGCCCGGGTCTGCAGCCGCAGTTCGATCTGGGCGTCCTGGTAGAACGACAGTGGTTTGAGTTCGGGCAGGGCGGCCTGGGGTGACTTGATCAGCTGCTTGGACAGCGGCGGACGGTGGTACGGCAGGTGCGCCTCTTCGCTGACCAGCACGATGCGGTCATTGAACTGGCCCTGCTTGCGGGCTTCGGCGAGGGCGCCGCACAACTGGGCAGCGGCGTGACCGCCGCCGACGATGACAAGGGTGGGCATGCAAAGGGCTCCAGGGTGAGGGCTCAGAAAGTGTGAATGGATCCGACGTGGCCGAGCAGGCCACCCGGGCGTGCCGGGTCAAGGCGCAAAGCACAGCCGTCGCTCGGGCGATGGCGCGCATTGGCAACGCCGAGCCGGTGCGTTCGGGGAGGATGAGCGGGCATGGCGGGTTCGTCCACACCTTCTCAGCCGAGCCCGGTGGACTCTCGGTAGGCCCGGGCCTCGCTTTCCAGCCAGGCCCGGAAGGCCGCCAGCACGGGCTGTTCGGCCTTGGGTTCGGGATAGATCAGATAGTAGGACCGGTCGCTCAGGTAGTCGTGGTGCACGACCTCCACCAGCCGGCCGTCGGCCAGTTCCGCCTCGATCAGGAAGCGCGGGATCAGCGCCACGCCCATGTCATGCAGCGCGGCTTCGGTGAGCATCGAAAACAGCTCGAGACGCGGCCCGGCCATGTCGTTGTCGACCTGCAAGCCCAGCGACTCGAACCAGTGGCGCCATGCATAAGGCCGGGTGCCCTGCTGCAGCAGCGGCATGCGGGCCAGGCCGGCCGCGCCGCTGGGGCGGTGCTGGCGCACCAGGGCCGGGCTGGCCACGGCCACCAGGTTCTCGCGCATCAGGAAGCGGCTTTCGGTGCCGGGCCAGCCGGATTCCCCGGCGTAGATGGCGGCGTCGAACGGGGTGTCGTCGAACAGGAAGGGGCGTGTGCGCGCCACCAGGTTGATCGTGATGCTCGGGTGGGCACGGTGAAAGGCGGCCAGCCGGGGCAGCAGCCATTTCGTGGCAAAGGTGGGCACCACCCCCAGTTCCAGCGTGCCGCCTTGGCCCCCTTTGGCCATCAGGTCCAGCGTGTCGCGCTCGACCTCGTCCAGGCGGGCGCTCACGCTTCGGCTGTAGTTCAGCCCAGCCTCGGTGAGCGTCACGCCCCGGCGCGTGCGGCGAAACAGCTTCAGCCCCAGGAAGTCCTCGAGGGCGGCCACCTGGCGGCACACCGCACTTTGCGTCACCGACAGCTCGCTGGCCGCCTTGGTGAAGCTCTGGTGACGCGCGGCGGACTCGAAGGCTGCCAGCGCCGCGGTGGAGGGGATCTTCCTGCGCATGGTGCAGTGAGCTTGTCCTGGAGTTCCTGAAACGCACAATACCGTGCGAAGAAATCGGTTGTATCCGGTGCCGGGCCGATTCTATAGTTGGGCATCTCCCCTGTCGGGATGCCCTCACCCCGGCACGGTTCCACGAACACACCCCGCGGAAAGCCTGACATGAGTTCTTCGAACAAGCGCGCCACCTTCAACTGGGAAGACCCCCTGCTGCTGGACCAGCAGCTCAGCGATGACGAACGCGCCGTGCGTGACGCGGCCGCGGCCTATTCCCAGGATCGCCTGGCGCCGCGCGTGCTGGAGGCCTTCCGCCACGAACAGACCGACGTGGCCATCTTCCGCGAGATGGGCGAACTGGGCCTGCTCGGCCCGACCATCCCCGAGCAGTACGGTGGGGCCGGTCTCAACTATGTGAGCTACGGCCTGATCGCCCGCGAGGTGGAGCGCGTGGATTCGGGCTACCGCTCGATGATGAGCGTGCAATCGTCGCTGGTGATGGTGCCGATCAACGAGTTTGCCAATGAAGCCAGCAAGCAGAAGTACCTGCCCCGCCTGGCCAGCGGCGAGTGGATCGGCTGCTTCGGCCTGACCGAACCCAACCACGGCTCCGACCCCGGCAGCATGGTCACGCGGGCGAAGAAGGTGGCTGGCGGCTACAGCCTGAGCGGCAGCAAGATGTGGATCACCAACAGCCCGATCGCCGACGTGTTTGTCGTCTGGGCCAAGGACGACGAAGGCGCGATCCGCGGCTTCATCCTCGAAAAGGGCTGGAAGGGCCTGAGCGCGCCGGCCATCCACGGCAAGGTGGGCCTGCGTGCCAGCATCACCGGCGAGATCGTGATGGACGAGGTGTTCTGCCCCGAGGAAAACGCCTTCCCCGAGGTGCGTGGCCTCAAGGGCCCGTTCACCTGCCTGAACAGCGCGCGCTACGGCATCGCCTGGGGTGCACTGGGGGCGGCCGAGTTCTGCTGGCACACCGCCCGCCAGTACACGCTCGACCGCAAGCAGTTCGGCAAGCCGCTGGCGGCCAATCAGCTGATCCAGAAGAAGCTGGCCGACATGCAGACCGAGATCACGCTCGGCCTGCAGGGCTGCCTGCGCCTGGGCCGCATGAAGGACGAAGGCACGGCAGCGGTCGAGATCACCTCGATCATGAAGCGCAACTCCTGCGGCAAGGCGCTCGACATCGCCCGCACGGCGCGCGACATGCTGGGTGGCAACGGCATCAGCGACGAGTTCGGCGTGGCCCGCCACCTGGTGAACCTGGAGGTGGTCAACACCTACGAAGGCACCCATGACGTGCATGCGCTGATCCTGGGCCGTGCCCAGACCGGCATCGCTGCGTTCTGAGCGCCATGCTTGCGCCCGGCGCCCTGGACGGCGTCAAGGTCCTGGACCTGTCACGTGTGCTGGCGGGGCCCTGGGCCGGCCAGTTGCTGGCCGACCTCGGCGCCGACGTGGTGAAGGTCGAACGCCCGGGCCAGGGGGATGACACGCGCGCCTGGGGCCCGCCCTGGCTCAAGGACGAGCAGGGGCAGGACACGACGGACGCTGCGTATTTTTTCAGTGCCAACCGCAACAAGCGCTCGATCACCATCGACATCGCCAGTGCCGAGGGCCAGGCCCTGGTGCGGCGGCTGGCCGCGCAGGCCGATGTGGTGCTGGAGAACTTCAAGGTGGGCGGACTGGCGGCCTACGGGCTCGATGCGGCCAGCCTGCTGACGCTGAACCCGCGGCTGGTCTATTGCTCGATCACCGGCTTTGGCCAGACCGGGCCGTATGCGCACCGTGCGGGCTACGACTTCCTGATCCAGGGCATGGGCGGGCTCATGAGCGTCACCGGCCGCGCCGACCACGAAGAAGGTGCCGGCCCGCAGAAAGTGGGCGTGGCCTTGACCGACGTGATGACCGGCCTGTATGCGACGGTGGGTGTGCTGGCTGCCTTGCGCCACCGCGACCGGACCGGGCGCGGCCAGCACATCGACCTGGCGCTGCTGGACGTGCAGATCGCCTGCCTGGCCAACCAGACCGCCAACTACCTGATCGGCGGCAGCGTGCCCCGCCGCATGGGCAATGCCCATCCGAACATCGTGCCCTACCAGGACTTCCCGACGGCTGACGGCGACATGATCCTGGCGATCGGCAACGACGGCCAGTTCGCGCGCTTCTGCGCCGCGGCCGGGCACCCCGAATGGGCGAGCGACGAGCGCTTTGCCACCAACGCCCAGCGCGTGGCGCACCGGGCCGAGCTGATCCCGCTGCTGCGGCAGACCACCGTGATGCGCTCGACCCGCGAGTGGATCGCGCTGCTGGAGTCGCAGGCGGTGCCGTGCGGCCCGATCAACCGCCTCGATGACGTGTTTGCCGACCCCCAGGTGCTGGCGCGTGGCCTGCGTGTGGACCTGCAGCACCCGGTGGCCGGCACCGTGCCCACGGTGGCCAACCCGATCCGCATGAGCGAAACCCCGGTGCACTACCGCCTCGCACCGCCCGTGCTGGGGCAGCACACCGACGAGGTGCTTGCGCAATGGCTGGGGAACGCGGGGACGGTGGGGTGAGACGAGGGGGCCCGGGGCGGCTCTGATCGCGCAGGCAGATGGCCGGGCGCGGGGCGCTGCACGAGGGATTGCGCAAGGGATTGCGCCAGGTGTTGCGCAAGGCACTGCGCAAGCGGGGCCGGCCCTGGAGGCCGGACTTCACCGTGGGCCTTGAACGGCCCCTTGGCTGCCGGTGATGCGCCCGAGGGGCGGGCGCAGGGCGCTCAGTGAACGCGGCGTGCGTGGCTCGGGCCGGGGCCGCGGTGCTCGAGGTGACGGAAGGTGATGCGGCCCTTGCTCAGGTCATAGGGCGACAGCTCCAGCGACACACGGTCACCTGCCAGAATGCGGATGTGGTGCTTGCGCATCTTGCCCGAGGTGTAGGCGACCAGGCTGTGGCCGTTCTCGAGGGTGACGCGATAGCGCGAATCGGGCAGCACTTCGGCGACCACGCCGTTCATTTCAATCAGTTCTTCCTTGGCCATGGCTGGCGCCTCCGTATGGATGATGGATCACGGCGGACAGGCCCGATGCGGCCACGTCCGCGGCGCGACACCATCACACGATGGTATCGCTACAGCTTTGCGCGGGGTGCCATCGGCACCCGGCGAACGGGATCGGTCTTTCGGGGCGGCTTGGCGGGTGTGGGGAGCCCGGGGCCGCATGCCCACATGCCAGCCGCCGACGCGTTCACACTGCGTCAGGGCCCGGGGTGGCCGCCTCATGGCGAAAGGCGGAGACCCGGCAGGGGTGGGTCACGAAAACAAAGCCGGCCACATGACGTGGCCAAGCCAGGGAGGCAGCCTTGCGGCCACCTGAACCGAAGCCTCTAATGTAACCCAGTGACGCCGTCCGGGTGGTCTGCTGTCGTCAACCCCCGGCACGTGTTGCGGGCAAACGACCGGCCGAGCGCAATGCAAAGTACTTGCTCAGCAGCGTCGGGGTGATGGCCAGCGCGCTGGCGGTGAAGGTGGCCGTGAAGCACAGCTCGCCGGGTCGGGACGGGTTCTCGAGCAGGGTCACATACAGCCATTCGCGGCCCTCGCGCTGCCACAGCACGATATGGCTGGGCTCGAAGCCGTCGCGCCCGAGCACCGGATAGCGCGCCTGCATCTGCGCCTGCACCTGGCGGTGGTCGTCGCCATCCAGGACGGCGCGGGCATCGTCCCGGTGGAACTGCAGCGTCTGGCTGCTCACGCAGCTCTCGATCGCGGCGTGGCCGCCGGGCAGGGGCCGTGCGGGCGCATCGCCCGGGGGCTGCGCGCCGGCCGTGGCGCAGCTCAAGGCCAGGAAACCGATCTGCAGGGCGCGCGTGGCGGTGGGCATGGCGGGCTCCCAGGGGAGTCGGGATGCCGACCATCGTCTGCCGCGTCGTGCGGCCCGTCAATCCTGCAGTGCAGCAACTGCACTCGTGTGACCCGCATGGCGGGGGGCGTCGACCCGCGGCGGGGCAAGCAGGATCTCGTTGTGGGCGCAGCCGGCCGGGATCATCGGGTAGCAGTTCTCGTCCGACACCACCACCGCATCGAGCAGGCAGGGCCCTGGCGTGCGCCACAGCGTCTCGAGGGCGCCGTCCAGATGAGCGGGGTCGGTGACTTGCTGTCCGTGCCAGCCGAAGGCACGCGCCAGCGCGACGAAATCGGGCAGGGCCTCGGTGTAGCTGTGGCTGTAGCGCCCCCCGTGATTGAGCTGCTGCCACTGGCGCACCATGCCCATGCGGCCGTTGTTGCAGATGACCAGCTTGACCGGCAGGCGGTGCTGCACGGCGGTGGCCAGCTCCTGGATGTTCATCAGCACCGAGGCATCGCCGCTCACGCACACCACGGTGGCCTGCGGATGGGCCACCTGGGCGCCGATGGCCGCCGGCAGCCCGTAACCCATGGTGCCGGCGCCCCCCGAGGTCAGCCAGCGCCGGGGCTGGTCGAACTGCAGGTACTGCGCTGCCCACATCTGGTGCTGGCCGACGTCGGTCGACACGATGGGGTGTGGCATCCGGGCGAGGTGCCGGTTCAATGCATGCAGCAGACGCTGCGGCCGCAGGCTGCCGTCGTCCGGCGGCAGTGCGAGGCAGTGCTGCGCGCGCCACTGTTCGATGCGCTGCCACCAGGTGTCCACGCGCGGCCCCGGGGCACCTTCACCAAGCGCAGCGGCCAGGGCATTCAGCACCTGGGCGCCGTCGCCGACCAGGGCCACGTCGACTGCCACCAGCTTGTTGATCATGCGTGGATCGATGTCGATGTGGATCTTGCGGGCGTGGGGCGCAAAGCCCGACAACCGCCCGGTCACGCGATCGTCGAAGCGGGCGCCGACCGCAACGATGAGGTCGGCTTCGTGCATGGCGAGGTTGGCCTCCAGCGTGCCGTGCATGCCCAGCATGCCCAGGAAGCGGGGGTCGCTGGCCGGGAAGGCGCCCAGGCCCATCAGCGTCAGGGTGCAGGGCATGTCGAGCTGGCGCACGATGCGGGTGAAGGTGTCACAGGCGGCCGGGCCGGCGTTGATCAGGCCGCCGCCCCCATAGAAAACCGGGCGCCGTGCCGCGCGCAGCAGCGCGACGGCCTGCCGGATGCCCTCGGCCTGATCGCCGGCGGCCTGGCGCGGTGCGAGCGACACGGACGGCGGCAACCGGGTGTCGGCGGCCGGGGCGTGAGCCTGCTGCAGGTCCTTCGGGAAGTCGATCACCACCGGGCCGGGCCGGCCGCGGGTCGCCCGTTCGACCGCCTGGGTGAGCACCTCGACGATCTCGTCGACATGGCGGATCTGGTGGTTCCACACCGTGGCCGGCCGGGTGAGCCCGATGGCGTCGCATTCCTGGAAGGCCTGGGTGCCGATCAGCGTGGTGGCCACCTGGCCGCTGATGCACAGCACCGGCACGCTGTCGCACAGGGCGTCGACCAGGCCCGAGATGGTGTTGCACACCCCAGGGCCCGAGGTGACGAGCACCACACCCAGCCGTCCGGTGCTGCGGGCATAGCCCTGGGCCGCGTGCACGGCCGCCTGCTCATGGCGCACGAGCACATGGCGCAGGCGCGGTTGCTGGAACAGGGCGTCGTACAGCGGCAGCACGGCGCCGCCGGGGTAGCCGAACACGGTGTCCACGCCCAGGTCGAGCAGGGTCTGCACCAGCAGCTGGGCGCCGGTGGGCGAGGGCGGAAGGGAAGAGGGGGCGGGGGCTGTCATGGCAGCAAGGATGCCGGCGCAGCGGCAGAAAGTGCTTCCTTTCTTTCGGGTTCTGGCAATAGACTCAGAAAAAATTCCTTAGATGGATCGAAAGTGAAGAATGAATTCCTTTGATGCGGCCATCCTGAGGGTCTTGCAGAAGAACAGCCGGGCCAGCCTGAACGAGATCAGCGAGCAGGTCGGCCTGTCGACCACCCCCTGCTGGAACCGCATCCGCCGCATGGAGGAGTCGGGCGTGATCGAGGGCTATACCGTGCGCCTCAACCAGGAGAAACTCGGTTACGGCGAGACGGTGATCGTGCATGTCACGCTGGACAGCCACAGCGACGCCACGCTCGAGAAGTTCGGCGAGGCGCTTGCGGCCATCCCCGAAATCCAGGAGGCCTGCCTGGTGTCCGGCGAGTACGACTACTTCCTGCGCATCGCCGTGCGTGACACCAAGGACTATGAGCGCCTGCTGCGCGAGCGGCTCTACAAGATCCCGGGGATCCGGCACAGCAAGTCCAGCTTTGTGCTGCGCAGTCTCAAGCATGGTGATCTGCCGATCTGAGCGCGACGACGCTGTTGCATGTAAGGTCCGCGACGCGGGGACGACTCATGGGGGCCGATGCCTGACACAGGCCGGTTTCCAACCCTTCAAAGGAGTCGATCCATGAACAGCACCCCCTTCAAGTCCGCCGCTTCGTTTGCCCTGGCCGCCACGGCGCTGGCCTTTGCCGCCACCGCGGGCGCCGCCACGGCGCCCAAGGGTTCCTCGGGCAAGGCCATCGGTGCCGGCGACTCGGTCCATTGCTACAACGTGCATGACTGCAAGGGCAACAGCGACTGCAAGACGGCCGAGCACAGCTGCAAGGGCCAGAACAGCTGCAAGGGCCACGGGTTCAAGGCGGTCAAGGCGTCGGAGTGCCTGGCCAAGGGTGGCGTGATCGGCGACCTCTGAGCACCAGCCTGCCAGCCGGCCAGTCCTCACGCCCAGCCCGACGCCCACCGAACCCGACATGTCCACCCCGCGTACGTCTTCCAGCTTGCAGACGGGCTTCGGCCTGGGCCTGCGCACGCCGCACTACGCTGACTTCCTGGCCGGTGCGCAGGCCGTCGACTGGCTGGAGATCATCACCGACAACTTCCTGGTCGACGGGGGCAAGCCGTTGGTGATGCTCGAGCGCATCCGACGTGACTACCCGATGGCGATGCACGGGGTGGCGATGTCCCTGGGGTCGGCCGAGGGGCTGGACCGCGGCTACCTCCACCGTGTGAAGGCGCTGGCCGAGCGGGTGCAGCCCCTGTGGGTGTCGGACCACCTGTGCTGGACGGGCAGCGGACGCCAGGTGCTGCACGACCTGTACCCGCTGCCCTGCACCGACGAAGCGGCGCGCCGGGTGATCGAGCACATCCGGCAGGCCCAGGACCTGCTGCAGCGCCAGCTCGTGATCGAGAACGTCTCGAGCTACATCCGCCATGCCCGATCGGCATGCGAGGAGTGGGAATTCCTGGACCATGTGGCCCGCGAGGCCGACTGCCTGCTGCTGCTGGACGTCAACAATGTGTACGTCAGCAGCGTGAACCATGGGTTCGACCCGCTGGACTACCTGCATGGCATCAGCGTCGATCGTGTGCGGCAGATCCATCTGGCCGGGCACACCGACCACGGCGACCACCTGATCGACACCCACGACCATCCGGTGTCGGCGCCCGTGTGGGAGCTCTATGGCGCCGCCTGCCACCGCTTCGGTGCGGTGGCCACGATGATCGAGCGCGACGACCACATCCCGCCGCTGGCGGAACTGATCACCGAACTGGGCATGGCGCGGCGGCTGCGCAGCGAGGCGCTGGCGGCGGCTGCACCGCGCACGCAAATGCCGGAAGTGCAGGAACTGCCGCCCGACGGTGGCGCGGTCGACGCGATGCGGTCCGGCAGGCCGGCTGCGGGGCGAGGGCCGTGGTCGCCGTCACCGCAGACTTCGCTGCAGACATCGCTGCAGACTTCGCTGCAGAGCTTGCAGCACGACCTGGCCGAATGTGTGCTGGACCGTCAGCCGCCTGAGCGTGTGCTGGCGCAACTGGACGATGGCGGCCCGCTCGATGCGTCCCGCGGCGTGGCGATCTACCGCCATGCCTACCGTGTGCGGCTGGCCGACGTGCTGGCCGACACGCTGCCCCGCGTGCGGTCGTTTCTGGGGGACGAGCTGTTCGGCAGCCTGGCCCGGGCGCACGCCATCGCCCACCCGCCGCAGCACCGGCACCTCGGGCGCTACGGCAATGAGTTTGCGTCGCTGGCCCGCCAGCACTATCCCGACAACCCGGAGCTGCCGGAACTGATAGACCTGGACCTCAGGTTGCGACAGGCCTTCGACGGCGTCGACGTACCGGCGCTGACCGCGGCTCAGGCGCACGCGGATGCCGCCGCGGCCTGGCTGCACCGCACGCCGGCACTGCACCCCAGCGTGCGGCTCCTGCCGGTCACGACCAATGTGGTGGTGCTGTGGAAGGCACTCGACGCCGACGAGCCGGTGCCGCCGGTGGCCATGCTGCCGGCGCCTCGCACCGTGGCAGTCTGGCGGCGGGCGCTGCAACCGCACTTTCGCATGCTGGACGAAGACGAGGCCGAGTTCATCCAGGCCCTGCTCGACGGCTGCCGCAGCGTGGCCCAGGTGGCCGACCAGCTGGCGGGCTCGCCGGCCCTGCCCGACACGAGCCGCCTGGCCGCCTGGCTGGCCGCCTGGTGGGACGAAGGCTTGCTTGCCGGGACTCAGGCGGCCGACTGAGGCGCCTGCGCGGTGGCCTCGCCGAGCGCACGCAGGATCTCGTAGCACGCGCCCGTCGTGTGGTAGTCCACCTTGCCAGCAGGGCTCTTCTCGTCGGTGATGGCCCGGTTGTCGTGGGTGAGGATGCGAAACCACGCGCCGTGTTCATGGTCGACCCAGTGCGCCCAGCAGTAGCGCCAGAGTCGGTCGTAGTCGGCCCAGTAGCGCGCGTCGCCGGTGCGTGCACCCAGCACGGCGGCCGCAGCCAGGGTCTCGGCCTGCACCCAGTGGTACTTGCCGTCGTCGCAGATGCTGCCGTCGGGCGCGAAGCCGTAGTACAGGCCACCGTGGGTGTGGTCCTCGGCCAGCCGGAAGGCCGCGTCGTAGAGCGCCTGGGCGCGCGGCAGCAGCCAGGGCAGCGGGCGATGGCGTTCCAGCATCACGAGCAGCTTGGCCCATTCGGTCAGGTGGCCGGGCTGGTAGCCCCAGGGGCGAAAGATGTTGCTGCGATCGTGGCGGTTGTACTCCCAGTCGACCGTCCAGTCCTCGTGGTAATGCTCCCAGATCAAGCCGTCGGTGGCGGCCGTCAGACGCTGCACCACCGATTCGGCCAGCACGGCGGCGCGGTCGAGAAAGCGGGGGTCCTGCGTGGCCTCGAAGGCGGCGAGGCAGGCCTCGGTCGCATGCATGTTGGCGTTTTGCCCGCGGTAGGGCCGCACATGCCAGTGGCTGTCGGCTTCGTCGGCGTACAGCTGAGATGCCGGCTCCCAGAATCGCTGCTCCATCAGTGCGTAGGCCGATTCCAGGCCCTCGCGCGCATCGCTCAGGCCCGCGGCCAGCGCCTGGGCGTGGGCCAGCAGCACGAAGGCCAGTCCGTACGCATGATGGGTGCCGTCGAGCACCCGGGCCTGGCCGTCGCGCCAGTCGAGCAGCCAGGCATAGCCACCGTCGGCACCGCGATGCGCCCGGTGCAGGAAGTCCAGCGCGTGGCGGGTGTCGTCGAGGTATTGCGGCTCGTTGAAGTGGCGTGCGGCCATCGCCCACAGGAACACGTAGCGTGTGCTGCTGACCAGGTGGCGGGTGTGCGGGTCGTAGACCCGGCCGTTGTCCTTCAGGAAATGGAAAAAGCCGCCGGTGGGATCGAAGGCGCGGGGGCGGTAGAAGTCCAGCGTGTGGCGCACATGGTCCAGCAGGGCGGTCGGCTGGCGCAGGTCGGGCATCGGGGGTGGGGGCAGGGGCATGTGGGGCGGCGTGCGGGCGATCATCCGGGGATTGTCCAGCGCGCGCACAAATATGCCAAGCCGGTGCCTGGTTGGAAGCCGGCTGAGCAGCGGCTGCCGGGCCGGGTTCGCCTGTCCCGCCTCGATGGGACAGCCCCGCTGCGGGCCCCTGCCGGTCGCCCGCGCAGGGTTGCCAACCCCTACACTGCGGGGCATGTGGCAACTATCCGTGGCTGTGGTCGAAGACGACAGCAAATTCAGGCAGGCCTTTGTGCATGCCATCGAGTCCGCTCCCGATCTGCGCCTGGCGGGCGCGGCCAGTGACGGGCAATCCGGCCTGGCGCTGCTCAAGGCCGCGCGGCCCGACGTCCTGCTGGTCGACCTGGGGCTGCCCGACATCAGCGGCATCGAACTGATCCGCTACTGCGCGGCGCACCTGCCCGAGTGCGACGTGATGGTCGTGACGGTGTTCGGCGACGAGCAGCACGTCATCACCTCGCTGGAGGCCGGGGCGACCGGCTACCTGCTGAAGGACACCCTGCCGGAAGACTTTGTCGAGCAGATCCGTGCGCTGCATGCGGGTGGCAGCCCGATCAGCCCGGTGATCGCGCGCCAGTTGCTCGCCCGGCTGTCCCCGGCTGCGGCCACGGCCGCCGTGCCGGCCGGGGTGACACCCTCGCCCGATGCGCCGGTGCTGTCCGAGCGCGAGCTGGCCGTGCTCACGATGGCGACCAAGGGCTTCACCTATGAAGAGATCGCGCAGATGATGCACGTCTCGAAACACACGGTGATGACCTACGTGAAGCGCAGCTACCGCAAGCTCCAGGTGAATTCGAAGTCCGAAGCCGTCTATGAAGCGCGCAAGCTGGGCTTGCTGCACGACTGAGCGCGATCTTCGCCGCTGCATCACGGCCGTCACGCTGACGGCCGTGATGCTGTTGGCGCTGCTGTGGGCCGCTGCGGCCGGGGCCCAGGCAGGCAGCTCGGCGCCGCCGCTGCAGCATTTCACGACGGCCCAGTACCAGGTGGTGCCACTGGGCACCCGCCTGCCCGAGGCCGGCACGCTGCGGCCCGACCTGGCCGAGCCGGGCTGGCGGCGGATCAGCCTGCCCGATGCCCAGCCCCGGGTGGCGTATCGCGGCGAACCCGAAAACCGCCGCTGGATCATGCAGTGGTACCACGTGCGTTACACGCTGCCTGCCCGGGGCGACTCCCCGCCGCTGGCGGTGTATGTCGCGCGGGTCAACGGCGGGCCGGCCGAGGTGCACGTCAATGGGCGCGTGCTGATGGCCAACCGCGAGGACTGGACGACCCAGTGGAACCGCCCGATCTACGTGCCGATCCCGCCGGACGTGATCTTCACGTCGCCAGGCACTGACGTCGAGGTCGAGCTGGTGGTGGGCCTGCCCTGGCGCGAGGGGCAGTCGCAGTCGATGTCGTCGATCTGGGTGGGCGCCACGAGCGACGTGCGCCCGATGTACGACCGTCGCTATCTGTTGCAGGTGACGGCGCCGCAGGTCACCAGCCTGACCATCCTGGTGCTGGGCATCTTTTCGTTCGGCTTCTGGTGGCGCCGCCGGCAGCGGCGCGAGCTGGCCTACCTGCTGTTTGCGCTGACTTCAGCCGTGTGGTGGTTGCGCAACCTGCACTATCACGTCGTCTTCCCCGACCCGGGGCCGGCCAACGACTGGTTCTGGTGGCTCACCCACGCCTCGCTGTCCTGGGTGATGGTGCTCAACTACATCTTTGCCTTCCGCTTCCACCATCGGCGATATCGGGGTGTCGAGTCGGTGATGGTGGCCTTCACCGTGGCGATCTCGCTCGCCACGATGCCGATCCTGCCCTGGGAGGGGCTGGTCGTGCAGCACCTGCTCAATGCGGCGGTATCGCTGTTTGCCACCGGTTTCATCACCTGGGTGGCCTTCCGCGACGGATCGCGCGAGCTGCGCGTGCTGGCCGTGGCGTTGTGGATCTCGATCGCACTGGGCATCCATGACCTGCTGCTGGTGAGCCTGCGCATCACGCCCGAATCGATCTACCTGATGCCCTATGCCACGCTGCTGGTGTTCGGCGCCTTCCTGTATGCGGTGCTGCGCCGGTATGCCGGTGCGATCGACGAGGTCGAGCGCATCAACGCTTCGCTGGAGCTGCGGCTGGCCGATCGCACGGCCGAGCTGGAGCGCAACCATGAGCGCCTGCGGCAGGTCGAGCGCGAACAGGCCATGCTGCTGGAGCGCCAGCGGCTGATGCGTGACATGCATGACGGCATGGGGTCGGCGCTGATGTCCTCGCTGGTGCTGGTCGAGCAGGGGCGGCTGGACATCCCGGCCGTGGCCGCCGTGCTGCGCGAGTGCGTGGACGACCTGCGCCTGGTGATCGATTCGCTCGAACCGATCGGCCACGACCTGGTCACGCTGCTGGCCACGCTGCGCTATCGCCTGGGCCGGCGCCTGGAATCGGCCGGCCTCGTGCTGGAGTGGCATGTCGACGACCTGCCGCAGCTGCCCTGGCTCGACCCGACCGCCGCCCTGCAGGTGCTGCGCATCGTGCAGGAAGCCCTGACCAACGTGCTCAAGCATTCGCGTGCCCACACGGTGCGCATCGAGATGCGCAAGGAGGACGACCGGGTCGAGGTGAACATCATCGACGACGGCGAGGGCTTCGACGTGCCGGCGATGCTGGAGCGGGGCGAAGGCGGGCGCGGATTGCGCAACCTGCGCAAGCGGGCCCAGGGTCTGGGCGGCGACGTGAGCTTCGTGTCGCAGCCGGGCCGCACCCGCGTGACGCTGCTGCTGCCGTTGCACCGCCCCTGAGCATCACGCCGTGGGGAGCGGGCGCCCGTCGACAAAGGCCTTCAGCTCACCCGGTGCGAAGGCCGTCCAGGGCTCTTCTTGCGTGAGCGGCTCGGTCACGATCACGGCAACCCGGTCGTCCGGTGTGGTGACTTCGGCGAAGTTCACGCTCAGGTCTTCGTCGTGCAGCCGGGCGACCGAAAACGGATGCTGGCGCACCAGGTAGTGCAGCCGGGTGGAGCAGTGCGCCCACAGCGCCGTGCCGTGGCTCAGCACGAAGTTGAAGGTCCCGTGCGCCGCCACCTGCGGCACCAGCTCGGCCAGGGTGGCCGTGAGCTGTTCCGGGGTCGGCACCGAGGCATGGTTCTTGGCCAGCTCCTGCATCAGCCAGCAGAACGCCAGTTCGCTGTCGGTGTGGCCCACCGGGCGGAAGGCGGCATGCAGCCGGGGCGAAAAGCCCTTCAGGTCGCCATTGTGGGCAAACACCCAGTAGCGGCCCCAGAGTTCACGCACGAAGGGGTGGCAGTTCTCCAGCGCCACCTGGCCCTGCGTGGCCTTGCGGATGTGGGCCACGACATTCGTGCTGCGGATCGGATAGCGGCGGATCAGGTCGGCCACCGGCGAGTGCACGGCGGCCTGGTGATCGACGAACAGGCGCACCCCGCGGCCCTCGAAAAACGCGATGCCGAACCCGTCGGCGTGTTCCTGGGCGCGTGTGGCAAAACCGGTGAAGCTGAAGACGATGTCCGTCGGGGTGTTGCAGTTCATGCCGAGCAGCTGGCACATGGTGGCGTCCGGGAGATGCGAGGGTGCGACGAGTGTCGATGGTACGACGCCGCCGCCGCGCCGCAGCGTGCATTGGTCGCGAAGTTCGGGCCGCGCGGCGCGGCCGCTCCAGCTAAGATCACAGACAGTCCGCCTTGCCCTTGCATCATGCCCGTCGATCCCATCCTGCGCTCCCTGAACATCGACCTGCCCGCCCAGCCGGACGTGCTGCTGCAGTTGTCGCTCATGATGGCCGACGAGGACGTCAACTTCCGCGCCATGGGCAGCCTGATCGAAGGCGACATGGCCCTGGCCGCGGCCGTGCTCAAGGCGCTGAACTCGCCTTTCTACGGCCTGCGCCAGCCGGTGCGCACGGTGCAGCAGGCCATCACCTACCTGGGCACCAACGAGGTCGCGGCCATCACCTACGGCATGGGCCTGCGCTCGGCCTTTCCGCCCTCGCCGCAGCTCGACGCGATGTGGTACCGCGCCAACCGCCGCGGCGCGATGATGAGCGTGATGGCGCGCTCGCTCGGGCTGGATTCGTTCATCGCCCACTCCGCAGGCCTGTTCGAGGAATGCGGCAAGGCGGTGATGTACAAGCACGCGCCCGACCGCTACGAGGCCATGCTCAAGGCCGCGCCGAGCGACGACATCCTGGTGCTGCAGGAAATGCAGGCCTTCGGCGTCAGCCACGACGCCCTGGGTGCGGCCCTGTGCGAAACCTGGACGCTGGCCCCGGCGGCCATCACCTGCGTGCGTTACCACGTGGTCGTGCAGACCGGCGGCGCCTGGCCGGACAAGGAGGCGGCCCGGCCGTTCTGTGCGCTGTCGGCTGTCTGCCACTACCTGTTCCGTGCCCCCGAACAGCTCGAGCATGCGGTGGCGGCCGCCGCCACGCTCGCGCCGCTGGACGGCACCAGCCTGCTCAATGCCGCGCGCAAGGCGCAGGCCATCATGGAAGCCGAATGACCCGGGCCTGAGGGGCGACCCGGGCGCGCGGCCGTTTCAACCGAGCATCGACTCCGCCGGCACGAAAGCCATGCCGTGCGCCTGCGCCACCGGCTCGCAGGTGATCTGGCCGGCGCAGACGTTCAGCCCGGCACGCAGGTGCACGTCGTCCTGCAGCGCGCGCCGCCAGCCCTTGTCGGCCAGCGCCAGCACGAAGGGCAGGGTCACGTTGTTCAGCGCGAAGGTCGAGGTGCGCGCCACCGCGCCGGGCATGTTGGCCACGCAGTAGTGCACGATGCCGTCGACCACGAAGGTCGGGGCGGAGTGGGTGGTGGGGCGGGAGGTCTCGAAGCAGCCGCCCTGGTCGATCGCGATGTCCACCAGCACGGCGCCGGGTTTCATCGTGCGGATCATCTCGCGCGTGACCAGCTTGGGCGCCGCCGCACCGGGCACCAGCACGGCACCGATCACCAGGTCGGCCCGCGCGACCAGATGGGTCAGCGCATCGCGGGTGGAGAAGACCGTGGCGATGCGCTCGCCGAACTGCGCGGCCAGCCGCCGCAGCACGTCGGCGCTGCGGTCGACGATCGTCACCCGCGCGCCCATGCCGATGGCAATCGTGGCCGCATGGGTGCCTGACACCCCACCGCCGATCACCAGCACGTCGGCCGGCGCCACACCCGGCACGCCGCCCAGCAGCATGCCGCGTCCGCCCTGCGCCTTTTCCAGGCAATGGGCACCCACCTGCGGCGCGAGCCGCCCGGCGACTTCGGACATCGGGGTGAGCAGCGGCAGGCCACCGTGTGGCGAGGTCACCGTCTCGTAGGCGATGCACACCGCCCGGCTGGCGACCAGGTCGCGCGTCTGCGCCAGGTCGGGAGCGAGGTGCAGGTAGGTGAACAGGGTCTGGCCGGCACGCAACTGGGCACGCTCCAGCGCCTGCGGTTCCTTGACCTTCACGATCAGCTCGGCCTGCGCCCAGATCGGCGCCGAGCCATCGGCGATGTGGGCGCCTGCGGCCACATAGTCACCATCACTCAGCCCGATGCCGGCGCCGGCACCCTGTTCCACCAGCACGCGGTGCCCCCTGTGCACCAGCTCCGCCACCGACGAGGGCACCAGCCCGACGCGGTATTCGTGGTCCTTGATCTCCTTGGGTACACCGATCAGCATGGCAGCGCTCCGCAGTGAGGATGATGCAACTCTAGGCCGCGCTTGGCCGAATGAGATGTCGTGTTCCGCCACCTCTGCCGCATGGATCGAGCGAATCGGCCGCCCGACGCGCGCTGAACTCACAGGCTTCTCGGGCGTCAGGGCGGGTCGGGCGACGATGCGTGTTCATGCTCACTGACGGTGCTGCTATGCAGAACGTGTTGTCGCTGGAGTGACAAGTTTTCAGGTGAATCACGGGTGGCAAGGTCCGTTGTGCAGTGCAATGCTCCGGTATTGACACATGCAACCTTAAGGAGCCTTGCCATGCAACGTCGACAGGTCTTGAAAATGCTCGGAGGTTCGGCCGTGGCCCTGGGTGTGCCGGGCGCCGCGTCGGCACAGGCCTATCCCAGCCAGCCGATCAAGCTGCTGATCGCGTTCCCGGCAGGCGGGCCCACCGACATCACGATGCGTGTGCTGGCCGAAAATGCCTCGAAGATCCTCGGCCAGACCGTGGTCGTCGAAAACCGCTCGGGCGCAGGCGGCACGCTGCCGGCCCAGGCGCTGCAGACTTCCCGCCCCGACGGCTACACGCTGGCTCAGATCCCGCTGGGCGTGTTCCGCCTGCCGTACACCACCAAGATCAACTGGGACCCGGTCAAGGACATCACCTACATCACCTGCGTCACGGGCTATGCCTTCGGGCTGGTGGTGCCGGCCGACTCCCAGCTCAAGAGCTGGACGCACTTCGTGGCCTGGGCCAAGGCCAACCCGGGACGGCTGAGCTACGGCTCCACCGGCGCGCTGACCAGCCCGCACCTGACGATGGAAGAGATCGCCCAGAAGGCCGGCATCGAGCTCAATCACGTGCCCTACCGCGGCAGTGCGCCGCTGATGCAGGACCTGCTGGGGGGCCAGCTGATGGCCGCCGCCGACTCGACCGGTTTCATGCCGCATGTGACGGCCGGCAAGCTGCGCGTGCTGAACACCTGGGGCGCCAAGCGCCTGGCCAAGCTGCCGGACGTGCCCACGCTCAAGGAGCTGGGCCTGGACATCGTCCAGGCCTCGCCCTACGGCATCGGCGGGCCCAAGGGCATGGACCCGAAGCTCACCAAGCGCATCCATGACGCCTTCAAGCAAGCGATGGAAATGCCGAACCATGTGGAAGTGCTGGCCAAGTACGACCAGGAACTCATCTACATGGACAGCAAGCAGTACACCCGCTTTGCCGAAGAGACCTTCAAGAAGGAAAAGGCGCTGGTGGAAAAGCTGGGGCTGGCCAAGCCTGAGTGAAGGGGCCGCGGAGTAGTCGGCCCGCCTCGCCCGCGACGCGTCCCGAAGAAGCACTTGCCGTGCCGGCGGCGACCGTGGCACGGCGGAGCGTGGCACCGGGGAAGACCGGAGCAGCCATGGTGCACATTGCCCGCGGGTTGGCGTGCTCATGGGCAGCGTCATCGACAGTGGTGAGCTGCGGGTCAACGCCCGTCACGTCAAGAACGTCTCGCGCCGCAAGAGCGATGTGCTGGACCGCCAGTGGCTGCAGCAGTTGCACAGCTACGGCCGGGTGCACGGCGCCTTCCGGCCGGCCGATGGCGTGGTGGCGCTGCGCGACCGCCGCTTCAAGGCCAGCGAAGCCGACATCGCCCGCGCCCTGCACGGCCACTGGCGCCGTGAGCACCTGTTCACGCTCAAGCAGGCGCTGGCGGCCTTTGACTTCTGCGGCCAGCAGCTTGCCGAGCTGCACGCGCGACTGGAGGCACAGACGCAAGGCGTGAAGCTCAACGAGGACGAGTCGGACCGGGGCAAGAAGCGCAGCACGGCCCGCAACGCGCCGAAGTTCGACCTGCGCACCCGGCTGTTCCAGATGTGCGGGGTGGACCTCACGCGCATCGACGGCTTGGACGTGACGACGGCACTGGTAGTGGTGTCGGAAACGGGGGGCGACCTGAGCCGATTCCCGAGCGCCAAGCACTTCGCCAGCTGGCTCGGCTTGAGCCCGGGCACCAGGATCAGCGGCGGCAAGCCGCTCAGCGGGTGGACGCTGCCCAACGCCGACCGTGCGGCCCTGGCCCTGCGGCTGGCGGCAGCGGCGATGGGCGCGTATCACCGGCGGATGTGCGCCCGCATGGACAAGGCCAAGGCCGTGACGGCGGCGGCGCACAGGCTCGCGCGGCTGATCTACGCGATGCTGACCCAGGGGAAGGAATACACGGGCCAGGGCCAGGACGACTTTGAGGAGCGCTACCGCCAGCGCGTCGCGGCCAGCTTCAGCCGGCGCGCCCAACAGCTCGGCATGAAACTGGTGCCTGAAACGTCAACGGCCTCATCGAGCCTCAGGCCGTCGCGATACCGTCAATGAAACTAACTACTTGGAGGGTGTTGCTTGAGAGGCATTCGCCGCTTCTACGCTTGACTGGAGAGCGGAAAGATTTGTCCAGCGAACGAAAGGTTCTGGAACCTCCGCACTTTGATCGATTAGCGCAGCGAGCAGTGACTCTGCACGGACGCGTAGCGCTTCTGTGGAGGTGAGCTTGATCATTGTGTTGTATGGCTTTTCAGAGGAAGCCTCTTTGCCAAATAGAGCGATCTCAAAGTTTGTCACGGAGACAACATGCCGGATACTTTCCGCCACCGGAGAAGCATCAATTGCCGTGCGAATTGATGCATTAACTCCCCATGCGGCACTTGCGCCGTTCTTGGCTAGCGGTGTGTCGGAATCGTGCAGAACGGCGTATCTGCTTGAGAATTGATTGAGTATCTTCAGGATCGTGAGGATCGAACCCTTTCCGCGCGCCCTGATGATGTGCAGATTGCGGTACTTTTCTGGTGCGAACGATTTCAGTAGGGAAAAGGCGGTGTATTCCGTATCACCTTCCACCACTACCACGTCACCTCCAAAGAAGAACTCATTTACATAGGGGTCACAAGCGTTTAACGCCTTGAGGTTAGCGCGGTCATCGTCATCAAGCTTGGCCTTGGTAGGGCGGTAAAGCGTAGTGCTATGAACTTGATTGTCTGATTGACGTTCGACCCTTACGACCGTCGTGTTATCCTTGGCTAGATCAATGAAGATCGGTGAGTGCGTAGTAATCATGACTTGCCAGTTCTTGGTGACTGGCAGGCTGTAAAGAACTTCTCTTGCCTCCCGAATAGCCGTTGGGTGCAAGCAGATCTCAGGCTCATCCAAAAGCAGCACGTGCGGCCGAGTGGCCGTATCGGACGACGTCGCAGCCTCCGAGAGGTAGCGCAAAGCAGTCCAAAGGAGGGTGCGACGTGCGCCGCTACCTTGTTGAGAGATTTTTGAGAGATAGCCGTCTGCCGGTCCCATCAAAAGATCTGGAGAAGCCTTAAAGGGGGTATATGACTTTTCAACATCAGACTCGGGCTTAGCATCCAGTTTGATCCGATGCCTGGGGAAGACGCGCTCTAAGAGATTAGAAACTTCTGCTTCGATTCTCTCAGTTTCCTCTTTGGCGGAAGCGACGACCTTCAGCTGAAAATCTACGATCCTTTCAAGGAGAAGTTCGTAGTCTGACTTTTCTTGCCTTTCACCATCTGACCTATAGGCCTTCATCTTGTCTTTGAGAACGCTTAGAAGCAGGTCGATGATTTCTTTGGCCTGTATGTCCGGCGACGAAAATGCCTCAATCCTGTGAGGAAGTGGCCGCCTGCTGTTGGCGACGTTTGGGGCGCCCCAAGGAACTTGATCATCCCACCCGTTCTTTTGAACATCGAAACCTCTTCGCTGAGGATTCGCATTGGGACTACTCCATCGCCATTGTTCGCGAATCAACCACTCTCCTGTAGCTGTTGGGCTAAGCCATCTTTCTCCTGGTGCGTTGTCGAAGACGATCGTTTGTAGCTCGATCTCGGGGAAAGAACTAGCGTCGACGACGCCATTTGGAAAGTCGTCGGTTTGTAGCTTTCCTTCGTTCGAGCCTTGCTTCATAACGACTTCATAGGCTCGGAGAATACTACTCTTCCCCGCATTGTTTGGGCCGACCAGAACGACTATGTCGTCAAGTTCAACCTCAACAGGACGGGCGCCAATGGCTCTGAAGTTCTTAACTATCAACTTGTGGAGCCGAGGTCGAGGGGTTGCGGGGTCCTCTGGGATCAGAGACACCGTTTCGGTGGCTGCGCTCTTCTTTGTTGTTGCCACATTTCCCCCTGAGTTGATTCGTATGCCTAGACAAGACGGCTTCGTGAATTCAGGCGGCCCGTCCCCTGCAAGACCGTAGGTTGCCCGCCAGGGGCGAGCCGAGCTACACCAATGCACCGGACCAATGGTCGGTCGGGTCGTTGCGAATTTGCAGGGAGACGAGCCATGAAGGAATTTAGCACCGTGTACGTGGATCTGGACATTCACAAGGACAGCATCGACATCGCGCTGGACGATGTCGGCCGCGACGGCGCGGTTCGCCACGTGGGCACCATTGGCGGCGATCTTGCCGCGCTGGACAAGGCGCTGCGCAAGATCATCAGCCGCGGCCACCGCCTGCACGTGGTCTACGAGGCGGGGCCGTGCGGGTTCGTGATCTGGCGACACCTCAGCGCCCAGGGCATCGCGTGCGAGGTGGTGGCACCATCGTCCATCCCCAAACGTGCGGGCGAGCGCGTCATGTCAAGGCCGACCGGCGCGATGCGATGATGCTTGCGCGGCTGTCACGCTCGGGCGACCTTACCGCGGTGCGCATACCCGGCGCAGGCGACGAAGCCGTGCGCGACCTGTTGCGCGCGCGAGGACGCCGTACGCGAATGCCGCAATGCCCGCCACCGCCAGAAGGCACTGCTGCTGCGCAACGCCAGGTTCAAGCGCCTGATGGCGCGCCGGGTCATGAAGAACAAGGCCGTCGTCGCCGTGGCCCGTGAGTTGGCGGGATTCGTCTGGGCCATCGGACGCGAAGTGCAGACCTCGGGCTGGCAGGGCATCGAGGACACCGACAGCGCTGCGCCCAAGGCCTGAGCCATTCCAGGACCTTGAATACCGCTTCTGAAGGAAACAGCCCAAGGAGGTGCCCACAGCGCAGACCCATTCTGATGCCGGAGGGGGAACGCGGCGCAGCCGCGGCCACTGGGGAACCCTCGACAACGTTATTGAGCACCGGCCTCGTGGCAACACAGGGCCGCTGATCTCAGCCCCTAGAGCGAAGGCAGCCCCGCGACGCACATTGGTCTTGAGGTTCCAACCCTCGAATATCAGCATGAGCAACCGTCGCACATCCATCACGGGTGGCAACTTCAGGCTCCGTCGGGTTCCCCGTCCGGCAACCGCCTACTCATCACATCTGCAGTCGCAGAGGATCGCGTTCGCCCTCTTGACAGAGAGAAGCCATATCAACGTTTGAGGTAACGCGCAGACGACGGCATGGCGCTTGGCCCGCGCGGCACATGATAGGCCTGGGTGCTGCGCGGGCCAAGCGCCATGCCGTTGGCTGTCGCGTTGACCGAAGGGTTAGGGCTACGCTGAACAAGTCAACGATTCCGGCCATCCAGTAGCCACGACGAGCGCCGAGCTGGTATTGAGCCGAATTTTCGCCTCGCAGCCCCAA
>CAMLSD010000060.1 GCA_946482595.1 uncultured Comamonadaceae bacterium
CGGGCCGTGTCATTCGCGGTCGATGACCGCGAATGCCGAGTGGTTGTGAATCGACTCGAAGTTTTCAACTTCGACCCGGTAACGACCGATGCGAGGTTCGGCGTTCAGGCGCAGGGCCACGTCGCGCACCAGGTCCTCGACGAACTTGGGGTTCTCGTAGGCTCGCTCGGTGATCCACTTTTCATCGGTGCGCTTGAGCAGCGGCCAGATCTCGCTGGAGGCGCTTTCTTCGGCAAAACGCACCAGTTCGTGCCAGTCGACGTTGCTCAGCAACTCGGCCCGGATCGTGACGTGTGAGCGCTGGTTGTGCGCACCGAACTCGGAGATTTCCTTCGAGCAGGGGCACAGCGACTTCACCGGCACCACCACCTCGGCCCAGACACGGGCCTCGCCCGCACGGCTTTCGGCAATCCAGCGGCCCTGGTAGTCGAGCAGGCTGCGCACGCCGGAGACCGGCGCGACCTTCTGGATGAAAAACGAGAAGCGGGCCTCGATGCGCCCTTCTTCGGCATTCAGCAGCGCGAGCATGCTGGCCAGGTCGGATCGCAGTCCTTCGGACTCGATCGGATGCTGGTGATGCTCATTCAGCCAGGCCACGAAGCGCGACATGTGCGTGCCCTTCTGGTCGGCCGGCAGGGCGACGTCCAGGTCCCACATGGCCACGCTGGGCTGCATCGCACCGGCCACCAGCAGCTGGATCGGATAGCGCACATCCTTCACGCCGACCCGCGCAATGGCCAGGCGACGTTCGTCGCGCGAGCTCTGAACGTCGGGCATGGCCTCCTGGGGAGGCATCAGTCGGGATGGGCGGGTCATGTCGTTCATGGTCTTCCTCAGGGCCCGGCGATGTCAATCGCCGACGCGACAGTCTGAGGCCTCAGGGCTTTCCCCAGGTGCGGAAGGGGGATCAATGGTTGACGGCAGGGCGCACCAGCGCAAGCTTGCTCCCGAAACGCTGCAAGATCGCACGCTCGATGCCATCGGCATCCAGGCCCTGCTGCGCCATCAGTTTGGCCGGATCGCCATGCTCGATGAACTCGTCCTTGAAACCCATGGACAGCACGGGCACCGTGATGCCGGCAGCCTGCAGGGCTTCGGTGACGGCACTGCCGGCACCGCCGGGCAGGCAGCCGTCCTCGACGGTGACCAGCGCGTCATGGGTGCGCGCCAGCTCCTCGAGCAGCGCCGTGTCCAGCGGCTTGACGAAGCGCATGTTGGCCACCGTCGCATCCAGCTTGTCTGCGGCCTCCAGGGCCGGGTACAGCAGCGTGCCGAAGGCCAGGATGGCGATGCGCTGGCCCTGCCGGCGGATCTCGCCCTTGCCGAACGGCAAGGCGGTCATCTCTTTCTGGATCTCGACGCCGGCACCCGCGCCGCGCGGGTAACGCACGGCCGTGGGATGGTTGTGACGGAACGCGGTGTACAGCATCTGACGGCACTCGTTCTCGTCAGACGGCGTGAGCACACACATGTTCGGAATGCAGCGCAGATAGGCGATGTCGAAGGCGCCCATGTGGGTCGCGCCGTCCGCACCGACGATGCCCGCGCGGTCCAGCGCAAACACCACCGGCAGGTCCTGGATCGCCACGTCGTGGATCAGCTGGTCATAGCCGCGCTGCAGGAAGGTGGAGTAGATCGCCACCACCGGGCGCAGGCCCTCGCACGCCAGCCCGGCGGCAAAGGTCACGGCATGCTGTTCGGCAATGCCGACGTCGTGATAGCGCTTGGGAAAGCGCTTCTCGAATTCGACCATGCCCGACCCTTCACGCATCGCCGGCGTGATCGCCACGAGTCGTTCGTCGGCTTCGGCCATGTCGCACAGCCACTGCCCGAACACCTGCGTGAACGTGGGCTTGCCGGCTGGCGCCTTCTTCAGGCCTTCTTGCGGGTTGAACTTGCCCGGGCCGTGGTAGGCGATGGGATCGGCCTCGGCCAGCTTGTAGCCGTAGCCCTTCTTCGTGACCACATGCAGGAACTGCGGCCCCTTGAGCTTGCGCAGGTTCTCCAGCGTGGGGATCAGGGCGTCGAGGTCGTGCCCGTCGATCGGGCCGACATAGTTGAAGCCGAACTCCTCGAAGATCGTGCCGGGTACGACCATGCCCTTGGCATGCTCTTCCAGGCGGCGGGCCAGCTCGAACAGGGGCGGTGCGTTCTTGAGCACCTGCTTGGCGCCCTCGCGGGCGGCCGCATAGAAGCGGCCCGACATGAGCCGCGCCAGGTGCCGGTTCAGGGCACCCACCGGCGGCGAGATCGACATGTCGTTGTCGTTCAGCACGACCAGCATGTCGGCCTGGCCGCAGGCATGGGCCACGCCGGCATTGTTGAGCGCCTCGAAGGCCATGCCCGCACTCATCGCGCCGTCACCGATGATGGCCACCGCCCGGCGATCCTCGCCCTTGAGCCTGGCCGCCATCGCCATGCCGAGTGCGGCGGAGATCGAGGTCGACGAATGGGCCGTGCCGAAGGTGTCGTATTCGCTTTCGCTGCGGCGCGGAAAACCGCTCATGCCGCCCAGCTGCCGCAGCGTGTGCATGCGGTCGCGGCGGCCGGTCAGGATCTTGTGCGGGTAGGTCTGGTGGCCGACGTCCCACACCAGCCGGTCTTCGGGGGTGTGGAACACATGGTGCAGCGCGATGGTGAGCTCCACCGTGCCGAGGTTGGACGACAGGTGCCCGCCGGTCTGGGACACGCTTTGCAGCACGAACTCGCGCAGCTCGACAGCCAGACGCTTGAGTTCGGCACGTGACAGGCGGCGCAGATCGGCCGGCGACTCGATCGCTTGCAGCAGAGGGTAGGTCATCAGCTTTCCCGGTCCACGACCTTGTCGGCCAGCACGTGCAGCCAGGCGGCCTCGCCGAGCCCGCCTTGCACGAGCGCGTCGTGGGCGCGCTCGCGCAGGTCACCAGCATACCGGCGCGCGGCGTCCAGCCCAAGCACCGACACGTAGGTGGGTTTGTTGTTCTCGGCATCCTTGCCGGCGGTCTTGCCCAGGGTTTCGGACGCCTGGGTGACATCGAGGATGTCGTCGACCACCTGGAAAGCCAGCCCGATGCTCCAGCCGTAGTCGGACAAGGCCTCCCAGGCACGGGCATCGGTCTGGCCGCAGGCGGCCCCCATCTGCACGCTGGCACGCAGCAGCGCGCCGGTCTTGCGCTGGTGCATGTCGCGCAGGCGGGTTTCGTCGAGGGCCTCGCCGATGCTCGCCAGATCGATCGCCTGGCCACCGGCCATGCCGTCGCTGCCGGCGGCACGGGCCAGCAGCCCGCACAGGCGGGCCTGCAGGGCTGCGGGCACCTCGTCACCTTCGGGGGTCAGGATCTCGAAGGCGAGCGACTGCATCGCGTCGCCGGCCAGCATGGCACGCGCCTCGCCGTAGCGCACGTGCACGGTGGGCTTGCCGCGACGCAGCACGTCGTTGTCCATGCAGGGCATGTCGTCGTGCACCAGCGAATAGGCGTGGATCAGCTCGACCGCGCAGGCCGCCCGCATGGCCGCAGGCGCCAGACCGTTGACGGCCTGCGCGCTGGCCAGCACCAGCAGCGGCCGCAGCCGCTTGCCGCCATCGAGCACGCCATAGCGCATGGCCTCGCCCAGGCCGACCGGTGCATCGGCCGGCACCCAGGCCTCCAGGGCCTGCTCGACGCTGGCCAGGCTGGCCTGGGCCCAGGCGTCGAACGTGTCGCTGCGATGGCCGTTCATGTTTGAGTCCAAGGTTTCAACTGCCCGTCTTCCAGCACCTTCACCTGCTCCTCGACCGCCTCCAGGCGGCCGCGGCAGAAGTTCAGCAGCACCGCACCGCGCTGGTAGCTCTGCAGCAGGCGATCCAGCGGCAGCTGCCCGGACTCGAGCTCGGCCACCAGCCTTTCCAGCTCGGCAAGGGCCTCCTCGTAGCTCGGCGGCAGGTCGGCCTGCCTGGCGTTGGGTGACTTGGGCATATCTTGAGAAGAAACCGACCATTGTAGTCAGGCGTTGCCAGGCGGCGCCCCGCCCTGGGGAGCCGACTCGAATTCCCGCTGATTTGACCGGGGTCCACCCCGGCTGACCACCCCCGGGTAAAATCGCGGGTTCCCCTGGACACCCCCCGCGCGTCTCGATCGTTCATATCCAGAGCACGGAGGTCACACGAACATTTCATGCGGAGCGGGTCGCAACCAGGAGGATGAGCCCACCGTGGGTGGTGGTTGACATTGGTTTTTGGAGATCCTGGGGATCATGTCAGACCTTTCCATCGCTCGAGAAGCGCTCGAGCAAAGCCACACGCAACTGCCGGTGACGGCATATTTCGCGAACGAACTCTTCGGACGCGAGATGGAGCTCATCTTCCAGTCCGGGCCTCGCTATCTCGGGCACGAGCTGTCGGTGCCCGAGCTTGGCGACTACTACGCCCTGCCTCAGGAGGGCGAAGGCCGTGCGCTGGTGCGCACCCCCAACGGTGTGGAGCTCATCTCCAACGTCTGCCGCCACCGGCAGGCGGTGATGCTGCGCGGGCGCGGCAACACCCGCAGCCACATCGTGTGTCCGCTGCACCGCTGGACCTACGGTCTGGACGGCCAGCTGCTGGGTGCACCGCATTTCAGCCATGACCCCTGCCTGAACCTCAACAACTACAAGGTGCGCACCTGGAACGGCCTGGTGTTCGAGGACAACGGCCGCGACGTGGCCGCTGACCTCGCCCGCCTGGGCCCCGTGGCTGACCTGGACTTCAGCGGTTACGTCCTCGACAAGGTCGAACTTCACCAGTGCGACTACAACTGGAAGACCTTCATCGAGGTCTACCTCGAGGACTACCACGTCGGCCCCTTCCACCCCGGTCTGGGCAACTTCGTGACCTGCGACGACCTGCGCTGGGAGTTCGGCCGCGACTACTCGGTGCAGACCGTGGGCGTGGCCAACGCGCTGGGCCGGGCCGGCTCGGACATCTATCGCCGCTGGCAGGACGCGGTGCTGAACTTCCGCCGCGACCGTCACGACGACCCCGTCCCGCGCCACGGCGCGATCTGGCTGACCTACTACCCGAACATCATGGTCGAGTGGTACCCGCATGTGCTGGTGGTGTCGACGCTGTACCCGCAGGGCCCGCAGAAGACACTCAACGTGGTGGAGTTCTACTACCCCGAGGAAATCGTCGCCTTCGAGCGCGAGTTCGTCGAAGCCCAGCAGGCCGCCTACATGGAGACCTGCGTCGAGGACGACGAGATCGCCCTGCGCATGGACTGGGGCCGCAAGGCCCTGATGGACCGCGGCGACAACGAGGTGGGCCCGTACCAGAGCCCGATGGAAGACGGCATGCAGCACTTCCACGAGTGGTATCGCGGGATCATGAAGACGGTCTGACGACCGTGCCGCGCGAGCCGCCGGGCGGCTCGACCCCAAGGGCGCCTGCGGGCGCCCTTTCCTTTTGTCCGGTCCCGGCCCGATCGCCAGTGAGAGGTGCGTCCCTGGACTTTGGTCTTACTCCTTTCGAGGGGATGACCGGCATCCGGGCCTGCGATAGGCTCGCGCCAACAAAAAAACCACACCAGGCGAGGGCACCATGTTCCGACGGGTACGCAACATCACATCCCGTGCATCACTCCGGGCGATCGCGCTGGCAGCGTCAGCACTGCTTGGCGCCTGCGGCGGGGGTGGTTCGTCCACCCAGCCCCAGTTCTCAGCCCCGGCCACGCTGCCAGTGCTTTCCACCGACATGCAACCTCAAGGCAGCACACCGGTGCTGTTGCGCACTGCCGTGGCCTACCGCAACCCGAAGTACGGAAGCTCCACTCAGCGCGCCTGGTTCGCCTTGCTGGCCGACGGGACCGGCATGAATGCGCCTTGGGAGACGACGGTGTTCCAGCCCGAGAACTGGCCCGACGACAGCACGCGGGCGTTCTGGCAGCCTCTGCGCTGGCGGGTCGAATCCGAGCGGCTGATCATCGAACTGAAGGACCTCCAGACCGGGCAGTTCACCTCTCGCTCGGAGATGGCGCTGCAGTGGACGCCCCGGGACGACATGACCGGACTTGTTGCAGTACGCGCCGACACGGCCAGCCTCGTTGGCAACTGGACGGGTGCCCCGGCGTCTGGCTCCTGGGGCGCCAACGCCGTGGCCGCACACGCGGGCCTGGCGTGCCCCGCGGCAGCCACCTACAACGCCTGGACAGGCACGCTCTCGATGAAGGCCGACCACACCTACTCGGCCAGCCTTGCCGTCAACCACGCGTGCACCGAGGGAGATCGGCAGGTCACGCTGCGAACCGGCCACCCGATGCTGACGCTCACGAGCGGCCAATGGGCGCTGGACACGCACGGACAGGTGATCTTCACGGACAGGCAGGCGGGCCGCGTGGTGATTCCCGTCGAGCTTGCCGTTGACGACGCGACGTCAGACCAGATCTCGATCTGCCTGGGCGGGGCACTGCTTCAGACGACCGGCCCGCGCACGTCCCCGCCGGTGCCGGCCACTGCGGCTTCAGCCTTGCCGACGCGAGACAACCTGCCCCTCACCCTGCGCTCTGCCGAGGGTTGCGGTTTTTCGCAGTCGGTCGAAGACCACGTCGGGACAGATCAGGCGCCCGTGACGGGCAAACCCAGGCATGTGACCCTGCAAGCCGACGGGCAGGCCGTCGTCTACATGGACCGCGACACCGCTCCGCGTGCATTGCAGTGGCAACTCGATGGTGAGGCCATCAGCCTGCGCGACGCACAGCACCAGGAGGTCACCCGACTGCACCGAGGCTGGCAGTCGCTGCAGCTCGGCCCGGTTTACGACGCGCCATCGGCGCTCGTGGGCGAATGGGATGCACGATCAACGTTCGAATGGGCCGGCCGTCACTCTGGCGCCTGGTCGGGCCGACTGAACCTGCAGGCGGACGGCCGGTACACGTCGGCTGTCCGGCTCGTCGTCCAGCAGGCGGCCGGTGTGCCGCAGCCGCTGTCGCGCCCGCTGACGCGACTGGTGCAAGGTCGGTGGCGCTACGAGCCGGCCCTGCGCCAGATCGAGCTGATCGAAGACGGACGCGCCGCCGCGTTGAGGTTTTTCGTGGCGCCGGAGCCACCGCTGCCGAATCTCGGCCGTGAGGTCATGCAGATCGACGGTGTGCAGTTCTCGCGCGTCCCCCCTTGAGTGCCGCCGTCAGGCCTGACGGCACCCCTGCCGCGGCGCATGCCACCCTCGACGCAACGGTTGGCAATCGCCTGCGGTCCCGACACCTCACCCACGAGTACACCTGTATGAATCCATCACGTCTCACTCTGCCGTGCCGTCACCACCTGGCTCCCTGGACTGCGCTCGTCGCCTCGGTCGCACTGGCGGCATGCGGCGGTGGCGGTGACGGATCGACGCCCGGCACGTTCACGCCACCCGAAGCGATGCCCGCGCTGGCCTCGAACCTCCAGCCGCAAGGCAGTGCACCGCTGCTGCTGCACACGCCGCTGGACGCGGTTTTTCACCCCAACTTCGGGCAATCCAGCACACGACTCTGGTTCGCACTGCGACCCGGCGGGACTGGGCACGACAGCGGGGTCTACGGCGAACAGGACCTGACCCCGGACGGCGCCACGGCGTTCGCATCGACCCTGAACTGGCAGCTCGACGGCGAGCGCCTCGTGACGCGCACGACATCCGGTGCATTCGATGTCCGCAGGGAGTTCTCCCCGAAATGGACACACCGCGACGGCGTCTCTGACCTGCAGTCCTTCGACGTCAACACCGCCTTGCTGGCGCGCGACTGGCGTGCCGCAGCCGACGCGTCGGACTGGGCAGCCCGCGCCGTGGTGAAGCGCGCCGCACTGTCGTGCCCGGCAGATGCGATCCAGGACATCGCCCGGTGGCAGGGATCCCTCAGGCTGCTCAACGACGGCACCTACACCGCTGCGTTGCGTGTCGAGCACGAGTGCGACGGCCCATCCGGATACCGCCTGACCACCGTGCGTACCGGCCACCCGCTGCTGTCATTGAGTGCCGGTCAATGGGAGCGGGACGGCAATGGCCTGCTGGTGTTCCGAGACACCGCTGCAGGCCGGCTCACGGTGACGGTCGAGGCGATGCGACCCGTCGGCGACGCGCTGACCGTCTGCCTCGCGGGCGCCACCTTGAGTGCCGCAGCATCGGCGCAGCAATTGAGCACGGCAACAACTGTCCGTTCGAACCGGCCGGTGCGCGGCAACCTGCCGCTGACTCTGCGCGCCCGCCAGGGCTGTGCGTTCGAATCCGCCTCCGAGGACCTGGGCCCGTGGCGCATCACGAACGTCCAGGGCACGCCGCGCCTCGTGACGCTCGGTGGCGATGGCCAGGCCACCGTCTACCTCGATGACGACTGGACAGGCCGCAGCGCACGCTGGCAGCTGGTGGGCGAGCAGCTCGTCTACACCGACAGCGCCGGCGCGCAGGTCCTGTCGCTGCACCGCGGCTGGAGCGGTCTGAGTGTCGCCGCTGCCGTCACCGCGCCCTTCCTGACAGGCACCTGGGAAGCCCTCTCCAGCCGGTCTGACGTCAATGCGACCACCGCATGGTCCGGGCCGCTGGTTCTGGGGTCCGACGGACGGTACACCGCGTCAATCACATTGAAGACCACCACCACACTGCCTGCACCGGACACCACGACGCACTCGCGCCCCCTCACGCGACTGGCGCAGGGCCGGTGGACCTACGATGCATCCAGCGGCGAACTGAAGCTGCATGAAGACGGCCGTGCCACGCCAGTGGGCCTGCTGGTGTCGCAGGAGCCCGCCTGGCAGGGTTCCGGAGACACCATTCAGATCGACACCGTGCAGTTTCGTCGGGCGGGCCCGTGATCCGCCAGGACGCAGCACGAACAACCTGAAGCACAATGCCGGGCAGCGGCCTGGTGTCGTGGGTCAGGAACGTCGGGCATGCCCCTGTCGTTCCGGCACGCGACACTCGCGCCCACCCGGCCCCTTGTGCTCCCAGTGAATCACCTCGACACGCAACCGCAGAAACGATCGCTCAGCCGCACCCTGCCGATGGCGGTGCTGATGTTCACCATCGTGCCGCTGGTGATCGCGGGCCTGCTGTCGCTGACCGAAAGCACCCAGCGGCTGCGACAGGAGCAGGAGCGGCGCACCCGCCAGACGGCCACGCTGATCGCCGCCCGCGCGGCCCAGCTCATCCAGGGAGCCGAGCGGCTGGCCGCGCTGGTGGCCAGCGACCCCGGACTCATTGCAGGCGATCTGGTCGCCCAGCTCCGCAGCCGTCCCGAGATCGACAGGGTGGACGTGCTGGATGCTCATGGCAAGGTGCTCGCACAGATCGCCCCCGATCGATCCGTGGACATCGGCGCGCCACCGCCCGCGGAAACAGCGCGCGGCTCACCACTAACACCCCACTGGAAACCCCGACCTGACGCCCAGGGCATCGCGGTGTTCCAGCCCATCGTGTCCACTGCGGCGCCCGGAGCCATCACCGGCTGGGTGGCGGTGGGCCTGACGTCCGAGGCCCTGGTCCAGGTGCTGGCGCTGCCCGCGGATGTGACCGGCGACGTACGCGCCGCCTTGCTGACCGATGCCGGCCAGCCCGTGGTGAGCAGCAATGCGCAGGCCGTCTCGACACCTGCCTTGACGGCGCAGCGCTCGAACCAGTACCTGACGGCCAGCGCGCCGCTGGCTGCCACCGCCTGGCGCGTCGAAGTGGTCGAGTCCCTGGACCAGTACCGCCGCCAGGTGATCGAGGAACTGCTGCGCTTCGGCGCCGTGGTGCTGGGCATCTCGCTGCTCAGCGCCTGGCTGGCCTGGCGGTTTGCGCGCGGGCTGGCCCAGGCGATCCGCGACGTGGCGCGTTCGGCCCGTGCCATCCTGCGGGGTCACTACCTCAATGCGCATGTCGAGCTGCAGCGTGACGACGAACTCGGCCTGCTGGCCGAATCGTTCAACCACATGAGCCATGAACTCGAGAAGCGCGAGCGCGAGCGCGACGTGTTCGGCCGGCTGGTGTCGCCCGAGGTGCGTGACCAGTTGCTCCAGGGCGAGCTGATGCTGGGCGGCCATGAGGTCGAGGTGACGGTGCTGCTCAGCGACATCCGCGGCTTCACCGCGCTGTGCGAGCAGATGAAGCCGCGCGACATCGTGCTCACGCTCAACGAGTACTTCACCCGCATGACCGAAGCGGTGCAACGTTACGGCGGCTACATCAACAACTTCATGGGCGATGCGATGGTGGTGGTGTTCGGCGCACCGCGCCCGGACCCGCACCGGGTGGAGCGCGCGCTGTATGCCGCGGTGGAGATGCAGGCCGCGCTCGAGGAGTTCAACCGTGAGCGGGCGACCTACGGAGCACCGCGCCTGGTGATGGGCATCGGTCTGGCCAGCGGCACCGCCCTGGCGGGCCAGATCGGCTCGCCCGAGCGTTGCATCTACACGGTCATCGGCGACACGGTGAACGTGGCCGCCCGGCTCGAAGGACTGGGCAAGCTTGCGCCCAGCATGGCGGCCTTCGTCAACCAGACGACCTACGACCTGCTGCCCCCGGCCCTGCGTGCCGCCCTGGTGCCACTGGGCGCCCAGCGTCTGAAGGGGCGCGACCGCAGTGTCGAGGTCTACGCCCTGCCCGCATTGGCCGACCTGCCGCCACCGGGCGACCACCTGCTGCGCACCGAGGAAGAAGTGCTCTGACATGCAAGCTCCGATCCTGATGATCCTGGCCTCGCTGCTGTTCGCCACCATGGGCGTGTGCGTGAAGTACGCATCGGCCTACTACAGCGCCGGCGAGATCGTGTTCTACCGCGGCCTGGTGGGTGCGAGCATGCTGGCCGTGCTGGTATGGCGCCGCGGCGGAACCCTGCGCACCAGCGTGCCGGGCATGCACTTCTGGCGCAGCCTGAGCGGCGTGATGGCGCTGTGCCTGTGGTTCTATTCGATCGGCGGGCTGCCGCTGGCCACGGCCATGACGCTGAACTACATGTCGTCGGTCTGGATGGCGCTGTTCCTGCTCGGTGGCGCGATCGTGATGGGAGGCGCACGCGTGGACGGGCGCCTGATCGCCGCGGTGCTGACCGGCTTTGCCGGTGTGGCGCTGATCCTGCGCCCGACCATCGAACAGGACCAGCTCTGGTACGGCCTGATCGGCCTGCTGTCGGGCATCCTGTCGGCCACGGCCTACCTGCAGGTCACGGCACTGGGCCGCAGCGGCGAGCCGGAGTACCGCATCGTGTTCTATTTCTCGCTGGGTGGCATTGCGGCCGGTGCCCTGACCATGCTGACCACCGGCGCCAGCGCGCACACGCCTGAAGGCGTGGGCCTGCTGCTGGCAGTGGGCCTGCTGGCCACCGTGGCGCAGCTGATGATGACGCGCGCCTACAGCACCGGCAAGACCCTGGTCAACGCCAGCCTGCAGTACCTGGGCATCGTCTTTTCCTTTGTCTACGGTGTGGTGCTGTTCCACGACCCGGTGACCTGGATGGCCATCCTTGGCATGATCTTCATCGTTGCCGCCGGAGTGGCGGCGACCTTCCTGCGCAGCAAGGCCGCACCGGCCGTGCCCGCAACCTCGACGACCGACACATGAACCACACGATCCTGATCTCTGCTGAGGCCCTGCGTGACGCGCTGGCGGCACCCGACGCGGCTCGCCACCTCGTGGTGCTCGACGCCAGTTTCGATCTGGCCGACCCCGGCGCCGGCGAACGTGCCCATGCTGCCGGCCATGTGCCGCAGGCGCAGTATGTCCACCTGGACCGCGACCTGAGCGGCCCCAAGACCGGGCGCACCGGGCGGCATCCGCTGCCCGATCGCGCGACATTCGCCCGCACGGCTGGCCGTCTGGGCATCGCCCCGGGCGTGCAGGTCGTGGCGCTGGACGGGCAGGGCGGCCCCTATGCCGCCCGGGCCTGGTGGATGCTGAAGTGGCTGGGCCACGATGCGGTGGCCGTGCTCGACGGTGGCATCGCGGCATGGCAGGCGGTCGGTGGCGAGCTGACGGTGGCGGCGCCAGTCGTCGAGCCACAGGCGCCCTACCCTGAACGCCCCAGCCTCGTGCCACACGTCGGGGCCGATGCGCTGCTGGCCGAACTCTCGGCGGGGTCGGCCCAGGTCGTCGACGCCCGCGCGGGCGAACGATTCCGCGGCGAGGTCGAGCCGCTTGACCCGGTGGCCGGGCACATCCCGGGCGCGCTCAACCGCTTCTTCAAGGACAACCTCGACGCGGACGGCCGCTTCAAGGACGCCGCCCGCCTGCGCACCGAGTTCACCGCACTGCTCGGCGACGCCTCGGGCAACCGCGTCGTGCATCAGTGTGGGTCAGGTGTCACCGCATGTCACAACCTGCTCGCGATGGAGGCCGCCGGACTGGTTGGCACGCGGCTCTATCCGGGCTCGTGGAGCGAATGGTGCGCCGATCCGGCCCGGCCGGTGGCGCGCGGCTGAGTCACCAGCGGTTTCAGCGCCTGGGGAAGACCCGCACGCCGGGTTGTTTGCGCTTGCACGAGCCCCTTGACTTGGGTCAACATGGTCCGGCGCCACCGGCGCAAGATGGACCTGTCCACCCAGACCAAGGAGGCTCACCATGTACAAGCGCATCCTCGTCCCGACCGATGGCTCGGACATCACCCAGCGCGCCATCGGCACGGCCGTGCAGCTGGCCAAGACCTTCGGCGCCGAGATCTTCACGATCAGCGTGAAGGACCCCTACCCCTACAGCGCGATGTCCGAGATGCAGCCCACCCTGCCTCAGGAGTTTCTCGACGCCCAGGAGCGCATGGCGGCGCGCAACGTGCAGGGTGTGAAGAACGCCTGCGAGGCCGCTGGTGTGCAGTGCACTGGACACACCGTCGAATCGGTCAGCGTCTGGGAGGCGGTCGTCGATCACGCCAAGCAGCAGTCGTGCGACCTGATCGTGATGGCCTCGCACGGCCGGCGCGGGGTGCAGGCCCTGCTGCTGGGCAGCGAGACCAACCGGGTGCTGACGCACTCGACCGTGCCGGTGCTGGTGGTGCGCTGACGCATACGCCGGGGCGGCGCGCACCGCATGCGCCGTGCCGCCTCAGTGGGAATGCAGGGCGCTGGTGATCAGCATCATGCCGCCGATGCCGGCGCCCAGCCACAGGATCTGCGCCAGCGTCTGACGGGCCCCCAGGCGCTGCTGCAACTGCGGAATCAGATCGGCCAGCGCCACGTAGACGAAGCTGCTGGCGGCGATGACCAGCAGGTAGGGCAGCGCCCAGCTGTCCGGCCCGATGGCCAGGTAGCCGACGATGCCGCCGACGATCGTGACCGCACCGGCCGCCGACGTCCACAGCACCGCCTTGCGCGCCGAAAAGCCCGTATGGCGCAGCACGATGAAGTCGCCGATGTGGTGCGGCACCTCATGCGCCAGCACCGCCAGCGTGGCCGCCAGCCCGAGCTTGACGTCGGCAACAAAGGCTGCGGCAATCAGCACGCCGTCGACAAAGGTGTGCACGCTGTCGCCGAGCAGCAGGGCCCAGCCACCGGTGCGCGGTCCATGGTGAAGCGCGTGCCCGTGCCCGTGCCCGTGTCCATGGGCGTGTGCATGTGCATCTGCATGACCGTGCGCATGGGATGCGGCATGCGCATGAGGCGTGTGCGCCGCCGGCTCCGGTGATTCGGTTGCACGGCCTTCGCCGTGGTGGCTGGGGTCATGGTCACCGTGTTCATGACCGTGGTGGTACAGCTCGCCTTTTTCCAGCAGGAAAAAGAACACCACGCTGGCCAGCAGGGTGCCGAACAGCGCATGGGCCGAGGCTTCGCTCTCGAAGGCCTCGGGCAGCAAGTGGGTGAAGGCCGTGGCCAGCAGTGCCCCCGCGGCTAGGCTCAGCAGATGAGGCACCCAGGTGCCCAGCACCCGCAACGCCAGCCCCGCCGCCAGCCACACGCTCAGCACGCCGGCACTGAAGGTTCCCGCCAGAATCCACGCCCAACTCATCATCACGCCACCAGATACGCACAAAAAAAGCCGCGGCAAGCCACGGCTTTCGGGGTCACGGCGGGCCTCAGGCCACGCCGTGCTTCTTGAACCAGTCCAGCGCGCGCTTCCAGCCGTCGTCGGCGGCCTCCTTGCGGTAGCTCGGCCGGTAGTCGGCATGGAAGGCATGCGGTGCGTCGGGGTACACGACGAACTCGGACTGCTTCGCTGCTGGCCCGCCTGCCGCCAGCGCAGATTTCATCTTATCAACCGTGTCAAGCGGAATGCCCGCGTCCTGTCCGCCGTACAGTCCCAGCACCGGGCCCTTGAGGCTGGCGGCCACGTCCACCGGATGACGCGGCGTGAGCTCGGTGTTGTTGCCCACCAGCCGGCCATACCAGGCCACGCCGGCCTTCACCGGCGCATGAGCCGAATAGAGCCAGGTGATGCGCCCGCCCCAGCAGAAGCCGGTGATGCCGAGGCGGCTCGTGTCGCCGCCATTGGCCCCGGCCCACGCCACGCAGGCATCGAGGTCACCCATCACCTGCGCATCGGGCACCTTGGCAATGACCTCCTGCATCAGCTTGGCGATCTCGCCGTAGGACTGCGCGTCCCCCTGGCGCACGAACAGCTCCGGGGCCAGCGCCAGGTAGCCGGCCTTCGCAAAGCGGCGCGCCACGTCGGCGATGTGTTCATGGACGCCGAAGATCTCGGAAATCACCAGCACCACCGGCAGCCCGGTCCGTCCCGCAGGCTGGGCCCGATAGACCGGCATCTTGAAGTCTCCCACCGGGACCATCACCTCGCCGGCCGTCAGGCCCTGTGCATCCGTCTTGATGGTCTGGGCGGACACCGGCAGCACCGCGGCGGCAAAGCCGCTGCCCACCGCCGTCTTGACAAAGCTGCGGCGAGAAAAGTCCCGGCCCGGGGCCAGGCTGTCGAGGTCTTGCTTCAACATGGTTCCTCCGAATGCAGTGAGGGCGACGAAAACGCGACGATGCCCGGCCGGCGCCACATGCACCGCCGGTGCGCTCCGCAGCCTACACGAGCCCGGAGGCTGCCGCATCGCGCCCGGCCGCTGAAGGCCCACCATTTGCAGGGACAATGCGGCACCATGAGCCTGACCAAACCTTCCCGGGCTGCGGCCGCGCAGCCGTCTCGCCCCCACGACACCATGCTGGCGGCCATCGACATCGGCTCGAACAGCTTCCGGCTCGAGATCGGCCAGCTCACGCGCGGCCAGTACCGGCGCCACGACTACCTGAAGGAAACCGTCCGGCTCGGAGGCGGCCTGGACGAACAGGGCCGCCTGACCGAAGAGGCGCAGTTGCGCGGCCTGGCCTGCCTGGCCCGGTTTGCCGAGCGCCTGCGCGGCTTTCGCCCCGAGCGGGTGCGCGCCGTGGCCACGCAGACCCTGCGCGAAGCCCGCAACCGCGACGCCTTCCTGGCCCGCGCCCAACTGGTGCTGGGCTATCCGATCGAGGTGATCTCCGGGCGCGAGGAGGCCCGCCTGATCTATGTCGGCGTGGCTCGCTTGCTGCCGCCGGGGCCGGGCCGGCGCCTCGTGATCGACATCGGCGGGCGCTCGACCGAGATGATCATCGGCGACGGGCGCACGCCGCTGCGCGCCGAATCCTTCCAGATCGGCAGCGTCAGCCTGTCGCAACGGTTCTTCGCGGACGGTCGCTTCACCGAAGCCGCCTTCCGACAGGCGCAGGTCGCGGCCGGTGCCGAACTCGAAGAAGCGCTCGAAGCCTTTGCGCCCGGCCTGTGGGTCGAGGCGCTGGGCTCGTCGGGCACGGCCGGTGCGGTGTCGCAATTGTTGGCGGCCAGCGGCCAGACCGATGGCGTGATCACCCCGCAGGGCCTGCAATGGTGCATGGAGCAATGCCTGAAGGCGGGCCGCACCGACCGCCTGGTGATGCCGGGCCTGAAGGAGGACCGCAAGGCCGTGCTGGGCGGTGGCCTGTCCATCCTGTACACGCTCGCGGCGCACTTCGGCATCGACGCCCTGCAGCCGGCCCGCGGCGCGCTGCGCCAGGGTGTGATCTTCGATCTCGACGACCGCCTGGGCGCCGCGACCGACACCGGCCATGCGCAGGACATGCGCGACGAATCGGTGCGCCACCTGCAGGAGCGCTTCGAGGTGGACACGTCACAGGCCGAACGGGTGCAGGTTGTGGCACGGGCACTGCACGCCAGCGTGGCGGCCGACGCGCCGCCCGAGGCCCAGCGTGAGCTCGACTGGGCCGCGGCCCTGCACGAGATGGGCATGATGGTCTCGCACCATGACCACCACCGGCACAGTGCCTACCTGCTGGGGCATGTCGATGCCCCCGGTTTCTCGCAGTCCCAGCAGCGCCGGCTGGCCGCGCTGGTGCTGGCCCAGCGCGGTGGTCTGCGCAAGTCCGAGGAGTCCCTGAAGGACGAGCGCTTTGCGTGGCAGGTGCTGTGCCTGCGCCTGGCCACCTTGCTGTGCCACGCCCGCAGCCTGCCGGCGCGCGACGCGCTGTCGCTGCGCCGTCGCGGCCGGGTGGCCACGCTCAGCGCGCCGTCGCACTGGGCCGAGGCGCATCCGCGCACGCTGTTCCTGCTGCAGGAAGAACAGGCCGCCTGGGCGCGCACCAGCGCCCTGGAGCTGGTGCTGGACGTGGCGGGCTGACCTCGGCTGCAGCGCACGGCGAGTGCGCGGACTCAGGCCGTGCGCACCCAGCGCGCCATGGCGCGCGCCTCGTTGTCTGCTGCCAGCGACTCCAGCCCCTGGGCCACGCCCTGCCGATCGGCTGGCGAGCGGTTCTGGCTGACCTTCCATTTGCCGCTCAGCGGTGCCTCCAGCACGACCTCGATGCCGACGATCACGCGCAGGAGCTGCGCGGTGAAGTCGGCCGGTGCGTCGTCGAGCTGCCACGGGTGCGTCTGGCCGGCTTCCATGCGGCGAGTCATGCGTTCGAGCTGGTCGCGCACCCAGACAGCATCGTCATGGACGACCAGGCGGCCGCGGGCCTGCACCATCACGTAGTTGTAGGTCGGCACGACCTTGCCCGTGGCCGCCTTGCTCGCATACCAGCCGGGGCTCACGTAGGCGCGCGGCCCCTGGAAGACGACCAGCACCGGCTGGCCCGGGGACTTCCACAGCGGGTTGGCGCGCGCCACGTGGGCCTGCAGGCTGCCATGCGGCCCGCCCGAGGGCACATGCAGGAAAGGAATCAGGTTGGCCTCGGGCATGACGCCATCGGCCCCCGCTGCGGCACTGGCCGAGACCAGCAGCCCCAGCGGCTCGTGTTCGATCAGCTCGGTCATCCAGGCCGCATCGGCCGGCTCGAAGGTGGAAGGCAGGTACATCGTCGTCGTCTCGCAGCAGATTCAGCCGGCCGGGATCACCGGTTCGCAACGCACCTCGGTGAGCACCGAGTTCGCGATGAAGCAGGCATCGTGTGCGTCGTGGTGCAGGGCCACCAGCCGGTCCGCATCCGGGGCGCTGCCGGGCGCAAAGCTCACCTGCGGTCGCAATGTGACCACCGTCATCGCCATGCGCCCCTGCGCATTGCGGGCCATCACGCCCACGGCCTGATCCTCGTAGCGGTCCACCACCCATCGCTCGCGGGCGGCCAGCGACAGGAACCACAGCATGTGGCAGCTCGACAGCGAAGCGACAAACGCCTCCTCCGGATCGACCCCGGCCGGGTCGGACCACGGCAACGGCACCACATGGGGCGAGGACGACGCCGGCACGCGTGCCCCGCCGTCGAACTGCCAGGCATGGGCGCGGCTGTAGCGGTTGTCGATGAACGTCGCGTCGCCGCGCGACCACTGGACATGGGCGCCGTATTCGGCCATGGGCACTCCTTCGGACAAGGTTTCAGACAAGGTGATACGTCAGGAACTCGCGATCGCGCCGCCATCCGAGCGATTCGTACAGCGCCTGCGCCGGCAGGTTGTCGACCGCCGTGCACAGGCTCAGCCGGATGGCCCCCTGCCCACGCGCCCACCGGGCGGCGGCGCGCAGCAGGCCGGCGCCCACGCCGCCGCGACGTGCACTGCGCTCGACATACAGGTCGTTCAGGATGACGATCGGCGCCATCGACACCGACGACCATGACGGATACAGCTGGCACAGGCCGACAGCCCGGCCGCCCTCATCGCGGGCCAGCAGGATCGTGGACTCGTGCCGGGCCTGGCGCGCGTCCAGGAAGGCCGCGGCACCCGTCGGGTCGCTCTCACGGCCATAAAACACCCGGTAGGCGTCGAACAGGGCGATTGCATCCTCGCGATCGGCACCCTCCGGCCAGCTTGCGGGCGTGATGGCGTGAATGACCAGGGCGGTGGAGGCATCGGGCTGGAAGGTCATCGGTCGGGTCCTGCAAGGTGAAATCATCAATTGGCTCACGCAGCATAGGCCGGTATCCTCTGCACGAAGGAACCAATCCAGCATGTCGGACCGAACCACTGCCCCTCGGGCGCCCCGGCACACCGAGTTACGCCAGCAGGTCTACCTGCGACTGCGCCACGCCATCGAGCACGGCACGTTTGCGCCGGGCGACCGCCTGCCCCCCTCCCGCGAGCATGCGCAGGTGCTGGGCGTGGCGCGCAACACGGTGCTGTGGGCCATCGAGCGGCTGCAGGCCGAGGGCTACCTCATCAGCCGGGTCGGCGACGGGACCTACGTGGCGCCACGGCCGTCTGCGGCTCGCTCGGGCAGTGGTGCCGCCCTGCCGATGCCCGGGCAACTGTCGAAGCGCGGTCGGCTGATTGCCGACACCGCCTTGCGCTGGCGCCCACCCACGGCAGCGCCGGTGGCCTTCCGGGTCGGGCATCCAGCGGTCGATGCCTTTCCGTTTGCCGTGTGGGAGCGCCTGCAGCGCCAGACCTCACCCCAGGCTCGTCAACAGACGAGCTGCTACCTGGACCCGGCCGGTCATCCACCGCTGCGCGAAGCCGTGGCGCAGTGGCTGCTGGTGTCGCGCGGCATCCGCTGCGAGCCGGCACAGGTGCTGATCACGTCGGGTTCACAGCAGGCGATCGACCTGATCGGGCGGCTGCTGCTGGACGTGGGCGACGAGGTGCTGGTCGAGGACCCGGGCTACCCGGGCATCCGCGCCAATCTGGTGGGTCAGGGCATCCGGGTGCGTCCGACCCCGGTCGATGCCCAGGGTCTGGACGTGGCCTGGGCCGAGCAGCACGGGCAAGGCGCCCGCATGGTGGTGGTCACGCCGACGCATCAGTTCCCGCTGGGGGTGCGCATGAGCCTGGCGCGCCGGCTGAGCCTGATCGACTGGGCCCGCCGGCATGACGCCTGGGTGATCGAGGACGACTACGACGGCGAGTTCCAGTATGCCGAGCATCGCACGCCGGCGCTGTGCAGCATGCCGCACGATGGCCGCGTGCTGCATGTGGGCACCTTCTCGAAGACCCTGCATCCGGGCGTCCGTCTGGGGTTCATCGTGGTGCCGGAGCACCTGGTCGATGCCTTCGCGTGCGCCAAGGCCCTCAGCGACCGGCACTCACCCGGCGCTGCGCAGGACGTGCTGGCACGCTTCATCAGCGACGGACATCTGCTGCGGCACCTGCGCCGCATGCGCGAGCTCTACCTTCAGCGCCAGCAACTGCTCATCGAGACGATCGCGCGTCACAGCGGCGGTGAGGTGCGGCTGGCGCCCAGTGCGCATGGCATGCATCTGGTGCTCGAGACCGATGCCGCCTGCCACGACACGGCCGTGTCGGCGCGGGTGGCCGAGACCGGCACCTTCCTCGCGCCTGTGTCGGCCTACACGATCGAGGCGGTGCGCCGCGGCTGGATGTTCGGCTATGCCGGGTATCCAGAGGCCGAGCTGGTGCAGGCGGGCCGACGAGTGGCCGGCCTGATCGCCACCGCGTGGCGCGCTCGTGCGGCTCAGCCCTGAGCCCCGGCGACCTGCGGCCCCTGGAAACCGCGCGCCCGGAAGGTCAGCACCAGGGTGTCCCGGTGCCCGCCCTCGCCCTCGCCGAGCGGCTGGATCGGGGTGCTCTCGTGGATCACACGCTCATCGTCGAGGATCAGCACCGACCAGGGCTCGGTCAGCGTGAAGCGGATGCCATGTGGCCCCTGAGCCTCGAACACCCGGGTCTCGCCGCCCTTGATGCCCTCACGCCCGACCAGCACGACCACGACAAAGTCCACCCCGTCGCGATGCGCCCCCTCGGGCGTGGGACGGCCGATGCCGTCGGTCGTGTCGATGCGGAACTGATGCGCCTCGACATACCAGGGCTGCGCGCCCTTCCAGGCCGAACAGGCACCGGCCAGCCCGGTGAGCAGATGCGCCCAGGCCGGCGTGCCCACCACCTCGGCCGCCATCGGTTCGAACCAGCGCTCCAGGCCGCCGTGCAGCGCGTTGTATTCCACCGGCTGCCAGTGGGCCCGGTGCGCCACCGGGTCGATGTGCTGACCATTGACGACAAAACAGGCGTGGCGCCGTGAGCGGTAGCGTCCTCCGTCACGCAGGTACCCGTCGGGCGGCAGGTGGTTCCAGCTCGGCTCCAGCGCCCGCAGTTCGGACAGTGATGCATCGACGAATTGCGCCAGACCCTGCGCGCTCATCACCGCATAGCCGCGGTCGCGCACGGTGGACACCAGGAGAGACGGATCAGTCAGCGGCGGAGGCAGGGGCATGGCAGCAGCACGTTGCAGTTCGGAGTGGACAAGGCAAGGAGCGAATGCTCGGAAACCCGAATGTAACGCCCTGCACCATCCGTGTGCAGCGGGGCATGCGACACGCGGGCGGCAGGGAGCCGCCGCCGCGCGCCGCGTGCACTCAGTCGTCCAGCGCGGCGTAGGCCAGTTGGCGGAACTGCTGGCGCAGTTCGTCGCGCTGGCCCGGCGCCTGGGCCATCAGGATGGCCAGCAGCCTCTCGCGCGGGTCGACAAAAAAGCAGGTGCCGCCGATGCCGCTCCATGCGTACGACCCCACCGACCCGGGCGTGGGCGCCTCGCCGGCGGCCACGCGCACCGTGAATCCCAGGCCAAAACCGTGTCCGGGCAGCAACAGGTCGCAGGCGCTGGGCATCGCACCCAGATGGTCGGCCGTCATCCACTCGACGGTGCTGCGGCTGAGCAGGCGCACGCCGTCAAGCCGGCCACCGTCAAGCAGCATCTGCAGGAAGCGCGCGTAGTCAGCAGCGGTGGACACCATGCCACCACCGCCGCTTTCGAATGCGGCGGGCTGCCGCACGTCGATCAGTCTCACCGCGTCGCCGCTGTCGGGGTCCTGCGCAAACGGCTGGGCCAGGCGCGCGTGGTGGACCTCGGGCACATGAAAGCCGGTGTCATGCATGCCCAGCGGCGCACAGACCGCTTCGTGCAGGTGTTCCCCCAGGCTGCGTCCGGTCACGGCTTCGAGCAGGCAGCCCAGCACATCGGTCGATCGGCCGTAGTCCCAGGCGGTGCCCGGCTGCAGCTTCAGCGGCACCTGGACCAGGCGGTCCAGGAACTGGGCATTGGTCAGCCCGCGCAGCCCCGTCAGCACGCGGTCGTACTCGCGTTGCACGGCGTTGTCGCCGATGAACTCGTAGGTCAGCCCGGAGGTGTGGCGCAGCAGGTCCTGCACCGTCGGTTCGCGGTCCAGGGGCACCGTGTCCAGCCCGGCATCGGGGTCGCGCGCCACACGCAGCCGCCCCATCGCGGGCAGATAGCGCGACGCCGGGTGGTTCAGCATCACCCGCCCCTGCTCCACGAGCTGCATCACCGCCACCGACACCAGGGGTTTGGTCATCGAATAGATGCGGAAGATCGCATCCAGCGGCATGGGCGTCGTGCCGGCCGGGTCAACCCGGCCGATGGCCTCGAACAGTGCCAGGCGGCCGTGGCGCGCCAGCAGCATCACTGCACCGGGCAGCCGCCCCCGCTCCACCGCCTGCCCCATGGCCTCACGCAGATGGCGCAGGCGGCCTGCGTGCAGGCCGAGCACGGCCACATCGTCGACCGGCAGCGAAGGCGCGCTCACCGCAGCCGCTCCCGGGCCAGCGCCGCGCCCAGGCCCAGCGCCTGCAGCTTTTTCAGGGCGATCTCACGGTCCATCGGTGCGAGGCCGCAGTTGGTGCAGGGAAACAGCCGCTCGCGCGGGACGAACTGCAGCGCGCGGCCGATGGTGTCGGCCACTTCCTCGGGCGTCTCGACCTGATCGCTGGCCACGTCGATCACACCCACCATCACGTCCTTGCCGGTGAGCAGGCCCATCAGGTCCGGGGGCACATGCGAATGGTGGCACTCCAGGCTGACCTGGTCGATGCTGCTTCGCGCCAGGGCCGGAAAGATCTGCTCATACTGGCGCCATTGCTCGCCCAGGGTGGCCTTCCATGCCACGTTGGCCTCGATGCCGTAGCCATAGCAGATGTGCACCGCGGTCGTGCAGTTCAGGCCCTGCGCCGCGCGTTCCAGGGCCTGCACGCCCCAGTCGGCGGCCTCGGCCATGTACACGTTGAACGCCGGCTCGTCGAACTGGATGATGTCCACCCCGTCGGCCTCCAGTGCCCGCGCTTCGGCGTTCAGCAGGTCCGCAAAGGCCATGGCCATGGCCACGCGGTCGCCGTAGTGCCGATCGGCCACGGTGTCGACGATGGTCATCGGGCCGGGCAGCGTGAACTTGAGCTTGCGGCGGGTATGGGCCCGCGCGAAGCGCGCTTCGTCGGCATGCACGCGGCCCTTGAGCCGCAGCGGACCGACCACCTGCGGCACCATGGCCTTGTAGCGGTCGGCCCGGATGCCCATCTCGACCTTGTGCTCGAAGTCGATGCCCTCGACACACTCCAGAAACCCGTGCACGAAGTGCTGGCGCGACTGCTCGCCGTCGGTGACGATGTCCAGGCCGGCGTCCTCCTGGGCCTTGATCCACAACAGGGTGGCATCGAGCTTGGCCTGCCTGAGTTCGGCGCCCTGCGCGCGCCAGCGAGGCCACAGCTTGCCGGTTTCGGCCAGCCAGCCCGGCTTGGGCAGGCTGCCTGCGATCGATGTCTCGAACATGTGGAAGCGTCCTTCTGGATGGGGAACATCCAGCGTAGCGGCGACCCGCGCGCGGCGTCTCCAGGGTTTCCCCCGCGGTGATCATTTCTGCAATAAGGGAGGTTGCCCCAGTTGCAAAGGCACAAAGTGGTGTACATTGCGCCTTGAGGTACACACCGGACCGTCGGTCTTCGAGGTCTTTCTCTGCCAGCCCGGGCACCCGCCCGACCGGCATCGTTTGAATCCCCCGGGTCACGTTTCTAGAGTGTCTTCAGCGCATGCGCGGCGTCTGTTGTGCATGCTTTTTAGTTATACATTTTTTGATTGGAAGATCTACGTGAGCACGCAAACCGGTACCGTCAAGTGGTTCAACGAAAGCAAGGGCTATGGCTTCATCGCCCAGGACGCTGGCGGCGCCGACCTCTTCGCCCATTTCCGCGACATCCAGGGCAACGGGTTCAAGACCCTGCAGGAAAACCAGCGCGTCGAATTCGAAGTGAAGCAGGGCCAGAAGGGCCTGCAAGCTGCCAACATCCGCCCGCTGTAATGGCGGCACGCCGCTCGCGCGGCGTTGTTGGAACAAGAACCGCAGCCTCGGCTGCGGTTTTTTTTCGCCTTGGCCAGAAGCATGGTGCCACCGCAGCGCCGCATCGTGCCTGCCCGCCAGGTAGGACAAGCGGAACCGGACTTGTGCGCCGGATCCGACAGCAGGGCATTGCTGCGGTGCGGTGCAGCGCGCGACAATGCCGCCATGGCAAGAAAAAAACCGGCCACCCGCCCCTTGCGCATCGGCATCTCGGCGCGCCTGCTGCACCATGTGCCGAGCGAACTCGGCTTTCGCAACAAGACGCTGCAATACCTGGAGCAGTCGCTGGCGCACTGGATCATGGAGCATGGCGCCATCGCCTTCATGGTGCCGGCCGTTGCCGAAGACAGCCGCCAGGCCGTGAAGCATCTGTCCATCGACGAATTCGCACTCGACCTGGACGGGCTGGTGCTGCAGGGCGGTGCCGACGTCTCGCCCCAGAGCTACGGGCAGGAACCCCTGGACCCCCGCTGGAGCGGTGACCCGATCCGCGACCGCTATGAACTGGCCCTGCTTCGGGCCATGCTGGTCCAGCGCAAGCCGGTGATCGGTGTGTGCCGCGGTTGCCAGCTGCTCAATGTGGCCTTCGGCGGCACGCTCTACCAGGACCTTCGTACCCAGCGGCCCGACACCCGGCCCCACGTCGACCCGGACCTGTATGACGAGCTCGAGCACGACATCTCGCTGGTCGAGGACTCGGATCTGGCACGGCTGTACCCCCCGGGCTCCCAGTTGCGGGTGACCAGCATCCACCACCAGGCGATCGACCAGATCGGCAAGCACGTGGTGGTCGAGGCCGTCTCCACCGCTGACGGTGTCATCGAGGCCATCCGCTGGACCGGCGGCGGGTACGCCCGGGGCCTGCAGTGGCACCCCGAGTTCCACCACGACCGGCGCTCGCTGGTCGACAGCTCGCCGGTGATGCTGGACTTCCTCGAAGTGGCCCGGACTTCTGCGCTCAAGCGTCTGGATGATCCGGACAATGCCGACCGCCGCGAGCCGCGTGCGCCCGTGCGACTCTCCCCCGCCGAAAACACGGTTCCCGCGTCCGAGTCACCTAAGTGACGGCAGGGGTGCCGGTCTCGTGTTTTCATCGCGCATCTTCACGCCAACACCGAGACCCTCATGACCACCACGACCGCGACCGTCAACCACCAGGTGCGCCTGGCCGCCCGCCCCGTGGGCACGCCCACTCGCGCCAACTGGCAATTCACCACCGAGAGCCTGGCCGAGCCCGACGAGGGCGGCGTGCTGGTGAAGGTGCTGATGCTGTCGCTCGACCCGGCCATGCGCGGCTGGATGAACGAAGGCAAGTCCTACATCCCGCCGGTGGGCATCGGCGAGGTGATGCGCGCCGGCGGTGTCGGTCGCGTGATCGCGTCGCGCAACCCGAACTTCAAGGTGGGCGACCATGTGAGCGGCAGCCTGGGCGTTCAGGAATACTGCCTGGTGCCGGGTGATCAGGTCCGTCGCAGCGGGCTCACGGTCATCGACACCCGTCTGGGCAGCCTGACCCAGTGGCTCAACGTGCTGGGCATGCCGGGCATGACCGGGTACTTCGGCCTGATGGACGTCGGCCAGCCCAAGGCCGGTGAAACCGTCGTGATCTCCGGTGCCGCCGGTGCCGTGGGGCAGACGGTCGGCCAGATCGCCAAACTCAAGGGCTGCCGTGTGGTGGGCATCGCCGGCGGTCCGGCCAAATGCGAATGGGTCGTCAAGGAACTCGGTTTCGACGCCTGCATCGACTACAAGCAGGGCGACGTGCGCGCCGGCCTGAAGGAGCATTGCCCGGACGGTGTGGATATCTACTTCGACAATGTCGGCGGCGAGATCCTGGACACCGTGCTCACCCGCATCAACCGCAAGGCGCGCATCATCATCTGCGGCGCGATCAGCCAGTACAACAACACCACCCCGGTGCAGGGGCCGAAAAACTACCTGTCACTGCTGGTCAACCGTGCCCGCATGGAAGGCATCGTCGTCTTCGACTATGCCGACCGCTACCACCTGGCCGTCGCCGAGATGGCGGGCTACCTCAAGGACGGGCGCATGCAGTCACGCGAGGACGTCGTCGAGGGGCTGGAGACCTTCCCGGAGGCTCTGCTGAAGCTCTTTTCGGGCGAAAACTTCGGCAAGCTGGTGCTCAAGGTCGCCGAGGACGCCTGAGCGCCGGGCGCCGGGCGCCGTGCAACTGCACGGGCCCGACCCTGGGGCTCGTCACGCGTCAGATGCCCATGCATCGGGCGTGACGCCCCGGTCATCACTGCTTGCGCGGCTCGATGGTGAGCATGTTGTCCACGCTCACCACACCCTGCACACCGGCCGCCAGCTGCGTGGCGCGATCACGCGCCTGTTCGCTCGGTGCCGTGCCATTGAGCACCACCCGGCCGCTGCTGGTGTCCACATCGATCTTGAACGCGCTCAGATCGCTGTCCTTGGCCAGTTCGGCATTGACCGCAGTCGTGATGGCCGCGTCGCCCACGGCGTTGGCAGCGCGCTCGACCTGGGTGCCCACGGCCTCCTTGGCGTCTGCCATGCCCTGGCTCGTGGCGTCGCGCATTTCGGCCGCCTTCTGTTCGCTCTGGGCGATCACGGTGTCGACCTTTTCGCCGGCCGTCTGGGTGTCATCGGTCTTGCCACAGCCCACCATCGCCAGCGCCGCCAGCACACTGCCGGCCAACATCATCTTCTTCATCGGTTTCTCCTTGCATGGATGCCGCCGCATCTGCGGCGTTCATGTGCCCACCCGCCCCTGAGGCCGGGCCGGCACGCCTGCCGATCGAACCGGATCGGTTGAGGTCAACTGTAGGCAAGGGGGTGGGCCGGGACTGTCGGCCCCGGCTCGAAACGGATGTCAGCGCCCACTGACGGGCGCAGCAGTTGGTTACATCGTGGGGTGATGCCGCGCGGGGTCCTGGCCAGCGGCGCGGCTGAGCGCTTCGGGGTCGAGCACACGCACGGTGTAGCCCGTCACGTCGATCACGCCGCGGTCCTGGAACTGGCGCAGGATGCGTGAGAAGGTCTCCGGGGTCACGCCCAACTGCGAGGCGATGGCCCGCTTGCGCTCTCGCAGGGCCACCACGGCCGAGCTGCGTCCGTCGCCCACCGGCAGATGCTGCATGTGGCGCTGCAGCCAGTTTGCACAACGGGTCTGCGCATCATTCAGCAACAGGCCCAGATGCCCTTCGGTGAGATCCTTCACCCGTTGGGCCTGAACGCGCAGCAGCGCATCGAGGATCATCGGATGGCTGTGGCCACAGGCGCGTACCTGATCGATCGGGAAGGTCCACACCAGCGCTTCGTGCTGCGTGCAGGCATCTTCGAGGTAGTTGCCGCCCAGCCAGGCACTGGTGGCGTCGATCCAGGCGCCCGGCTCGACCAGGCGCGTCTGGTGCGCCAGGCGGCCGCGCTCCATGGTGCCCAGCGCCACCTGGCCCGACACAAGCAGCCACAGGCGGTCGGCCGGCTGATTGCGATCGGTCAAGGCCTCGCCCGAACGAAAAACATGCTCGCCGAGCAGGCCGGCAAGTGCCTGCGCAGCCTCGCGCGGCACCCGCATCGGGCCCAGGGCAGCCTGCAGCAAGGCCGTTCGTGCATCCATCGGTATGCCTCGAGTGCGCAAGCCCGACAGGGACGCCGACGGGGAGAGTCTGTCCATGACCGTACTCACAACGTTAGTCCTCCACTGGAGATGGCTTACTCTCGCAGCGAAGCCGCCTGGAGGTTTTGCGCTGCCTCAAGTTCGATGAGCTTGGTGGGGGCTTGACATTCATCAGGGCGCCGCCGCTGGCCCTGCCGCCACAATCGGGCACGCGCCACAGCCTTGCGACCTGCCCCATGCTCCCCGGATTCACCAGCCCCGCTGCCGGTTTCGACAGCCCTTTCGAGATGCTCGTGTCCTGCCACGAGCGTGTGCAGCGCAGTCTCAGGCTGCTGCTGCGGCTGGGCGAGCACCTGCAGGCCCACGCCTGCGACGAGCCCGCGCGCCAGGCTGCGCGGGACGTGCTGCGCTACTTCGACCGCGCAGCGCCGCTGCACCATCAAGATGAAGAGCAGCATGTGTTTCCGCGGGTGCTCACGGCTGGTGACGTGGCGCTGGTGGCCACCATCACGCGCCTGCAGGCCGACCATGCCACGATGGAGGCGCAATGGCAGGCCGTGCGCGGCGATCTGGAACGTATCGCTGACGACCGGGACGGATCGACCCGCCTGGCCGATGGCAGCCTGACGGTCTGGCAGGGGTTTGCCGCGCTCTATTCAGAGCACATCGCGCTCGAAGAAGCGCAGGTCTACCCGGCGGCGCAGGCGCTCACGCCGCCCGAGACGCTGCGCACGATGGGCGCGGAAATGGCCGCCCGGCGCGGCGCCTCGCCGGGCTGAACCGCGTCAGCGCTGGCCGCGGGCGCGTTCCACCAGACGCAGCACGCTTTGCAGCCGCTCCTGTTCGAGTGGCTTGGTCAGGTAGTCATCCATGCCGGCCTCGATGCAGCGCGTACGGTCGAGCGGCATGGCGTGCGCCGTGAGGGCAACGATCGGGCAGCTCGTGCCGTGCTGGGCTTCCAGTGCGCGGATGCGGTGGGTCAATTCCACCCCGCTCATGCCGGGAATCTGGATGTCCATGAAGATCAGGTCGAAGGGGCGCGACGCGCACAGCGCCAGCGCCTCGTCGGCCGTCACGGCGCTGGTGACCCGGTGGCCGAACCGCCGGATCAGGCTGGTGGCGATGAAGCGGTTGACCGCATGGTCGTCGATCAGCAGCACGTCGAGGCCGTGTTCACCGTCGTCGTCGAAGGGAGCCTCGAGCTCGTCCAGCCCGCGGTAGGCCGTGGTCTCGAAACGGCTGCGCGCCTTGTCGCGCGACACATTGGTGTTCAGCGCCGCCGCGGCCACCCACTCGCGTGTGGAAGCCGGAGGCACCACGCTGGCTTCGGGTTGCAGCAGCGGCAGACTCAGGTGAAAACGGCTGCCGCGCCCCGGTTCACTTTCGGCCCAGAGCCGCCCGCCCAGTGCCTGCGCCAGCCGCCGCGAGATCGTCAGGCCCAGCCCGGTGCCACCGAATTCGCGCGTGGTGGAGTTGTCGGCCTGGGTGAAGGACTCGAAGATGCGCTCGAGCTTGTCGGGCGCAATGCCCACGCCGGTGTCGGCCACGCACAGGTGCAGCACGGCACCATGGCCCTGCCCTTCCGGCCAGGCTGACACATCGATGCGGCCCTGCCGTGTGAACTTGATCGCGTTGCCGACCAGGTTGACCAGGATCTGGCGCAGCCGGAGCGGGTCGCTCAGCAGCTGGGCGGGCACGTCGGGCGCCACGGTGCACTGCAGTGACAGGCCCTTTTCACGTGCACGCAGCTCCAGCGGCGCGGTGGCTTCCTGCAGCACCGTGCGCACATCGAAGGCGAGCTGCTCGACGCTCATGCGCCCGGCCTCGATGCGCGACAGGTCCAGGATGTCGTTGATGATGTTCAGCAGCGAGGTGGCCGAGGACTTCACGAGCGACAGATAACGCCGCTGGTTGTCGTTGAGCGGTGTCTCCAGCGTGAGGTCGACCAGCCCCATGATGCCGTTCATCGGGGTGCGGATCTCGTGGCTCATGTTGGCCAGGAACTCGCTCTTGGCGCGGCTGGCGGCTTCGGCGGCCGTCTTGGCCTCGCGCAGCACGGCCTCGCCGCGCTTCTGTTCGGTGATGTCGGTGATCACGCCCAGGATGCCGCCCACACTGCCCTGCGCGCCGGTGAACAGCGTCTTGCTGAACAGCACGTCGCGCATCTCGCCGGACGCGAGCTGCACCTGCGTCTCGTAGGTCTGGATGCCGCCGGACTCGTACAAGGCCTCGTCGCGGTCGTCCTCCTCGCGCGCCATCTCGTGCGGCGCGAGGTCGCGCACCGTGCGCCCCAGCCAGTCCTCGCGGCGCAGCCCGAACAGTTGCTCGCAGGCCCGGTTGCAGCCGATGTAGCGGCCGAGCCGGTCCTTGAAGTAGACCGGGTTGGGAATGATCTCGACCAGCTCTTCGATGAAGCGCAGCTGATGCAGCACTTCCTCTTCAGCGGCGCGCCGTTGGGTGATGTCGGAATGGGTACCCACCATGCGCAGCGGCTGCCCCAGCGCATCGCGCTCGACGATGCGCCCGCGCGAGTTGATCCACAGCCAGTGGCCCAGCCGGTGGCGCACGCGGAACTCGCTCTCATAGCTCGGCGTCTGCCCGAGCATGTGGGCGTTGAGCCGCTCTCGGGTGTCGGCCCGGTCGTCCGGGTGCATGTGCTCGCGCCAGCGTTCGAGCGTCATGTCGATCTCGCCTTGGGCGTAGCCGAGGATCTCGTACAGACGGGTGCTGAAGAACACCTGGTTGTCCGTCATGCGCCAGTCCCACAGTGCGTCCTGGACGCTTTCCATGGCCAGACGCAGGCGATCGCCCTCGATCAGGCGGGCCTGGGCAAGCTCGGCCGCCAGGGCTTCATCGCGGATGTGTGCATCGACCCGGTCGAGCCATTCGCACAGACGAGCGCACGCCTGAGCCCGCTGCGGCGGCTCGGCCTGGGCGGCCGCCAGCAGCCAGGTTGCCAGATCACCCGGGCCGTCCAGACCCATGGTGTCCTTGAGCAACCGGGTCAGTGTGGGCCCCCAGTTCTTCAGCGTTGACTCGTGCAGCAAAGATCGATCCGATACCAGTCGAGCGGGGGATTGTGCCTTGCGCGCACGCAGACGTCCGGCCGGGACGGCGGCGGCAAGTAGTAACAATATCGAACAGGTCGGGGGCGCGTGTGAACCATCACGGGTGCCGGGGCCGTTCTGGCGCGGTACGTCGGCTCAAGTCGGTGGCGTGCATGGATGCCCGCCTTCGCGGGCATGACCCGCGGTGGGGCTGTTGCGTCCACCCGGC
>CAMLSD010000061.1 GCA_946482595.1 uncultured Comamonadaceae bacterium
TGGTGGGCGCGCCCGCCTGCGGCGACGTGATGAAGCTGCAGATCAAGGTGAACCCGCAGACCGGCGTGATCGAGGACGCACGCTTCAAGACCTACGGCTGCGGTTCGGCCATTGCGTCGAGCTCCCTGGTCACCGAGTGGGTGAAGGGCAAGACCCTGGATGAAGCCATGACGATCCGCAACACGCAGATCGCCGAAGAGCTGGCCCTGCCCCCGGTGAAGATCCACTGCTCGATCCTGGCCGAGGACGCCATCAAGGCGGCCGTGAGTGACTACAAGGCGAAGGCATCGCATTGAGTGTCGACACCATGGCAGTGACCCTGACTGAAGCGGCGGCCCGCCATGTCGCCCGTTACATCACCAAGCGCGGCAAGGGCGTGGGGGTGCGCCTGGGCGTGAAGACCACAGGCTGCTCCGGCATGGCCTACAAGCTCGAATACGCCGATGAGGTGGCCCCTGAAGACCATGTGTTCGAAGGCCACGGTGTGAAGGTGCTGGTCGACCCCAAGAGCCTGCCCTACTTGGAAGGGACGCAGCTCGACTTCGTGCGTGAAGGGCTGAACGAGGGCTTCCGCTTCAACAACCCGAACGAGAAGGACCGCTGCGGTTGCGGCGAGTCGTTCCGGATCTGAGCTGGACACAACCTGCCGCCGCCTGCACCAACGCGAGCTTCAGGCAGGCCGGCGGGCATGGTGAGCACATGACGACCCTGCAGTCCCACGACTTCGACCTGTTCGGCCTGCCCATGCGGTTTGCGCAATCTGCCGACGCGGTGGATGCACGCTGGAAGTCCCTGCAGGCCGAAGTGCACCCTGACCGCTTTGCCGCAGAGGGCGCGGCGGCCCAGCGTGTGGCCATGCAATGGGCCGTGCGCGTGAACGAGGCGCACCAGCGTCTCAAGGATCCGCTGCGCCGTGCGGCCTACCTGTGCGAGCTGCAGGGACACCCGATCCAGGCCGAGAAGAACACGGCCATGCCGCAGGCCTTCCTGATGCAGCAGCTCGAGTGGCGTGAGGCGCTTGACGAAGCTCACCGTGTGGAAGACCTCGAGGCGCTGGCAGAAGAGGTGTCGCTGCGCCGCCGCGCGCTGCTGGAGGAGCTCGAAGACTTGCTGGACCAGCGGCATGATCCTGCGGCGGCCGCCCAGGTGGTGCGCGCACTGATGTTCGTCGAGCGATTCGGCGAAGAGATCGAACGCCGTTTCGAGGCGCTGGAACACTGAACAATCACGGGCCGGCGCGGGCAGCTCCACGCAACCGGTCGCACTTTCCACCGGGCACCACGATGGCTCTCCTGCAGATATCCGAACCGGGCGCTTCGCCCGACCCGCACCAGCGACGCATCGCCGTCGGCATCGATCTGGGCACCACGCATTCGCTTGTGGCGGCCGTACGCAACGGTGTGGCCGAGTGCCTGCCGGACGAGCAGGGCAGGGTGATCCTGCCGTCTGCGGTGCGCTATCTGGGGCAGGGGCGTCGTGCGATCGGGTTCGATGCACTGGCCGAACAGGCGCAGGACCCCGAGAACACCATCGTTTCGGTCAAGCGGTTCATGGGCCGCGGCCTGTCCGACGTGGCCGGGCGCAACAAGCTGCCCTACGACTTCGTCGATGCACCGGGCATGCTGCAGTTGCGCACGCGCGAAGGCGTGAAGTCGCCGGTCGAGGTGTCCGCCGAGATCCTGGCCACGCTGCGCTTTCGGGCCGAGGACACGTTTGGCGACGATGTCTTCGGCGCGGTCATCACCGTGCCTGCCTACTTCGACGACGCGCAGCGTCAGGCCACCAAGGACGCAGCACAGTTCGCAGGCCTCAACGTGCTGCGTCTGATCAACGAACCCACAGCCGCGGCCATCGCCTACGGGCTGGAGCACGGCAGCGAAGGCCTTTACGCGGTCTATGACCTCGGGGGCGGCACCTTCGACATTTCGCTGCTGCGTCTGTCCAAGGGCATTTTCGAGGTCGTGGCCACCGGGGGCGATTCCGCGCTGGGCGGTGACGACATCGACCGACTGATTGCCGACTGGCTGCTGGCGCGCGCCGGTGTCGAGCTGCACTCGCCGCAGGACAAGCGCGCGGTGCTGGTTGCCGCCCGTGCCGCAAAAGAGGCGCTGTCCGACACCATGACCACACGCGTGCGTTGTGAGGTGGCGGGCCAGGCGCTCGACGTCGAGCTGACCCGCGACATGCTGGGCGAACTCGTGCAGCCGGTGCTGGACCGCACCCTCAGCGCGGTGCGCAAGGTGCTGCGCGATGCGAAGGTGACCAAAGACCAGGTGCAGGGCATCGTCATGGTCGGTGGGTCGACCCGCATGCCCCAGGTGCGCCAGGCGGTGGGCGACTACTTCGGCCGCGCGCCGCTGACCGACCTCAATCCCGATGAGGTGGTCGCGCTGGGCGCCGCCATCCAGGCCCATGCACTGGCGGGCCACCGTGACGGTGACGAGCTGCTGCTGCTCGACGTGATCCCGCTGTCGCTCGGCATGGAGACCATGGGCGGGCTGGTCGAGCGCATCATCCCGCGCAACACGCCCATTCCCACGGCACGTGGCCAGGACTTCACCACCTTCAAGGACGGGCAGACCGCCATTGCGATCCATGTGGTGCAGGGCGAGCGCGAGCTGGTGGCCGATTGCCGCTCGCTTGCGCGCTTCGAGCTACGTGGCATCCCGCCGATGGTGGCCGGTGCGGCGCGCATCCGCGTCGTGTTCGAGGTCGATGCCGATGGCCTGCTCAATGTGTCGGCGCGCGAGGAAGTCTCGGGCGTGCAAGCCACCGTGACCGTCAAGCCCAGCTATGGCCTGGCCGACGACGACATTGCCCGCATGCTCCAGGAAGGCTTCACGACCGCCGAGTCGGACATGCTGCAGCGCGCGCTGCGCGAGGCGCGCGTGGAGGCCGAGCGCATGGTGCTCGCCACGCGTTCGGCGCTGGCGGCCGACGGGGACCTGCTGGATGAGGTTCAACGTGCCGACATCGAGCAGCTCCTCGCGCAGCTGCAGGCCACGGCCTCGACCGAGGACCACCACGCCATCGAGGCGGCCATCAAGCAACTTGCACTTGGCACCGAGGCCTTCGCGGCCGAGCGCATGAACCGAAGCATTCGCTCGGCCCTGTCGGGTCGCAGCGTCGAAGAGGTCTGAGAAAGCCCCACATGCCCATCATCAAGATCCTGCCCCACGCCGAGTACTGCCCCCAGGGCGCCGAGATCCAGGCGCCGGCCGGCACATCCATTTGCGAGGCCCTGCTCGACAACGACATCGAGATCGAGCACGCCTGCGAAATGAGCTGCGCCTGCACGACCTGCCATGTGATCGTGCGCGAAGGCATCGAGTCGCTCAACGAGCAGGACGAAAGCGAAGAGGACATGCTCGACCGCGCCTGGGGCCTGGAGCCCAATTCGCGCCTGTCGTGCCAGGCCATCCTGGCGCAGCAGGACGTGACCATCGAGATCCCGCGCTACTCGATCAATCACGCCAAGGAAAAGCACTGACGGTGCACCCGACGCCGGGGCGACGGCTCGTCCGGGCGCATCGATAATCGCTGCATGACACGCCAGATCTTCTTCGACACCGAAACCACCGGCCTGAGTCCGGATGCGGGTGACCGCATCATCGAAATCGGCTGCGTCGAGTTCGTGAACCGCCGGCCCACGGGCAACAACAAGCACTTCTACATCAACCCCGAACGCGCCAACAGCGAGGACGCGGTCAAGATCCACGGGCTGACCGACGAGTTCCTGGCCGACAAGCCCGTGTTCGCGTCCATCGCCGACGAGTTGATGGAGTACCTGGCCGGGGCCGAGATCGTGATCCACAACGCCGGCTTCGACATCGGGTTCATGGATGCCGAACTGCGCCGGCTCGGCCAGCCTCGCTTCACGCAGCTCGTGGGCTCGGTGACCGACACCTTGTTGATGGCGCGCGAGATGTTTCCGGGCAAGTCGAATTCGCTTGACGCGTTGTGCCGCCGCCTGGAGGTCGACAACAGCAACCGCACGCTGCACGGCGCCTTGCTCGACGCGGGTCTGCTTGCCGAGGTCTACATCCAGATGACGCGAGGGCAGGAGTCGCTCGTGATGGATGCCGGCGAATCGACGTCGCAGGAAGTGCAGGTCGACCATGTGGACCTCAGCCGCATTGCGATCACCGTGCTGCGCGCCGACGAGTCGGAAGCCCAGGCGCATGAGCAGGTGCTGGCCGAGCTCGATAAATCTTCAAAAGGCAAGACAATCTGGCGAACAGTTATGGCATAATCTCGGTTTCCCGATGAGGGTGCGGCGCAAGACAGGCTGCCAACCCCCACGGCGCCCGATTCGGGTGGTTAGCTCAGCGGTAGAGCACTGCCTTCACACGGCAGGGGTCACAGGTTCAATCCCTGTACCACCCACCAGAAACAGGCCCTGCAGGCGATGTGCTTGCAGGGCCTTTTTCCTTTTGTGCGTCCTGCACCTCATGTTGGTGGCTTGCGCCTTGCCGGTGCGAGCCAGCTCGCACCAGAGTGAATGCAGGGGATTCAGGCGTCGCGCACGTCGGCCACTGGCTCGTCACCGAAGTCGGGGCGCCGAAGGTAGGCCAGCACGCGTGCCGCGGCCTCGTCCGGCCCGCTCAACTGACCTTGTGCCTTGAGCTGCACGAATCGCTCGCGGTCAGGGAAGGCGTCAGGGTCGCCACTGCGCAGTTGCACCTGCATGTCGGTGTCGATCACGCCCGGCGCCAGCGACACCACACGGGCGCCATCGGGCCGTCCAGCCTGCTCCAGTGCCATCGCGCGCGACAGGTGGTCCATGCCCGCCTTGGCGGCGCAGTAGGCGGCACTGCCGGCCATGGCCCGGCGCCCGAGGCCGGACGAAATGTTCAGGATGCGGCGCTGGCCTGCCGGCAATGCCCAGCCGCGCGTGCCGTCGAGGAAGGCCGCACTCAGCAGCAGGGCCGCCTCCAGGCCCACCCGCAAGGCCTGTGACAGATCGGCCAGCGCACTGTCCTCGACCGGGCCGAGGCGCGAGATGACACCCGCGTTGTTGATCAGCGTGGCACTGCGCCAGCCGGAGCGGGCCTGCGCCTGCAGCCATGCAGCCAGGCGCGCAGCGGCCTCGACCGGCGCATTGAGGTCCTGTTCCCATTGCTCGCACGGCACCCCTTGTGCGAGGGCCTGTTCGTCGAGGATGGGCTGGCGGTGGCGCGACAGGCACACGAGGTGATGCCCCGGCACCAGCAACTGGCGAGCGATGGCCGCGCCCATGCCGCGCGAGGCGCCGGTGATGACGTAGAGGTCAGTCGCCTCTGCGGCCAGTGGGGTGTTGCGGTGCGGGTCGATGGGCTGTGTGTCGGGCATGGAGGATGATCCAGTGGCAAAGGGGGCTGGCGCGCTGGTGCATGTTGCCGGGGCTGGCGTGAACAAGGACGCACACCGGCGCAAGGCTGCATTCTGGCAAACTGCGCTGGCTGTTACACTCGGCGGGTCATTGGGGAGTAGCTGACCTCCGACCGCGCCGCACGGCGCCACCGAGAGGGGCACGCGTCAACACACTTGCAGCACGAGTCATCGTGCCGCATGGCGCGCGCAGTTCCTGAACCTGGCAAGACCTTTGACCGCAGTGCACCCGCATGGGCCGGGGGCGTGCTGCGGTCATGCGTCGACGCCGGCCCCTGGCATCCCATGGAAGCTTTCCTCGTCTCGACGGGTATCGTTGCGCTGGCTGAAATCGGCGACAAGACCCAGCTCCTTTCCTTTTTCCTGGCCGCCCGGTTCCGGCGGCCGTGGCCCATCATTGCCGGCATCCTGGTGGCCACGCTGCTGAACCATGCGGGCGCCGGGGCGCTGGGTGCCTGGCTCACCCACATGGCCGGCCCGGAGGTGATGCGCTGGGCCCTGGGCCTGTCGTTCCTGGCCATGGCAGGCTGGATGCTGGTCCCCGATCAGCTGGACGACAGCGACATGAAGCTCGCCCGGCTGGGGGTGTTCGGTGCGACCTTCGTGGCGTTTTTCCTGGCCGAGATGGGCGACAAGACTCAGATCGCTACCGTGGCGCTGGCCGCACGCTACGACACCTTCGTTGCAGTCGTGGCGGGCACCACGTTCGGCATGCTGGTGGCCAATGCGCCGGCCGTGCTGATCGGCGACCGCCTCGCACACCGCCTGCCGGTACGGGCCATCCATGCAGTGGCTGCCGCGGTGTTTGCCATCCTGGGCCTGGCCACGCTGCTGGGCATCGACCAACGGCTCGGCTGGTGACGTGCAGGTGCCGGGCGCATGGAGCGCCCGGACGTCAGAAACGGTCGATCAAGCCCGTCTGCTCGGCCGATTCCGGGTTGGACCCGGCACGCTGCACACAACGCAGCGCCTCATCGCGATCCATCCCCAGGGCCTTGAGCACACAGGCCGCGGTGGTGCCGGTGCGCCCGATGCCAGCAGCGCAGTGCAGCATCACGTTATCGCCCTGGCGCAGCGCCGCGGCGATACGCACCACGCCCAGGGTGAAGGTGTCGCCGGCCAGCGCAATGCCGAAGTTGCGCATCTCGATCGTTTCCCAATGGAAGGGCAGGGTGCCTGCGGTGATCGCGGTGTGGTAGTCGGGCGACAGGCTGCGAACCTCGTGCATCGGGGTCAGGCACACCACCTGATGCAGTCCGGCCCGGCGCGCCTCCTCGAGGAAACTCGCCCATGGCTCCATGCGCCCAGGCATGGAGGCCAGCCACAGGGTGCCAGGCACCCCGGCAGGTAGATCGACGGAACGAAACGGCATGGCATGCTTCGCAGATGGAGCCCCACTGTAGCGCGCCCGCCCCCCTGAGTCAGGGGGATCGCCTCAAGGCGTGCGGGAGTACGCCGAAATTGCCAGAAGGGTGTGATCGCGCCCCACGAGCCGTACCGTCGATGAGCATTCACATTCCGACCTTGCTGGTGTCCCTGCTGCTGGGCTTCCTGCTGTTGTCCTTGCAGTTGGCCGTCGCGCAGCGAGGGCTGCCGGGCAGTGTCCCGATGCGACTGTGGACCCATGGCTCATGGATGCTGCTCGGTGGCTTCGCCGCGCTGGCCGCACGGTTGGTCGTGCCGGACTGGCTGTCGATCCTGGTCGGCAACGGCGCCATCGTCGGAGGGTTGGCTTTCTATTGCCGGGCCAGCTTCGTCTTTCTGCTCGGACGTGACGTGCCACGCCTGTACTGGGTGCTCTTCGGCACTTGCCTGGCGTCGCTGCCCTTCATGTTGTCCTGGCCGCTGAACGAGCGCACGGCGGTACTGTCAGCGCAGTACGCGCTGCTGATGCTCCCGGCAGTCGTGCTGATCTTCTGGCGCGGCTGGCGCGCCGAAAGGTCATTGCGCATGGTGGGCCTCACGCTGGGACTGGCCACTCTGGCACAGGCGCTCCGTGCGGTGCATGCCTGGACCTCCCCGCTGGAGTACCAGAACCTGTTCCAGGCCAGCCTGGGCCAGGGGCTCACCTTTCTGGGCGCCTTCCTGTGCATGCTGGGGGCCGGGTTCGGTTTTGTGCTGGCCGGTTTCGAGCGGGTGGCACGTCGCATGGAAGAACTGGCCACCCACGACGGTCTGACGGGTTGCACCAACCGCATCACGGCCGACAGCCTGCTCGAACACGCCATGCTGCGCGGTCAGCGCGAGGGCGCGCCGGTGTCGCTGATCCTGCTGGACATCGACCACTTCAAGCTCATCAATGACGAGCACGGCCATCGGGCCGGCGACATGGTGCTGCGCCGTTTTGCCGACACCGTGCGCACGCGACTGCGGGCCTCGGACGTGTTCTCGCGCGTGGGGGGCGAAGAGTTTTCGGTGCTGCTGCCCGGCACCGACGAGCCAGGGGCCCGACGGGTTGCCGAAGACGTGCGCAAGGCGGTTGCCGAGATGCAGGTGGCACTGCCCGACGGGCGCAGCATGCACATCAGCGTTTCGGCCGGGGTGGCCACGGCGGGCTCGGACTCCGGCTGGCCGCCCGACCGCCTGTATTCGCGGGCCGACCAGGCGCTGTACCGTGCCAAGGCTCAGGGGCGCAACCGGGTGGAAGTGGCCAGCGCGCTGGACTGAACGCCCCTCCAACGCGCCCAAAAGTCTATGCCCGCGTCGCGCGGTTGGCACAAGTCCACGCGGCTGCCCACCATGTTGCGTGGGCATTGATGCACGTTTGCGGGTGACGTGATAGCGTGTGCTTCAGCAAGGTCTGCCGCTGCATGGTGTAACGCGCGGGGCCTGCTCCGGAGGCAGTGCGCGCCCATGAAACGCAAACCGCTCTACAGCAGTGCGCGGCCCGCCCGGCCGGCCGATGACGGTCGTGCTGGTGAGGCGGTTCCGCCTCCGGCCAGTGCGCATGCCGCACCTGGATCTCCCACACCCGCTGCGTCGACTGCCTCGCCGGCCAAGGCCACCGCCTCGGACGCGTCCGGCAGGCGGCCATCGCCCGCCCCGGCGGTCCACGGCGACGCTGCGGCCGGGCATCCCGCTGCCCCCGCCCGTCAGCCGCGCTGGCGTCGGCTTCCGTCCAGCCGCTGGTTCCAGGGCCTGGCCTGTGCGGCCTTGGGCGTGGCCCTGACCTTGTCGTTCATGGCCTGGCAGGGCGGCCTGCAGCGCCTGACCCAGGAAGACATCGACGCCGCCGTGCTGCACACGCTGAACACGCAGGCGCTGCCGTCGATGGCCACCAAGGCCTACGAGAAGATCCGCCCCTCGGTGGTGCGGGTGCGGGGCATGGCGGCCCCCGACGGCAAGGGCGAGTCGCGCCAGCTCGGTGTGGGCAGCGGCGTGGTGATCGTCGACGAGGGGATCATCCTCACCAACCTGCATGTCGTGCTGGGGGCGCCGCGGCTGGTTGTCGTGTTCGACAACGGCCATGAAAGCGAGGCCGATCTGGTGGGTAGCCAGCCCGAGAACGATCTGGCGGTCATCAAGGCACGCAGCATTCCGGACGACCTGCAACCGGCCACGATGCGCTCGACCCGCGACCTGGCCGTGGGTGACCAGGTGGTGGCGGTGGGGTTCCCGTTCGGTATCGGCCCGTCGGCCACTGCCGGTGTGGTCTCGGGGCTGCGCCGCGAGTTTCGATCGCCCGAAGGGGAGCGGCAGCTCACCAACCTGATCCAGTTCGACGCAGCGGCCAACCCGGGCAGCTCCGGCGGCCCGCTGGTCACCGCCGACGGCGAGGTCGTGGGCATCGTCACCGCCATCCTCAACCCGACAGAACACCGGGTGTTCGTGGGCATCGGTTTTGCCGTCCCGATCGAGAACGCAGCGGCCGGCGTGGGCCTGTCGCCGTTCTGAGCCGGCCTGTTCATCACCACCGAAGGACTTCGACGCATGACGACCGCATCCAGCTCCAACGACGTCGCGATGGCCGAACGCATGCAGCGTGTCCTCTACGAGGTCAAGCGTGTGGTCGTCGGTCAGGATCACTTTCTCGAACGTGTGCTGGTGGCCATGCTGGCGCAGGGGCACCTGCTGGTCGAGGGGGTGCCCGGCCTGGCCAAGACCCTGACGGTCAAGACGCTGGCACGCACCATCCGTGGCAACTTCAGGCGGGTGCAGTTCACGCCCGACCTGGTGCCGGCCGATCTGGTGGGCACACGCATCTACAACCAGAAGTCGGGTGACTTCTCGACCTGGCTGGGGCCGGTGTTCACCAACCTGCTGCTGGCCGACGAGATCAACCGCGCCCCGGCCAAGGTGCAGAGTGCGCTGCTCGAGGTGATGCAGGAGTACCAGGTCACGATCGCCGGCGAGACGCACCGTGTGCCCACGCCCTTCCTGGTGATGGCGACCCAGAACCCGATCGAGACCGAAGGCACCTATCCGCTGCCCGAGGCGCAGGTCGACCGCTTCATGATGAAGGTGCTGGTCGGTTACCCCACGCAGGAGGAGGAGTTCGTGATTGCCGAGCGGGTGACCGGACCCGCCGTGGAGGTGCAGCCGGTGGTCACGACCGAGGAGCTGGCGCAGTTGCAGCAGCAGTGCCGCAAGGTCTATGTCGACCCTTCGCTGATGCAGTACGTGGTCCGGCTCGTCACGGCCACCCGCACGCCCGAGCGTTTCGGGCTGGCGGACATGGCGGCTCACCTGACCTTCGGTGCGAGCCCGCGCGCAACGATCTCGCTGATCGAAGCGGCGCGGGCGCTGGCCTTGCTGCGCGGCCGGGCCTATGTCTGGCCCGAGGACATCGTCGACCTGGTGCCCGACGTGCTGCGGCACCGCCTGATCCTGTCGTACGAGGCGCTTGCCGAAGGGCTCACCGCCGACCACCTGGTGCGCCGCATCATGGAAAAGCTGCCGGCCCCCGACAAACCGCTGGAAGGCCATGTGGTCGTCACACCCGCGACCGCGGCCACGCCCGCCCATGGCTGAGCCCGCCGCCTCGTCGGCGCGGCCGGCTCCCGTCGCGCCCCACCCGCCCGGCCGGGCGCAGCAGTTGCTGCGCCGGCTGGAGTGGACGGTGCTGCGCAGGCTCGACGGCATCATCGAAGGCGACTACCGCACGCTGTTCCGGGGCCACGGCATGGACCTCGCCGACCTGCGTGAGTACCAGCTGCACGACGACGTGCGTCACATCGACTGGAACGTCACTGCGCGCACCCAGACGCCTTATGTCCGGCAGTACCAGCAGGAGCGCGAACTGACCGCCTGGTTCCTGCTCGACCTCAGTCCTTCGATCGATTTCGGCTCGCATGAGCGCAGCAAGCGTGATCTGCTCGACGAGTTCGTCGCGGTGATGTCCAGCCTGCTCACGCGCCGGGGCAACCGGGTGGGTGCGGTGTTCTATGGGCATCAGGTCGATGCGATCGTGCCGGCACGATCGGGCCGCCAGCATGTGTTGCAGATGATGCATCGCCTGCTGGGGCTGGGGCGCACGGGCCAGCGTGGGGCCCGCCAGCGCGGTACCGACCTGCGCGAGCTGCTCGAGCGGGCCGATTCGCTGGCGCGCAGGCGCTCGGTGGTGTTCGTGGTGTCCGACTTCATCAGCGAACCCGGCTGGATCGACACCCTCGGGCGCCTGGCACTGCGCCACGACGTGGTGGCGGTGAGGGTGGTCGACCCGCTGGAGCGTGAGCTGCCCGACCTCGGGATGGTGGTGATGCAGGATGCCGAAACCGGTGATCAGGTGGTGGTCGACACCCATGATGCGGGCTTCCGGCGGCGTTTCGAACAGGCGGCGCAGGCTCACGAGGACCGCCTGCGCCTGGCCTTCGGCGATGCCGGGGTCGACGTGCTGGAACTGTCCTGCGACGAGGACCTGGTTCCCTCGGTGCGGCGGTTCATCGAGTTGCGCAAGCTCAGGGCGCGACAGACCGCGGGCGGTGGCGCGGTCCAGACGGCGCCCGGGCGGAGCGGCCGCGACACCACGCGGCAAGGAGTGCAGGCATGAGTTTCATCTGGCACGAACTGTTGTGGCTGCAGGCGCTGGTGCCGGTGGTCGTGCTGCTGTACCTGTGGCTGCTGCGCCGGCGCAAGCGCACGGCGGTGCAGTACTCGGGCCTTGCGATCGTGCGGCAGGCGATGGGGCGGGGCACCGGCTGGCGCCGCCATGTGCCGCCGGTGCTGTTCCTGATCGCCCTGGTCGCGCTGCTGCTGGCCATGGCGCGGCCGAGCACGAGCATCTCCTTGCCGGCGCAGCAGCGCATGGTGATCCTGGCCATGGATGTGTCCGGCAGCATGCGCGCAACCGACGTCGAGCCCACCCGCATGGCGGCAGCCCAGGCCGCCGCGCGCGCCTTCATCGAGGCCCAGCCGCCTTCCACCCGGGTCGGTGTCGTGACCTTTGCCGGCACGGCTGCGCTGGTGCAGCCGCCCACCTACACCAAGGACGATCTGCTCGCCGCCATCGAGCGGTTCAACTTCCAGCGGGCCACGGCGGTGGGCAGCGGCATCCTGGTGTCGTTGCAGACGATCTTCCCCGAGCTGGAGTTCGACCTGCGCTCGAACGACCCACGCGTGGACAGCAGCATCGACCCGCGCCTGGGGCGGGCGCTGGGCGAGCGCCGCAGCGCGCCCGCTGCCGAGCCACCCGCCCAGCCGGGCTCCTACCAGTCGGCGGCGATCATCCTGCTGACCGACGGCCAGACCACCACCGGCCCGGACCCGATCGCCTCGGCCCGCATGGCGGCCGAACGCGGGGTGAAGGTCTACACCGTGGGCGTGGGCACGGACAAGGGCGAGATCCTGGTGGGCGATGGCTGGTCGATGCGCGTGCGGCTCGACGAGGAGTCGCTCAAGACCATCGCGAACCTCACCGGTGGCGAGTACTACTACGCCGGCACGGCGCCGCAGCTCAAGAGCATCTACGAGAACCTCAATGCCAAGCTCACGCTCGAGAAGCGCGAGACGGAAGTCACGGCGCTGCTGGCCGGCTTTGCGGCCGTGCTGATGCTGGTGGCGGGCGGCCTGTCGGTGCTGTGGTTCAACCGGGTGCTGTAGCGCCCTGCGGTTCGGGGCCGGCGCTCAGTCCGAACTCGCGGGCAAGCAGGGCATAGGACCTGCGCCGCACCTGCGGGTCGTGCGCCCAGGTGTTGACCACCAGTTCATCGAGCCCGAGTTCGTCGGCCAGGCGGCGCAACTGCTCGCCCACCTGCGCCGGCGTGCCGACAAAGGCCTTGCGGCGGGTGGCTTCGACGATGGCCTGGTCTTCGGGGGCAAAGCCCGCCGCGGCGATCTGGGCCGGTGACAACAGCGGCCCCAGCCGGCCTCGCATGCGGTCCACGCGCCAGCGGTCACGGCTCAGCGCGTGGTGGCGTGCCTCCTCGGCCGTGTCGGCCACCAGGGCCCAGACGCAGATGGTCGCCTGCGCATGAGGGTGGCGTTCGCTCGGCCGGTACAGCGTGCGGTACAGATGCAAGGCCTGCTCGACCCCCTGGCCATCCATGAAGAAGTAGGCAAAGGCGTACGGCAGGCCCAGGTGGGCGGCGAGTTGTGCGCCGTAGTCGGAGCTGCCGAGCACCCAGATGTCGGGTCGACGCTCCACGGCGCAGTCGGCGCCGCCGGGGGCACAAGGGTGGGCCACGATGCCCTGGTGAGGGCGTCCGGACAGCCAGGCCTGAAGGTCCAGGATCTGCTGAGGAAAGGCCTCGGCCGCACCATGGGCGTTCGGGTTCAAGGCCAGCGCGGTGCGCATGTCCGCGCCGGGCGCACGCCCCACGCCCAGATCGATGCGCCCGGGCGCCAGTGCGTCGAGCACGCGGAACTGCTCGGCCACCTTGAGCGCCGCATAGTGCGGCAGCATGACGCCGGCACTGCCCAGCCGGATGCGCTCGGTGCGCGCCGCGATGGCGGCCAGCACGATCTCGGGTGCGGTGCCCACGATGGTCGGCAGGCTGTGGTGTTCGCTCACCCAGAAGCGGTGGTACCCCAGGGCTTCGCAGTGGCTGGCCAGCGAGACGGTGTCGCGGATGGCGGCGTCTTCGCTTGCGCCGGACAGCGAAATGGATTGATCGAGAACCGAAAGCTTCATGACTTGAACGTTCCTGCAACCGCTGCATTGTCGGCAGTTCGGTGCGGGGGCGCTGGCCGGTCGCACAAAGCAACCGGGTGCGGTACGGCCTTGCGGCGGCGCAGCAAACGATAATCGCGCCCGTGTCCAGCACCCTTGGTTCCTCCCTCCACATCGCCATCGTCGGCTACGGCACGGCCGGTCAGGCCGCGGCGCTGATGCTCTCGCGCGACGGCCATGCCGTCGAAGTGTTCGAGCGCGCGAACGAGCCCGGCCCGGTCGGTGCGGGTTTCCTGCTGCAGCCGACCGGCCTGGGCGTGCTGCACGAGCTGGGCCTGCTCGATGCGGTGCTCGACCATGGCGCGCCTGTTCGCAGGCTCTACGGTGAAAGCCACAGCGGCCGCACCGTGATGAACATCCGCTATGCCGACCTCGACCCCCGTCTGCACGGGGTGGGCCTGCAGCGCGGCGCCCTGTTCGAGCTGCTGCACCAGGCGTGGCAGGGGCGCGGCGTGCTGCATGCCGGCCAGTGGGTCGAATCCGTCGATCCCGACGCGGGGCGGCTGCGCACGCGCGATGGCCGGCGGCACGGCCCCTACGACCTCATCATCGCGGCCGACGGCGCAGGTTCGGAGCTGCGGCGGCTGCTCGGGGCAGCGCGACTCGACCGGCCCTATCCCTGGGGCGCGCTGTGGTGCCTGGTCGATGCGGGTGAGTGGCCGCACGCCGATGAGCTGTGCCAGCGCTATCGTTCGGCCCGCCAGATGATCGGCTTGCTGCCGGTGGGGTCACGCCCGGGTGACCCGGTGCGGCGTCTGAGCTTTTTCTGGAGCACCCCGGTGGCAGAGTTCGCCCAGTGGACCGAGCACCGACAGCGCGACTTCGACGCAGCACTGCACGCACTGTGGCCCGAGGCCGGCGCGGTGTTCGAGCGGCTTGCGCCAGTGCACCGGATGGCGCGTGCCAGCTATCGCGATACCGTGCTGCGCCGCTGGCACCGCGAGCGGCTGGTGGCCATCGGCGATGCGGCCCATGCGATGAGTCCGCAACTGGGCCAGGGCGTGAACATGGCGCTGCTCGATGCCTGGACCCTGCGGCAGTCGCTGCAGCAGGGCGGCCGGCGCGAGGAGGTGCTCGCACGCTACGCCCAGGCCCGCCAGGCGCATGTGGGCATCTACCACTTCTGGAGCCGCTGGCTCACGCCCTTGTTCCAGTCGGGGCACGATCTGCTGTCGGGCCTGCGGGACCTGAGCTTCGCGCGCCTGTCCGGCCTGCCGCCGGGGCGCACGCAGACACTGGGCGTGCTCACCGGCACCCAGTCAGGCTGGTGGGGCCGCCTGCCGCTGCAGCCCGGTCTGCTCGACGCGCTGGTGGCGCATCGCGAGCGCAGCGGCAGGTGAGGACCGGGCTGCACGAGGTTCACTGCCGCGGCGCCACGCGCTGCGACAGCGGCGCCGGGCGATAGTCGGGCAGGAAGCGGCAACCCGGGCCGAAGGTGGCCTCCATCGGCTTGCAGGCCTGCGCAATGCCGGCCGGTGTGGGCTTTTCGCCGCGTTCGACCCAGGCCAGCAGGGCATTCACCAGGGTCGGGTAGGTCGGATCGCTGAGGTAGCTGTGCTCGTGGTCCTGGGTGAAAGTCTGAACCAGCCGGTCGGCCGTGCCGGCCTTTTCCATGGTCTCGCGGAAGGCGGAATCCAGCTCGACGAAGGCGATGGGGTCGTCGACGCCGTGCACGGTGAGCACCGGTACCGGGATGCGGCCGTTGGGGTCGGTATCGGCGCCAAAACGTGCCACCGCGGCCGGATCGGCCTTGTAGCGCAGCACACCGGCATTCAGTGCAGCGTCGTTGTCACTGCCGCGGTAGACCACCTTGTCGTTGCCGAACGGGTTGAGGCCACCGGTACGGTTCAGCGCGATGTCCTGGAAGTGCCAGGTGGCCCAGTTCAGGTGGCCCAGCACCGAGGTCTCGGGGATGCGGATCACGTCGACGATCGTCTTGAGCCTGCGCTGCTGTTCCGGGCTGCGTTGCGCCGCCGGTTTGCGAATCCCCAGGCACTCGTCGACCCGGGTGGCCAGTTGCGCGCGTGTCAGGCTGGCGCCGGCCGGCAGGCCCTGCCACAGCGGGTACTGCGGCTCGGTGGGCAAGGGATGGTTGTTGCACAGGTACTGGTAGACCACACGCAGGTCGAGCCGGAAGTCGTACGAACGGGTACCGCCGCCGAGCACGCCGCTGGTCAGCAGCACACCGTCATAGGGCGAGCGGCCGTGCCGTGCGGTCGCGAACATCTCGGCCCCCTTGGCGGCCACGCTCGCCCCCCAGGACTGGCCATGCAGCACAGTGCGACGGGGCTTGGCCACATGGGTCACGAAGATGCCGCGCAGGCGTTCGGTGTCTTCGGCGGCAGCGCGCACTTCCACACCGCCCTGCCGGAACGACGAGCCCGCCCAGGCATGACCGGCCCGCACCATGATGTCCCAGCGATTGAGGTCATCCTCGACCCGCTTGAACGTGGGCTCGCCGAGTGCGGGGCCGCCATGCGCGTGCATCACGAGCACGCCGCTCCATTTCGCGGGCATCGCGATCAGGTAGTGCGCGCCGAGCGAGTCGCGCCCGCCCAGGCAACGGGTGCCTTCTGGCGCATCCTTCGGGCAGGCCACGGCAGCGGGTGCTGCTTCGGTGCTGCGGGGCTCGGGCAGGAGCTGGGCGCAGCCTGCCAGCAAGGCTGCGGCGCCTGCCGCCAGGGCGAGGCGAGGGAAGGGGTGGTGCATGCTTGTCTCCGTTGGGTTCGAGGAATTGTTCGTATGTGAACCTTACGCATGCAAAGCCGCAATGCAGTACGCAGTTCCACGCACAACGGTGCGCCATATCGCCCGGGGCATGCGTCATCACCCCGACATGCGGGCGTGGCAGGGTACGGGCGACGCCACTTCAATCGCCGTTGCCCGCCATGAGCCGAGACACCCGCCACGATCTACCGGAGACACCCTGGCTGCGCCAGCAGGCCGACCTGCTGCGCCGCCTCGAGGAAGACATCCGGGACGGCTACGACGAAGAACTCGAGATGGAGATCGACGACCGGCGGTTGTCCGATCCGTCGTCGCAAGCCGGCCTGGCGGACGACCTGGATCGCCGGCGCTACTTTCGCGAGCTGTTCCGGTTGCAGGGTGAACTGGTGAAGCTGCAGGACTGGGTCGTGCACAGCCGCCATCGCATGGTGGTGATCTTCGAAGGCCGTGATGCGGCCGGCAAGGGCGGTGTGATCAAGCGCATCACGCAGCGTCTGAACCCGCGGGTGTGTCGTGTGGCCGCGCTGCCGGCGCCCAATGACCGCGAGCGCACGCAGTGGTACTTCCAGCGCTACGTGGCCCACTTGCCGGCCGCTGGCGAGATCGTGCTGTTCGATCGAAGCTGGTACAACCGCGCCGGGGTCGAGCGGGTCATGGGCTTCTGCACGGACGACGAGTACGAGGAGTTCTTCCGGTCAGTGCCGGAGTTCGAGAAGATGCTGGTGCGCAGCGGGATCCAGCTGGTGAAGTACTGGTTTTCGATCACGGACGACGAGCAGCACCTGCGCTTCATGGGGCGCCTGCAGGACCCGCTGAAGCAATGGAAGCTCAGCCCGATGGACCTGGAAAGCCGTCGCCGCTGGGAGGACTACACCCGCGCCAAGGAAACCATGCTGGAGCGCACGCACATTGCCGAGGCGCCATGGTGGGTCGTGCAGGCGGTCGACAAGAAACGGGCCCGGCTGAACTGCATTGCCCACCTGCTGTCTCAGGTGGCCTATCACGAGATCGATCGCCCCGAGGTGGCCCTGCCGGCCCGTGTGCGCAACCCTGACTACCTGCGCCAGCCGGTACCGCCCGAAATGATGGTGCCCGACGTCTACGGTGCAGACGCCGGGCACGCAGGGTGAAGCTCCGAGACGGAGCTTCAGGAAGGGTCAGTTCTGCGGCGTGATGCCTGCGATGGCCCATTCGCGCGATTCGTCGACCGGCTTGACCAGGTGCCAGAGTTCATTGAACGGCTCGGCCGCCGCCTCGGAGGCCTCGCGGATCAGGCCGCTGAAGCGCACAGAGACGATCCACTGGTCGTCCTCACGGGCCATGTCGACCACCTGGGCCTCAAGCTGCAGCACGTCGGTCTGCTGCGGTGCCTGACCCCGTTCCTGCAGATCCAGCCGCAGCGAAGCAAACAGCTCCGGCGTGGTGAACTTGCGCAGGTCTTCGACATGACCGGCATCATTGGCCGCCTGCAGCCGGATGAAGATCATCTTCGCGATGCGCTCGAAGGCCTCGGCGTCGAAGTCGGCCGGCATGCTGCCGGTGTGGGCTGCCGGTGTGGCATGGGCGGCCGACGCCAGACTCTCGCGCTGCATCGGGGCCGACTGGGCCGGGGCCGGTTGGCGCTGGCCGTAGCCCGGGTCGAACGCACGTTGCGATGACGCGCCTGCTCCAGCGCCCTGCAGTGCCGGCGTGCCACGCGAACCCCCCGACATGAAGCGGCTCATCAGCCAGCGGATCGCGACGAAGGCCACGATGCCCAGCAGCAGCATGGTGATCATCGTGATCATGGTTTCACCCATGCCGAGGTGGCTCAGCAAGGCCGCCAGGCCAACGCCGGCGGCAATGGCCGCTACCGGGCCCAGCCATGAACGCTTGCCAGCGGCCTGGGCCGCAGCGCCTGCGGCAGCGCCTGCCGGTGCGGCAGCGGCTGCGGTGGCCGGTGTGGCCGTGCTGGTGGTGCCGGTGGCCTGTTGTGCCGGGGTCGCCGGCGTGGCGTCAGCGGGCTTGGGCGGGGCCTGGCGTTGCATGCCGGCCGGTCGCCCACCTCCGAGCCGCTTCGCCTCGGCTTCAATGGAGGTGAAACCCATCGTCACGGCCGCAACGGCGGCAACGAGGGCAGCAAGCATCTTGTTCATTCAGTCTCCTGGATAGGGTCAACGCGGACAGGGTTGGACACTAACCGCAGGCGGTAGGTTCACCAAGTCCTCACGTGATATGGGGCTTTGCACGGTCGGATCAAGCGCACAGCGCCGTCCGCCAGCAGCCCGGGCCCTCAGTATCGCGTATTGAACAACGCCGAAATCCGCTCGTGCAGGGAATCGACCGGCGTGTAGCCGTGGCTCAGCAGGTGAAGCTGGCCGCCGTGTTCGGCCACCACGGCGGGGAAGCCGCGGATGCCCCAGGCCTGGGCCTGGGCGAAGTCATTGGACGTCGCTTCGCGCATGGCATCGGAGGCAAAGGCGGTGGCGAAGGTCGCGCGCGGCATGCCCAGCGGCTCGGCCAGGTCGGCCAGGACCTCGGCGCGCGTGACGTCACGGCCCTGCGCATACCAGGCGTGCTGCACGGCCTTGAAGTAGCGCCACACCAGCCGCGGCGCCAGACTGCGCACGGTGACCGTGGCGCGACTGGCGGGTTCGGTGTCGTAGATGAATCCCGGCTGGCGCATCGCGATCGCGGCGCTGGTGTCGAACGGCTGGCCGCTGGCCTCGGTGACGTGCTGCCAGTGACCGAGGATCTCGTCGATGCGCTCAGGCGCCATCGGCTCGGTGGTGTAGGGGCGCAAGCCGCCCATCACCAGGGCCAGATGCAGCGGCGCGGCTTCGCGCGGATCGGCGAGCAAGGTGTCCATGGGCCGGGCGAAGCCGTAGCACCATGAACACATCGGATCGGCAACGTAGATCAGGTTCATCCGCGCATGGTAGAGCCTGCGCGAAAGCCCTGTGGGCTCAGCCGTTTCGGAACAGCCAGCTGTAGCCGTTGAGCGCCGGCACGCCGCCCAGGTGGGCATACAGCACGCGCGACCCCTGGGGGAACTCGCCCCGGCGCACCATGTCGATCATGCCCTGCATCGACTTGCCTTCGTAGACCGGGTCGGTGAGCATGCCCTCGGTCCGCGCGCACAGGCGGATGGCGTCGAGCGTTTCGGCCGACGGCAGACCATATTCAGGATAGGCATATCGTTCGTCCAGCACCACATCGGCTTCGGTGATGGGGCGCCCGAGCTCCACCGCCTCGGCGGTGTGGCGCGCAATGCGCAGGATCTGCTCGCGCGTCTGGGCCGGCTTGGCCGAGGCATCGATGCCCACCACACGGTCGGCACGGCCGTCGGCGGCAAAACCCACCACCATGCCCGCCTGGGTGCTGCCGGTGACCGAACACACGACGATGTAGTCGAATCGAAAGCCCAGCTCGGCCTCCTGCGCACGCACTTCCTCGGCGAAACCGACAAAACCGAGACCACCCAGCGGATGATCGGACGCGCCGGCCGGGATGGCGTAGGGCTTGCCGCCCGCGCGGCGCACGTCGTCGAGCGCCTGCTCCCAGCTTTCCTTGAATTCGATGCCGAAGCCGGCGTCGACCAGCCGCACGTCGGCGCCCAGGATGCGCGACATCTGGATGTTGCCGACACGGTCATAGCTGCCGTCGTACCAGTTCACCCAGTTCTCCTGCACCGTCACGCACTTCATGCCCAGGTGGGCCGCGACAGCAGCCACCTGCCGGGTGTGGTTCGACTGGATACCCCCGATGGTGACCAGCGTGTCACACCCCTGGCTCAGTGCGTCGGGAATCAGGTATTCGAGCTTGCGCGTCTTGTTGCCACCAAAGGCCAGGCCGCTGTTGCAGTCCTCGCGCTTGGCATACAGGTGCACCTTGCCGCCCAGATGGGCACTCAGGCGCGCGAGCGGCTGGATCGGGGTCGGGCCGAAGGTCAGTGCCTGGCGAGGGAATTTCTTCAGGTTCATGTGCGCTCCACGGGTTGTGCAGGGAAGGACTCGATGCTAGAAGTGTCGTGAAGCAATGGGGTTGCGATATTGAGTCGATTGACAAACTCAAGCGGATCGAAATGTCGCCAAGTCGATTAATGATTGTGAGAAAGAGGGCATGTGCGCAACAAAAGTCAAAATCAGCAGCGACACGAGAACCGGGCCGGAGCCCCCCGCGCTCGACCGCATTGACCGCAGCCTGCTGCGCCACCTGCAGCGCGACGCCTCGGTGTCCAACGTGGCCCTGGCCGAGCGGGTGCACCTGAGTCCGGCGGCCTGCCTGCGGCGCGTGGAGCGCCTGCGCTCGGCCGGGTTCATTCGCCAGACGGTGGCCCTGCTGGACCCAGTCCGGCTCGAGGCCGGTACGCTGGTGCTGATCGGTGTGGTGCTCGACCGGTCCACCCCCGACTCGTTTGCAGCCTTCGAGAAGGCGGTGCAGTCCATCACCGGGTGCATGGAGTGCCACGTGGTGACCGGCGAGTTCGACTACTTCCTGATGGTGCGCACGCGCGATGGCGAGAGCTACAACCGGCTGCATGCCGAGCAGTTGCTCTACCTGCCCGGCGTGCGGCAGATCCGGTCGTTCATGGTGCTCAAGCAGGTGTTGTCCACGACGCAGATCCCGCTGTAGGGGCAGGGCGCGCGCAGGGACTTGCGGCCGGGCGACACGGCCCGGCCCCGGCTGTACGAGAATGCCGGGTCCTGTGTGTGCGCGATGTGAGCGCCCTGAGGGCGTGATGCGACCGCGGGACAGACCCGTCCCGATCGCCGCGACCCGGTCCCACCCGGACCGCCATGCCACGACGCACCACACGCCTGCCGTGGAGCCAATGCGTGATCCGAGCGTTTGAACGTCTGGTGCATCCCTACCCGGATGCCGTCCCTGAACCACCGCCCAAGGGGTTTGTCGCCTTCCTGTGGCATTGCACGCGCGGGCTGCGCGTCTACATCCTGGGCATGACGCTGCTCACGGCGATCATCGGGGCCTTCGAGGCCCTGCTGTTCAGCATGCTGGGCAGCATCGTCGACTGGCTCGGCCGGGTCGAGCCCACGCGCCTGTGGCAGGAGGAGCGCAGCCAGTTGCTCGTGCTGGCGGCCGTGCTGCTGGCCAGCCCGCTTGTCATCGCGTTGCAGACCCTGCTGCGACGCCAGGCGCTGGCGGCGAACTTTCCGATGCTGCTGCGCTGGAACTTCCATCGGCTGATGCTCGACCAGAGCATGAGCTTCTACCAGGACGAGTTTGCCGGTCGGGTGGCCACCAAGGTCATGCAGACCGCACTGGCCGTGCGCGACACCTGGATGATCGTGGCCGACATCCTGGTCTTTGTGGTCATCTACTTCGTCACCATGGTCGCCGTGGTCGGCTCCTTCGACCTGTGGCTGCTGCTGCCCTTCCTGGGCTGGCTGACGCTGTACGTGGGCGCGATGCGCTACTTCGTGCCCCGCCTGGGCCAGGTCGCCCGCGAGCAGGCCGATGCACGCTCGCTGATGACCGGGCGCATCACCGATGCCTACACCAACATCGCCACGGTCAAGCTCTTTTCCCATGCCCAGCGGGAGGCTGGTTATGCCCGCTCGGCGATGCAGGAGTTCATCCAGACCGCCTATGCACAGATGCGCCTGGTCAGCGGCTTCGAGGTCGTCAACCACACGCTGAGCATGCTGCTGATCGCCAGCACCGCGGGGGTGACCCTGTGGCTGTGGATGCAGGGCGACGTGGGCGTGGGGGCGGTGGCGGCTGCGACCGCCATGGCGCTGCGGCTGAACGGCATCTCGCACTGGATCATGTGGGAGATGGCCGCCCTGTTCGAGCACATGGGCACGGTGCAGGACGGCATCAACACGCTGTCGCGGGCCCAGGCGGTGGTCGACCGGCCCGACGCCGTGCCCTTGCGCGTGCCCCGTGGCGAGATCCGGTTCGAGGGGGTGAGTTTTGCCTATGGCGGCAAGACCCCGGTGATCCAGGATCTGGACCTGCACATCCGCCCCGGTGAAAAGATCGGGCTGGTGGGGCGCTCCGGTGCCGGAAAATCGACCATCGTGAACTTGCTGCTGCGCTTTTATGACGTGCAGCAGGGGCGCGTGCTGATCGACGGGCAGGACATCGCCCATGTCACCCAGGACAGCCTGCGCGCCAGCGTGGGCATGGTCACGCAGGACACCTCGCTGCTGCACCGTTCGGTGCGCGACAACATCCTGTACGGCCGGCCCGACGCCGGCGACGATGACATGGTGGCGGCGGCACGGCGGGCCGAGGCGCATGACTTCATCCAGGCCCTCACCGACCCGAAAGGGCGCACCGGTTATGACGCTCACGTCGGCGAACGCGGCGTGAAGCTTTCCGGTGGCCAGCGCCAGCGCATCGCGATCGCGCGCGTGATGCTCAAGGACGCACCGATCCTGCTGCTCGACGAGGCGACCAGCGCACTGGACTCCGAGGTCGAGGCGGCCATCCAGGGCAGCCTGTACCGGCTGATGGAAGGCAAGACGGTGGTGGCCATCGCTCACCGACTGTCCACGATCGCCGCCATGGACCGGCTCATCGTGCTGGACCGCGGCCGGATCGTCGAGCAGGGCGACCATCGCAGCCTGCTGGCCCAGGGCGGGCTGTATGCGCGCCTGTGGGCCCATCAGAGCGGTGGTTTCCTGGGCGAGGACGATGACGAGGAGGGCAACCCGACGAGCCAGCCCGCGCGGCCCGAGGAACCCAGGCATCGTGCCAGCGATGTTGCGGTGCACAATACATAGGCCGGACCAAAGCACAAGACGGGCATGGGGCCCGTGAGCACCGGCAAGGCACCACCGCGGGAGAAGTTCATGCGCCACGTCGTGTTCAACCAGAAGGGTGGGGTGGGCAAGTCCACCATCACCTGCAACCTGGCGGCCATCAGCGCCCACCAGGGCCTGCGCACGCTGGTGGTCGACCTCGATCCACAGGGCAATTCAAGCCGCTACCTGCTGGGGGAGTCCGTCGAAGCGCTGGACACCCACCTGGCCGAGTTCTTCGAGCAGACGCTGAAGTTCACGCTGCGCGCCAAGGGAACGGGCGAGTTTGTGGTCGAAACTCCCTGGGAGGGTCTGCACCTGATGCCCTCGCACCCGTCACTCGAAGAGCTGCACGGCAAGCTGGAGTCCCGCTACAAGATCTACAAGCTGCGCGATGCCCTGGCCGAGCTGGCCGATGACTACGACCGCATCTACATCGACACGCCGCCCGCGCTCAACTTCTACACGCGTTCGGCGCTCATCGCCGCCCAGACCTGCCTCATCCCCTTCGATTGCGACGACTTCTCGCGCCGCGCGCTGTACTCGCTGCTCGAGAACGTGCAGGAGATCCAGGCGGACCACAACCCCGAACTGCAGATCGGCGGCATCGTGGTCAACCAGTTCCAGCCGCGCGCCAACCTGCCGCAGCGCACGGTGCAGGAGCTGATCGACGAAGGGCTGCCGGTGCTGCAGCCCTACCTGAGCGCCTCGGTGCGGATCAAGGAGTCGCATGAACGCGCCCTGCCCATGGTGCACCTGGACGCACGCCACAAGCTGACCCAGGAGTTCATCGCGCTGCATGACGCGCTGCAGGCCTGAGGACCGGCTCGTGCACGGGCCGCAGGCCCTCTCCCGGTGGCCTCATCTCCACACTTCGCAAAATTCAATGGGCATCTTCGGCGGACTTGTCCCCATATGCGACGACAATCTCGCCCTCCAGAATTTTCCTGAGCTTCGAGTTCCTGCCCATGTCTCCCGTCACTTCCCGTTATCAGGTCCGTCCCGCCAGCGTCCGTGATGCCAAGGCCATCGCAGAGATCCATGTGTCTGCCTGGCAGGCGGCCTACCAGGGCTTGTTGCCCGCAGCCCACCTGGACGCACTGTCGGTCGAGAAGCGGCAGTCCTACTGGCGTGAAGCCATCGAGAACTACGAGCCCCAGGTGCATGTGGTCACCGACGGCTCCAAGGTGGTCGGGTTTGTCGGCTTCGACCGTTCCCGCGACAAGGGCACGCCGTCGACCACCGGCGAGATCTGGGCGATGTACGTTGCGCCAGGAGCCTGGTCCACGGGCGCCGGCCTCGCACTGTGGGACGCCGCCCGCGACGGGCTCGAAGAAGAGGGTTGCACCAAGGTGACGCTGTGGGCGCACCTGCGCAACGAACGCGCGATGCGATTTTTTGAGCTGGCCGGTTTCAAGCGCGAAATGGCCTCGGCCAAGACCACCGAAGTCGGTGGCGTGCGGCTCGAAGAGATCCGCCTGCAACGCAGCCTGGGCTGACCCGGCCGCAGGGCCCGGGGCCTCAGCGCCCCGCGGACGAGGGCAATGCGATCACCAGCGGCGTGAGTGCGGTGGCCACACACGGCAGGATGCAGCCTTCGGCCTTTTCCTCCCGGCTGAGCCCGGGCCACTCGATGAGCCAGGCGATCTGCCCCGTGCGAAGCTGGCACAGGCAGGCACGGCAGGTGCCGTTGCGACACGAGCTGGGCAGCCTCACACCCTGGGCCAGCGCGGCGGCCAGCACGGACTGTCCGGGCTGCACCTGGAAGGTCCAGCCCGCGGGCTCGACGCGCACGGCATGGCCGGGCGCTGCACTGGGTGCAGGATCCGGCCCGGTGCTCATCGTTCGGCCGTCCGCCGGAACACCAGCAGCAGGTTGTTGGCCGGCAGGCTCAGGCGTTGCTGGAAGTCCAGACCGTGGCCACGCGCGACGTCCACCACATCGTGCAGCCACCTCAGGCCCCAGGCCGGGTTGCGCGCGCGCAGATCCGCATCGAACGCCAGATTGCTGGGCGCGGTGACCTCACCTTCCACCTGGTAAGGGCCATAGGTCACGAGCAGTCCGCCCGGGCGCAGGTGGCGCGCCGTGCCCGCCATCAGGGCCTCGCAGGCCGACCACGGCGCGATATGGATCATGTTGGCGCAATAGACGAGGTCGACCTCGTCCACGCCCGGCCATGCCGGCGCATGCACGTCCAGCGCGATGGGCGGGCGCACGTTGGCGACTTGTGCCGATGCCGTCCAGCCCCGGATCGACTCGCGCGCCACGGGCTCGGGGTCGGACGGCTGCCAGGTCCAGCCGGGCAGGCCGGCTGCAAGGTGCACCACATGCTGACCGGTGCCGCTGGCGATCTCGAGCGCATGGCCGCTGGCGGGCAGCAGGCGGGTCAGGGACTGCAGGATGGGCTCGCGATTGCGCTCGGCTGCCGCGCTGAACTGCCTCGGATCGATGTCGGTCATGATGCCCGGCAGTGTGCCACCGGCCAGCGCCCCGCGCACCGAACGTGAGACCATCACGGCCCTGGACTCCGCCACGCATGACCATGACCCCCAGCTCGCCCATGAAATACCTCACGGGGTATCCGGCCCACCTGATCGAACAGGTGCGCCAGATGCAGGCGCAAGGCCAGCTCGGCGAGTACCTGACCCAGCGGTATCCCGAAACGCACGAGGTACGCACCGACCGGGCCCTGTATGACTACGTCATGGCTCTGAAGCAGCAGTTCATGCGCAATGCCGAGCCGCTGAGCAAGGTGGCCTACGACAACAAGCTGAAGGTCATCCAGCATGCGCTGGGCACGCACACGGCGATCTCGCGTGTGCAGGGCGGGCGCCTGAAGGCCAAGCGCGAGATCCGTGTGGCCAGCCTGTTCCGCCAGGCGCCGGCCGACTTCCTGCGCATGATCGTCGTGCACGAACTGGCCCACCTGCGCGAGCGCGAGCACGACAAGGCGTTCTATCAGCTGTGCCAGCACATGGAGCCGCGCTATCACCAGCTCGAGTTCGACCTGCGCGTCTACCTGACCTGGCTGGCGGCTACTCCGTCACCCGCGCCCGCAACGACTTGACCAGCCCGCGGCGCACCTTGGCCTCGACGCGCTTGCGACGCGCGCTGCGCGTGGGTCGTGTGGGGCGGCGCACCTCGGGCACGGTGGCGGCCTGATCGACCAGCCCGGCCAGGCGCTCGATCGCGTCCTCGCGGTTCTTCTCGAGGCTGCGGTGCTGCTGGGCCTTGATGACGATCACGCCGTCGCGCGAAATGCGGTGGTCATGCAGTGCAAGCAGACGCTCCTTCACGTCCTCGGGCAGCGAGGAGGCCCGCACGTCGAAGCGCAGGTGCACCGCGTTGGACACCTTGTTGACGTTCTGGCCGCCAGCGCCTTGCGCCCGGATGGCATGGATCTCGATCTCGTCCTCGCGCACGATGGGGCGCTCGGCCTGCAGGCAGGAGGTCATGGTGCTCCCGGGGCACCGGGCCCGGCAAATTGTCGTTGGTAGGCACTCGGGCTGGTGCCCGCGATACGCCGGAAGTGCCGTCGGAAAGACTCCATCGACCCGAAGCCGCTGCGCTGCGCCACATCTTCCAGGCCGGCGTGGCGCGATTCGAGCATCTCGCGCGCCAGGCCCACCCGCTCGCGGATCAGCCACTCCACCGGCCCCAGGCCGGTGGCCTGCTGGAACTGCCGCTGCAGCGTGCGCGGGCTCATCGCAGCCTGCTCGGCCAGCGACTGCACCGTGTGGGGCAGGTGGGCATGGGTGCGTGCCCAGTCCATCAGGCGGGCCAGCCGCCCGCGCTCGTCGGCCGGCAGCGGCCGCGGCACGAATTGCGCCTGCCCGCCATCGCGATGCGGCGAGATCACCAGCCGTTGGGCCACCTGGTTGGCCACCCGCGCGCCGTGGTCCCGGCGCACCAGGTGCAGCAGCATGTCCAGCCCGGCCGCTGAGCCTGCCGATGTCAGGATCTGGCCTTCGTCCACATAGAGCGCATTGGCCTGCACCCGGATGGCAGGGTAGCGGCGCGCGAGCTTGTCGGCATAGCGCCAGTGGGTGGTGGCGGCCTTGCCGTCCATGATCCCGGCGGCGGCCAGCACGAACACGCCCGAGCAGACTGTGCACAGGCGAGCCCCGCGCGCGTGGGCGGCACGCAACTTGTTCAGCAACGGCTCGGGGGGCGGTTCGTCGGCATCGCGCCAGCCTGGGATCACGATGGTGTCGGCGCGGTCGAGCAGGCTCAGCGTGTAAGGCGCCTGCACCAGCACCCCACCCATCGCCCGCAGCGGGCCGCGTTCGACGGCGCACACGTCGAAGCGGTACCAGGGCACTCCGAGGTCGCTTCGGTCGAGCGCAAACAGCTCCACCACGCAACCGAATTCGAAGGTGCACAGCCGGTCGTAGGCGAGGGCGACGACTCGATGGTTCAGCATGGCGCGATGTTACTGCAACTCGACATTTGCGCCGCTGTGCGCGGGGCCTGGACTTGCTCACAATCGAGCTCAGCAGGACAGACCGCCGTCTGCCCCATCCGCAACGCTCCAGGAGATCCCATGCCATCTGCCGTGACCGCCGTCCCCGCCGCCGATTCTGCCGCGGCGCTGTCCCACTTCGAGTCCGCACTGAGCTTCGAGACCGACTGCTGGGATGTCCATGACACCCTCAGCCGTGGCCAGGCCGACTTCGTGCTGGTCGACGTGCGCAGCCCGGAGCTTTATGCACGCGGCCATGTGCCGGGTGCGGTGAACATCCCGCACGGCAAGCTGGTCGAGTCCAAGCTGGCGCACTATCCGGCGGACACCGTGTTCGTGACCTACTGCGCCGGGCCTCACTGCAACGGCGGCCACCGTGGTGCCATTCGCCTGGCGCGGCTGGGCCGGCCGGTCAAGCTGATGATCGGGGGAATCACCGGCTGGCTCGACGAGGGCTTCGAGCTGGCCACCGGCAGCGACCCGGGCCGAGTCGCTGCAGCGTGAATCGCATCAGGACTACACCATGCTGCAACTTCGACCGACCTGCGAACACTGCAACCGAGGCCTGCTGCCCGACAGCCTGGACGCCCGCATCTGCAGCTTCGAATGCACCTTCTGCGCCGACTGTGTCGACCGGGTGCTGGGCAATGTGTGCCCGAACTGTGGCGGGGGATTCACCCCGCGGCCGGTGCGGCCGGCCCAGGACCGCAAGGGTGGCAACTGCCTTGCGAAGTACCCGGCCAGCACCGAGGTCCGGCATCGGCCGGTCGATGCCACCGCCCATGCCGAGCTCAGGGCCAGGGTGGGCAGCATCGCGCCGCAGGATCGCTGACGCGGTGTGGCTTACGTCACGGTGCGGGCGGGCGTGTGGCGGCAACGCGCGCGCCATTCACCGTGCGGGCCGTTAAGCTCAGGGCCGGAAAGCTCGTGCCATGAACTCTGCCTCCGCCATCGCCCGAACCGGCATGTCCGCCGCGTTGACCACGCTGGGCGTCGGTGCGCACAACATCGCCAACCAGCACACGCCGGACTTCCGGCGCCAGCAGGTGGTGCCCGAGACCCAGGCGGCCGGGGGTGTGGTGGCGCGGGTCACGCAGGACGATCAGGTCCAGCCCGACGGCGGCGCCCCGGTGGCCGACCTCGTGCAGCAGCGTGTGGCCAGCTACGCATTCAAGGCCAACCTGCTGGTGCTGCAGTCCGACCAGCGCGTGCTTGGCAACCTGCTCGACGTGCGCGCCTGAACCTGGCGGGCGCCGTCATCGGCTGCCCATCTCGCGTGTGATCACCACGGTGTCCGATGTCTTTCGGTCACGCGACTTCACCTTCCAGCCCGCCTGAAGGTCGGTGCAGCCGGCCGGTGGTGCACTCAGGATGTCGTAGATGCTGTAGTGGATGCCCGGTGGGTCCTTGAATCGTTTCGTCCCGCCGCGTTCGGTCACCAGGAGGCTCTTGCCGTATTCGTACCAGCCGTCGACCACCGCGATGTGCGCACTGTCGCTGGGGTTCTGCACCACCTTGAACTCGTCCGGCTTGTTGCCCCTGTCCTTGCGCGAGGCCCAGAGCATGCAACTGTCATAGGTGATCTCCGAGACCGAGCGGGCCGGCTTGGCATGGCTCAGGTAGGACGGGTGGCTGTGCAGCACGCGGGAGAAGGTGCCGATGGCCATGTAGTAGGCATTGACGAAACCGTTGCAGTCGATGCCGATGTACTTCAGCACCCAGGCGCGCAGCTCGTCCTCGGTCTTGAAGCCGCAGTTCACCGCCAGCGTGCACACCAGCGAGATCTCCTCGGGCAGGCCATGGCCGGCAAACACGGCCGTCGGCCGCGAGGTGGAAAGCCACGACTCCAGGATCGGCGAGATCCCCGCGCCATGGTGCTTGCGGATGCGCTTGGTCAGCAGGTACTGCTGTCCTGCCGGTTCACTGGCCCAGCCGGCCTGGTACTTGTAGACCGAGACCGTGGTCGACCGGTTGCCGGGCAGCCCCACCGGCAGGTCATGGTAGTAGCCGCGAAACTGGTGGGGGAACATCGACCACTGGTAGTGAAAGAATCGGTCGCGCACCGGCTGGATCAGGGGATGCAGATGCGGGCTGTCGTTGTAAGTCGATCCGGCCATGGGGGTCCCTTTCGGCAAGGTGGTGGCATGCCGGCGGCATGTCGTTCCTCATGGATAGGCGACGCAGGCGGTGCCTCCCATCCCCAGGACCGCGACACGACTCCCCAACCCTAGGGGGAAGACCCGCGGCGATGGGGCGCTTGTCAGCCTCAGCCGCTACCATCGCGCCTCGGCACGGGCAGGGCATGCGGCTTGCTCGTGTCCACCAGACCAACTCTCAGGACACGTTCATGGCCGGAAGCAGCCTCCTTGCACTCATCGACGACATCGCCACGATCCTGGACGACGTGGCGGTACTCACCAAAGTGGCCGCCAAGAAGACGGCCGGGGTGCTGGGCGATGACCTGGCACTCAATGCCCAGCAGGTGGCTGGCGTGCGCGCCGACCGGGAACTGCCAGTGGTCTGGGCCGTGGCCAAGGGGTCGACGGTCAACAAGCTCATCCTGGTGCCGGCCGCACTGGCCATCAGTGCGTTTGCGCCCTGGGCTGTCACGCCGCTGCTGATCGCGGGCGGTGTTTTCCTGTGCTACGAGGGCTGCGAGAAGCTCGCGCACAAGTTCCTGCACAGCAAGGCCGAGGACGACGCTCATCACGTCGAACTGGTCAAGGCCGTCGCCGACGAGCAGGTCGACCTGGTGGCCTTCGAAAAAGAGAAGATCAAGGGAGCGGTTCGCACCGACTTCATCCTGTCGGCCGAAATCATCGCGATCACGCTGGGCACCGTGG
>CAMLSD010000062.1 GCA_946482595.1 uncultured Comamonadaceae bacterium
TCGGTCGAGTACATCATGCGCGACGTGCCCTGGGGCTGGCTGGTGCGCTACATGCACTCCACCGGCGCTTCGGCGTTTTTTGTCGTCGTCTACCTGCACATGTTCCGCGGGCTGCTCTACGGTTCGTACCGCAAGCCGCGTGAACTGGTGTGGATCTTCGGCTGCGCGATCTTCCTGTGCCTGATGGCCGAAGCCTTCTTCGGTTACCTGCTTCCCTGGGGCCAGATGTCCTACTGGGGCGCCCAGGTGATCGTGAACCTGTTCGCCGCCGTGCCGTTTGTCGGCCCTGACCTGGCGCTGCTGATCCGCGGCGACTACGTCGTGAGCGACGCCACGCTGAACCGCTTCTTCAGCTTCCACGTGATCGCGATCCCGCTGGTGCTGCTGGGCCTGGTGGTAGCGCACATCATCGCGCTGCACGAAGTGGGTTCCAACAACCCTGACGGTGTCGAGATCAAGGCCAAGAAGGACGCCAACGGGCGCCCGCTGGACGGCATTCCCTTCCACCCGTACTACACCGTGCACGACATCTTCGGCCTGAGCGTCTTCCTGATGGCGTTCACCGCGGTGGTGTTCTTTGCACCCGAGTTCGGCGGCTACTTCCTCGAGTACAACAACTTCATCCCGGCTGACCCGCTGAAGACGCCTGCGCACATCGCGCCGGTGTGGTACTTCACGCCGTACTACTCCATGCTGCGTGCGACCACCGACCCGATGGTCACCGTGCTGTGCGTGGTGGTGGGCCTGGGTGCACTGCTGGGCGTGCTCAAGGGCAACTTCGGCGGCATCGGCAAGATCGCGATGATCGTCGGTGCGGCCGTGGCCATCGCGCTGCTGAAGACCTTCGACGCCAAGTTCTGGGGCGTGGTCGTGATGGGCGGTGCCGTGGTGATCCTGTTCTTCCTGCCCTGGCTGGACCACAGCCCGGTCAAGTCGATCCGCTATCGCCCGACCTGGCACACCTATCTGTATGGCGTGTTCGTCATCTACTTCGTCATCCTCGGCTATCTGGGCATCCAGCCGCCGTCCGACATCGGGACGCTGGTGTCGCAGGTCGGCACGCTGTTCTACTTCGGCTTCTTCCTGCTGATGCCGTGGTGGAGCCGCATCGGCGAGTTCAAGCCGGTGCCCGAGCGCGTGACCTTCTCCGCCCACTGAGACTGTCGGAGCCAAGCAGAATGAAAAAACTGATCCTCTCCTTCGTGGCTTCGCTGGCAATGTGGGCTGGCGCACCGGTTGCCCATGCCGCCGGCGGCGGCATTGCCTGGGACAAGTTCCCCAAAGAGCGGGTGACCGACATGGCAGCGCTGCAGAACGGCGCCAAGCTGTTCGCCAACTACTGCCTGAACTGCCACGCTGCGGCCTTCATGCGCTACAACCGCCTGCGCGACATCGGCCTGACCGAAGCGCAGATCAAGGACAACCTCATGTTCGCCACCGACAAGGTCGGCGAAACCATGCAGGTGGCCCTCAGTGCCAAGGAAGCCAAGGAATGGTTCGGCGCCACGCCGCCTGACCTGACGGTGATCGCGCGTTCGCGTTCCGCCGCAGGGCAGGGCAGCGGTGCCGACTATCTCTACACCTACCTGCGCACCTACTACCGCGACGACACCAAGGCCACCGGCTGGAACAACCTGGCCTTCCCGAGTGTGGGCATGCCCCATGCCCTGTGGGAGCTTCAGGGCCAGCGCGTTGCGAAGTTCGTCGACGAGAAAGACCCGCACGATCCGAGCAAGACGGTCCACAAGTTTGCCGGTTTCGAGCAGGTTTCCCAGGGTTCGATGACGCCCCAGCAGTACGACGCGGCCGTGGCGGATCTCGTGGCCTATCTGCAGTGGATGGGTGAACCAGCCCAGAATCAGCGCGTGCGCCTGGGCGTGTGGGTGCTGATCTTCCTGGGCTTCTTCACCGTGATCGCCTGGCGCCTGAACGCCGCGTTCTGGAAGGACGTGAAGTAAGGACCGGCAGCGTGCCGGGCCCCCTGGCCCGGCGCGTTGCATCGTTCGGAGTGGGGTACCGCCTTCGGGCGCCCACTCCGTTTGTGTTTTCTGTGTAACTTCGCTGACCAAGGAGCACACCACCATGATGGTGCTTTACTCCGGGACCACCTGTCCGTATTCCCACCGCTGCCGTTTTGTCCTGTTCGAGAAGGGCATGGACTTCGAGATCCGCGACGTGGACCTCTTTGCCAAGCCCGAGGACATCGCACTGATGAACCCGTACAACGAGGTGCCGATCCTCGTTGAGCGCGACCTCATCCTGTACGAGTCGAACATCATCAACGAGTACATCGACGAGCGCTTCCCTCATCCGCAGCTGATGCCGGGCGACCCGGTGGCGCGAGCCCGTGTGCGGCTGTTCCTGCTCAATTTCGAGAAGGAGCTGTTCTCTCATGTGAACGTGCTCGAGTCGCGCGGCATCAAGCCGAACGACAAGCAGCTTGAAAAGGCGCGTGCGCAGATCCGCGATCGCCTGACCCAGCTTGCACCGATCTTCCTGAAGAACAAGTACATGCTGGGCGAGGACTTCTCGATGCTCGACGTGGCGATCGCGCCGCTGCTGTGGCGCCTCGACTACTACGGCATCGAACTGTCCAAGAATGCGGCGCCGCTGCTCAAGTACGCCGAGCGCATCTTCTCGCGTCCGGCCTACATCGAGGCGCTGACGCCGTCTGAAAAGGTGATGCGCAAGTGATGAACCACCCCCGCACCGCCGGTGCGCCCCGTTGCCGCAAGGCGGGGTGCAGCGGCGCGCCGGGGGCTGGCGATGCTGGCACCGAGGTGGCACCGACCACCGTGAAAGATCGTCATGAGTGAAGTCGATTCCGGCGACGCAACCCAGGGAACGTCCACCCGGCCCTATCTCGTGCGCGCCCTGCACGACTGGTGCACCGACAACGGATACACGCCGTACATCGCGGTCTATGTGAGCCGTGGCGTGCAGGTGCCGATGGAGTACGTGAAGAACAACGAGATCGTGCTGAACGTCAGCTTCGACGCGACCAGCGGCCTGAAGCTCGGCAACGACTACATCGAGTTCCGCGCCCGTTTTGGCGGGGTGGCCCGCGACATCGTGGTGCCGCTGGACCACGTGATCGCAATCTATGCCCGCGAGAACGGGCAGGGCATGGCGTTTCCGGTGCCGGCGCACGCCCATCTGGGCGGGGCCGACGCACCAGGGGCGTCCGACGAGGGGGATGACAGTGCGGCCGCTGCAGCACCCGCCACTGCGTCGCTGAAGCTGGCCCCCGTCGCCTCGGCCCCTGCCGACGCCGCGGAGGGTGACGAACCTTCGCCCGAGCCGCCACCGCCTGGTGCCCCGCGGCCTTCGCTCAAGCGCGTCAAGTGATGCGCCCGGCGGGCCCCTTGCGCAGCGCGCGGCGGGGCTCGCTTAGAATCCGGGTCTACCTTGTGTGGAGGCTCGACGCAGCCTCTCAAGCCATGCCGGCTTAGCTCAGTTGGTAGAGCAACCGCCTTGTAAGCGGTAGGTCATCAGTTCGAATCCGATAGCCGGCACCATCTTCCCCTGTGATCTGACCCTTCGCTGCCGCAGCTTGCGGGTGGGGGCGGCACCGTGCTCATCCGGCCCGCAGGGCGGGTGTTGCCAGCCCCGGGTGATCCGGTGCCTGCAGCAACGGTGATCGCAGGATGATCTCTACCGTGGCGAAAAAGTGCGTCTCGATGGCTTGCAGCGCTGCGGCCTCATCGCGGGCGAGCACGGCCTGCATCAGCTGTCGATGCTCTTGCTGCACGTCGCGGTGGTGGTCGGTGTCCAGTGGCACCGACAGCAGCCGGTAGCGCTCGCTCTGTGCGTACAGCAGGCGGCGCATCCGCAACAGCCACTCGCCCGGGCACGCACTCACCAGCGCCTCGTGAAACTCGCCATGGGCCTGGTTCCAGGCCGGCGTCTTGCGCGCCTCCTTCGTTGACGGGGTGCCCTGCAGGCGCTCCATCCGATGCGCCGCGGCAACGATCCGCGACTCCCATTCCAGGTCACCGTGCCGCATGGCCTTGGCCAGGCACAGGCCCTCGATCTCGACGCGCGTTCGCGTGAGGTCCAGCAGTTCCTCGCTGCTGACCGGGCTGACGTGATAACCGCGATGGGCTTCCGCCATCACCATGCCCTCTGCCGCGAGCCTGGACAAGGCCTCCCGGATGGCGCCGAGGCTCACGTCGTGCTGGTCTTCCAGGGCCTTGATGTTCAGCTTGGCGCCGGGCAGCAGCCGCCCCTCCTGGATGTCGGCGCGGATGCGCAGATAGGCGGACTGGGACTGGGTGGTCTTGGGGGGCAGGTTGGCCATGCGGCGATTTTATGAGGGAATGTACCGATCTCCTAAGAATATATTATTAGTTGACGAATACATCGTTGCTGCTAGAGTCCGTTCCAGCCTGAACAACACAAGGAATGCCGGATGAAGCTGCTTCGTTACACCCGCGGGGCCCATGAAGGCTGGGCCGTCCTCCACCCGTCCAGCGGTCAATGGCACGGATGTGCATCCGGCGACCCGGCGTGGCCGGGCGGGCTGGATGACTGGATCCGCCAGGGCCGCCCGGCGCTGGACACCGCTGCGGCACGCATGCTGGAGCAGCCCGCGATCACGCTGAGCGAAGTCCGGTTTCTCGCGCCGGTCGCTCGCCCGGGCAAGATCCTGTGTGTCGGCCTGAACTACCGGGACCACACCAGCGAAAGCGGCTTCGAGCAGCCGGACTACCCGACCCTGTTCACCCGATTCGGCACCAGTCTCACGGCGCACGAGGCACCGCTGCTGCACTCCGGCCTGTCGGACACGCTGGACTACGAAGGCGAACTGGTGGCCGTGATCGGGCGGGGCGGGCGGCACATCGCCTCGGCCGATGCGCTGGACCATGTGCTGGGCTACTCGGTTTTCAACGATGGCAGCGTGCGCGAATACCAGTTCAAGACGCCCCAGTGGACGATGGGCAAGAACTTCGATGCCACCGGCGCCTTCGGCCCCTTTCTCGTGACGGCCGACGAGTTGCCGCCTGGCGCCCGGGGCCTGCAGCTCGAGACCCGTCTGAACGGCCAGGTCGTGCAGTCGGCCAACACCCGCGACATGGTGTTTGACGTGGCCACCCTGATCGTGACGATCAGCCAGGCGATCACGCTGGAAGCCGGTGACCTGATCGTGGCCGGCACGCCGGCCGGCATCGGCCATGCCAGGGAGCCCAGGCTCTACATGCGTCCGGGCGATACCTGTGAAGTGGAGATCGAAGGCATCGGCCTGTTGCGCAACCGCGTGGTGGCACAGGAGGCGCCTGTCGCCGCCGCCTGAACCACTCCCACCCCGACACCACAACCACCCGAGGAGACCACCATGACGACCCCAAGCCTTCGTGCCGCCTGGAGCGCACTGACCACCGCCGTGATCGCGCTCGGCGCCACGGCCACGATCGCCGCCTTTGTCGCACCTGCGGCCATGGCGCAGGACTTCAAGGCGCGCACGGCCCGTTTCGGCCACGGCATGGCCGACAGCCATCCGGCCGGCCAGGCGGCCCGGCGCTTTGCAGCCGAAATGGAAAAGGCCAGCGACGGCAAGATGAAGATCTCGGTGATCGCCAACCAGGCACTGGGCCCGGACCCCCAGATGCTGGCGGCGCTTCAGGGTGGCGTGCAGGAGTTCTATACCGGCAGCGCGCTGGCCATGCTCGGCCAGGTCAAGGAACTCGGCTTCCAGGACGTGCCTTTCCTCTTCAAGTCCGAAGCCGAAGCGCACGCCGTGTTCGACGGCCCGGTGGGTGAGCACCTCAACCGCAGGCTGGCCAGCGTCGGGATTCATGTGCTGGGCTGGTGGGAAAACGGCTTCCGCCACATCACCAACTCGCGTCGACCGATCCATACGCTGGAAGACCTCAAGGGCCTGAAGCTGCGCACCCAGCCCAATCCGCTCACGCTGGACGCCTTCAAGGCCATCGGGGCCAACGCAGCGCCGTTGCCGTGGTCGGAGCTGTTCGTTGCACTGGAAACCCGCGCCTTCGACGGACAGGAAAACCCCGTCGTCCTGATGTACACCCAGCGTTTCTACGAGGTCCAGAAGTACATGACCTTGTCGGGGCACGTCTATTCGCCGTTGATCTTCGCGGTCTCACGCAAGTTCTGGGACAGCCTGAGCCCGGCCGAGCAGCGGGCGATGACGGCCGCCGCCCGGAACGCCACGACCTTCCAGCGCACGACCACGGCAGCCGAAGCTGCCGGTGCACTCAAGGGCATGAAGGACAAGGGCATGCAGGTCACGCAGTTCTCCGAGGCTGACCTGCAGGCCATTCGTGACCGTGTGCCGGCGGCCATTGCGCCTCACCTCGAACGTATCGGCCCGGAGTTCATGGCGTTGGTCCAGGGCGAGATCGCCAAGTACCGCGCGGGGGCCAAATGACGGCCACGGTGCCTCGCATGGCTGTGCTGCCGGATGCCTTCGTCGCGGGTCTGCGAAGCGTGCTCGGCAGCCGCATGAATGCCAGTCGCACGGTCTGCGAGCAGCATGGGCGTGACGAATCCATCTTCCCGACCATGCCACCCCAGGCGGTGGCCTTTGCGCAAACCATCGAGGAGGTGGTGGCCATCGTCAGGCTCTGCGCGCGGCATCAGGTGCCTCTCGTGCCCTATGGCGCCGGTTCGTCACTCGAGGGCAACACGCTCGCGGCGCACGGGGGGCTGACGCTGAACCTGCAGCAGATGGACCGCATCGTTGCCATCCACCCCGAAGACCAGACCGCCACCGTTCAGCCCGGGGTGACGCGCAAGGCGCTCAATGCTGCCCTGCGCGACAGCGGACTGTTCTTTCCGGTCGACCCGGGAGCCGATGCGACCCTCGGTGGCATGTGTGCCACACGCGCGAGCGGGACCAACGCGGTGCGCTACGGCACGATGCGCGAGAACGTCGTGAACCTGACAGTGGTGATGCCCGACGGCAGCCTCGCGCAAACCGCCAGGCGGGCGCGAAAGAGCGCCGCCGGCTACGACCTGACGCGTCTGTTCGTGGGCTCGGAAGGCACGCTCGGCGTGGTGGTCGAGGCCACTGTGCGGCTGCACCCGCTGCCGGAACAGGTGATGGCAGCCGTGTGTGCGTTCAACGACATCGGCAGTGCGGTGCGTGCCGTCACGATGATCATCCAGCTCGGGGTACCCATTGCGCGATGCGAATTCGTCGACGAGGTGGCGGTGGAGGCACTGAACCGCCACAGTGCGGCCGGGCTGCCGTTGCAGCCGCATCTGTTCTTCGAGTTCCATGGCAGTGAACGAGGTGTGCAGGAGCAGATCGACACCGTGCAGGGCGTGACACAGGAACTGGGGGGCACCGGCTTTGCCTGGGCCCGCACCCCTGAGGAACGCACCCGTCTGTGGGAGGCGCGGCACAACGTGTACTACGCAGCGCTCCAGCTGCGTCCTGGCTGCCGATCCATCGTGACCGACGTGTGCGTGCCGATCTCGCGCCTGGCCGAGTGCGTCGACGCCACGGCCGCCGACCTGCGCGCCAGCGGGCTGATCGCACCGATCGTCGGCCATGTGGGCGACGGCAACTTTCACGTGCAAATGCTGGTCGACGATACCCGACCGGAAGAGGTCGAGCGGGCTGAATCGCTCAATGCCCGCATGGTGGCCCGCGCGCTGGCGCTGGACGGCACCTGCACCGGTGAGCATGGTGTGGGGCTGCACAAGCAGGGCTTCCTGCGCGACGAAGTCGGCGAGATGTCCGTGCGTGTGATGCGCGCGATCAAGCAGGCGATCGATCCGCACAACCTCATGAATCCGGGCAAGGTCTTCGCCTTCGACGGTGAGTGAAGGGGCGGTCATGTCGAAACTGATCGGCTGGTACTTCCGGGGCCTGGAGGTGCTGATGGTGCTGTGCCTGGCGGCCATGTGCGTGATGGTGTTCGGCAACGTCGTGCTCAGGCACCTGTTCAACACCGGCATCAACGTGTCCGAGGAGCTGTCGCGCTTCAGTTTCATCTGGCTGACCTTCCTCGGCGCGGTGGTGGCCACCCGCGAAGGGACCCACCTCGGAATGGACCTGCTGCTGCGGCGTCTGCCGCCGCAGGCCGCGCGCGCCGCGCTGGTACTGGGTCAGTTGCTGATGCTGCTGTGCTGCGCCGTGCTGCTGTGGGGCATGGTGCGCCAGCATCCCATCAACGCGGCCAACATCGGGCTGGTCACCGGCGTGCCGCTGAGCCTGGTCTACGGCGTGGCGTATCTGTGCGCCGTGTCGATCGGAGCGATGGCCCTGTGCAACGTGGTGCGTCTGTGCCGCGGACGGCCGATGGCCTTCGGCTCGTCACCCCACCTCGAAGAATGAAAGTCGCACCTCCATGATCGTCCTGGTGTTCGTGCTGGTGCTGCTCGGGGCCATGGCCCTGGGCATGCCGATCCCTTTTGCACTGCTGGTCTCGGCGATCGGGATGATGCTGTTCATGGGCCTGTTCGATCCGCAGATCCTCGCCCAGAACATGCTGGCGGGTGCTGACAGCTTCCCGCTGATGGCCATCCCGTTTTTCGTGCTCGCTGGAGAGCTGATGAACGCAGGCGGCATCTCGCGGCGCATCGTTGGTGTCGCCGAGGCCTGGGTCGGGCACTTCAAGGGTGGCCTGGGCTACGTCGCGATCTTTGCGTGCGTGGTCATGGCTTCGCTGTCGGGTTCGGCGATTGCCGACACGGCGGCCGTGGCAGCCCTGCTCATCCCGATGATGCGCAAGGCGGGCTACGACGTGCCGCGGTCCAGCGGCCTGATCGCCTCGGGCGGGATCATTGCGCCCATCATTCCGCCATCCATCGGTTTCGTGATGCTCGGTGTCGTGGGCAACATCTCGATCACCAGCCTGTTCGTGGCCGGCATCGTGCCCGGGCTGCTGATGGCGCTGGCCCTGGTGTTGACCTGGCGCTACCAGGCCGGGCGCGACGACATGCCACGCGGCGAGCGGGTCGCCACGTCGGCGCGCTGGTCGGCCACGCTGGCCGGTGCCTGGGCCCTGTTCCTGCCGGTCATCATCGTGGGTGGGCTCAAGCTCGGCTTCTTCACCCCGACCGAAGCCGCGGTGGTGGCGGTGTTCTACGCGCTGTTTGTCGGGTTTGTGGTCTACCGGGAATTGAGCCTGGGTCGGCTGTATGGCCTGATCCTGTCGGCGGGCAAGACGTCGGCGGTGGTGATGTTCCTGGTGGCGGCGGCCCAGGTGTGCGCCTGGCTGATCGCTGCGGCCAACATCCCGATGGTGGTGGCCGACCTGCTGTCTCCGCTGGTGGACAGCCCCCGGTTGCTGATGCTGGCGATCATGGTGCTGGTGTTTGTGGTTGGCACGGCGCTCGACTTCGCGCCCACCATCCTGATCCTGGCGCCGGTGCTGCTGCCGGTGGTGCGCATGGCCGGCATCGATCCCGTGTGTTTCGGGGTGTTGTTCGTGATGAACAACGCGATCGGCCTGATCACGCCACCCGTGGGGACGGTGCTCAATGTCGTGAGCGGCATTGCGCGCCAGCGGCTCGAGCCGGTCGTGCGCGCCGTGCTTCCGTACCTGGCCGCCCAGATGGCGGTGCTGCTGCTGCTGGTGATGTTCCCGCAGATAGTGACGGCGCCGCTGCGCTGGCTGGGTCGATGAGCGGGCCGCCGGTTCGTGAATGTGTCAATTGCCGCACGCTTGCGCCGGCTTTGCGATTCAGCCCGATTGAACCTTGACCCTGATTGCGCTAACCTCCCACCCCTGGCGCCGCAGCACTTCCTCCAGCCTGGGCTGGAGTTGCCGCAGCTTGGCAGCTGCTGCCGAGTTGGGCGCCAGCAAGGACCACCCTTGTTCATCGACAGGCCCGGGTTTCACATGGGCCGCGAGCGCGGGTGGCAGGTGGGGGCGTATCACCTCGAAGCGCGCATGCGATTCCCGCAGGCGTTGCTGTAGCCGTTCCAGGGGGCCTGAGCGGCTCAGTGCCTCGGCAATCGGCAGCGTGTGTTGAGCGCGCTGGTTCATGGGCAGGAGTGTACCGATGCAGATCATCATCACCCACGGCAGCCTGGCACGCACCCGCGTGCTGCGCATGAACCGGCTTCAGCTGGTCGCAGGCGCGCTGCTGCTGGTGGCCCTGCTCATGGCCTTGTCGGGCGCGATCTACCACTACGTGTTCCTCAAGGCCGCGCAGGCCGGCTGGCCCGTGGTGAGCCGCCTGGTCCAGCTGGTCGTCAAGGACGAATTCGCGCAGCGAGACCGTTACATGCGCGAAAACCTCGAAGCCATGGCGCGCAAGGTCGGCGAGATGCAGGCCAAGCTGGTGCAGCTCGAGGCGGTGGGTGAGCGGGTGTCCGGCCTTGCAGGCCTCAAGCCTGAGGACGTTCGCCCTGATCCCGCCACGTCGCCGGCCACGGTGTCGGCGCCCGCCGCCGAGGGGGGCCCGTTTGTCCCGCTGGTCAGCCCGTCGCTTCAGGAGCTGAACCAGGCCGTCGAACGGCTGGACGTGCAGACGCAGCAGAACGCCGATGTCTTCACCTTTGTCGAGTCCCGACTGTTCGAGCAGCAGCTCAAGGCCCTGATGGTGCCGAACTCCCGTCCGGTGGCAGTGGCCAGCACGTCGGGCTTCGGCTTCCGGTCCGACCCCTTTTCCGGCCGCTCTGCGCTGCACACCGGGCTGGACTTTCCGGCCGATGTCGGCACGCCGATCGTCGCTGCGGCCGGCGGGGTCGTGATCACCGCCGAGTACCACAACGCCTATGGCAACATGATCGACCTGGACCACGGCAACGGCTTGGTCACCCGCTATGCCCACGCCTCGAAACTGGTCGTGAAGGCCGGCGACATCGTGCGGCGCGGTCAACTGATTGCCCACGTGGGCTCGACCGGTCGCTCGACCGGTCCGCATCTGCACTTCGAGGTGCTGGTGTCCGGCGTGCAGCAGGACCCGGCCCGCTTCCTCGCAGGCGGTGGTGCCACGGCCCCGCCCCGCACGGCAGCCGCCGCTCGCGCCGGACCGCGCTGAAACTTCAGCCGCCCCCGGTGCACCACTCTGCGCCGGGGTGCTCCGCCGAACCTCCCGCACGCACACGGGGAGAACCACCCCCGGTGCTAAACTTCCCCGCTTTTGGGGCCGACGCCTGCCCTTGACCGGGCCGAGCGCTGGTCCGGTCGAGAGCGCAACCCGGCCTCCCGCCGGGCTTGCGAGCCTGAGGATGCCCAGGCTTGCAATGCGTTGCGACGGCCCCAGATGCCTGCCTTGCGCCGCTTGCCGGCGCTGTCTTGTCTACAAGAACCAATCCGCATGTTGCCCAAGCTTCTCACCCAGATTTTCGGCAGTCGCAATGATCGCCTCCTCAAGCAGTACCGGCGTGTGGTGGACAAGATCAATGCCCTGGAGCCGCAGTTCGAGAAGCTCAGCGACGACCAGCTGCGCGAAAAGACCCAGGAGTTCCGCCAGCGCGTGAGCGATGGCCAGTCGCTCGACGACCTGCTGCCCGAGGCCTTCGCGGTGGTCCGGGAGGGCAGCAAGCGTGTGCTGAAGATGCGTCATTTCGACGTCCAGCTCATCGGCGGCATGACGCTGCACAACGGCAAGATCGCCGAAATGCGCACCGGTGAAGGCAAGACCCTGATGGCCACGCTGCCGGTCTACCTCAATGCCCTGGCGGGCAAAGGGGTGCACGTGGTCACGGTCAATGACTACCTCGCACGCCGCGACGCCGAGTGGATGGGGCGGCTCTACACCTTCCTCGGCCTGACGGTGGGCGTGAACCTGCCGCAGATGCCGCGCGAAGAGAAGCAGGCGGCCTATGGCGCCGACGTCACCTACGGCACGAACAACGAGTTCGGTTTCGACTACCTGCGCGACAACATGGTCTATGAAACGGCCGACCGTGTGCAGCGTGGCCTGAACTACGCCATCGTCGACGAGGTGGACTCCATCCTGATCGACGAGGCGCGCACGCCGCTGATCATCAGCGGACAGGCCGAAGACCACACCGAGCTGTACATCCGCATCAACAAGGTCGTGCCGCTGCTCAAGAAGCAGATCGGCGAGGCCGACCCCCGCACCGGCGAGGGTGTGATCGAACCGGGTGACTTCACGCTCGACGAAAAGACGCACCAGGTCTTCCTCACCGAGGCCGGCCACGAACGCGCCGAGGCCATCCTGTCGCAGGCCGGGCTGCTGAACGAGGGCGCGAGCCTCTACGATCCGGCCAACATCACGCTGATGCATCACCTGTACGCGGCACTGCGGGCCAATCACCTGTACCACCGCGACCAGCACTATGTGGTGCAGGACGGCGAAGTCATCATCGTCGACGAATTCACCGGCCGCCTGATGTCGGGCCGCCGCTGGTCCGATGGCCTGCACCAGGCGGTCGAGGCCAAGGAAGGCGTGCAGATCCAGGCCGAGAACCAGACGCTCGCCTCGATCACCTTCCAGAACTACTTCCGCATGTACGGCAAGCTGTCGGGCATGACCGGCACGGCCGACACCGAGGCCTACGAGTTCCAGGAGATCTACGGCCTGGAAACCGTGGTGATCCCGCCCAACCGCCCGACGCAGCGCAAGGATGACCTCGACCGGGTCTACAAGACCAGCCTCGAGCGCTACGACGCGGTGATCGGCGACATCCGCGAGTGCTACGAGCGTGGCCAGCCGGTGCTGGTGGGCACCACCTCGATCGAGAACTCCGAGCTGATCTCCGGCCTGCTCACCCAGGCCGGGCTGCCGCATCAGGTGCTCAACGCCAAGCAGCACGCCAAGGAAGCCGAGATCATCGCCCAGGCCGGCCGGCCCCGCATGATCACGATCGCCACCAACATGGCCGGTCGCGGCACCGACATCGTGCTGGGCGGCAACGTCGAGAAGCAGGTCCAGCTGATCGAGGCCGACACCAGCCTCGGCGACGCCGAGAAACAGGCGCGTGCGCAGCAGTTGCGTGACGAATGGCAGAGCCTGCACGAGCAGGTCGTGGCCAACGGCGGCCTGCGCATCATCGCCACCGAGCGCCACGAGTCGCGCCGCATCGACAACCAGCTGCGCGGCCGCTCCGGCCGCCAGGGCGACCCGGGCTCCTCGCGCTTCTACCTGAGCCTGGACGACCCGCTGATGCGCATCTTCGCGGGCGACCGCGTGCGCGCCATCATGGACCGCCTGAAGATGCCCGAGGGCGAAGCTATCGAAGCGGGCATCGTCACCCGCAGCATCGAAAGCGCCCAGCGCAAGGTCGAGGCACGCAACTTCGACATCCGCAAGCAGCTGCTCGAGTACGATGACGTCAGCAACGACCAGCGCAAGGTGATCTACCAGCAGCGCAACGACATCCTGGATGCCCAGGACATGTCGGTGGCGATCCAGGGCTTGCGTGAAGGGGCGGTCAACGACGTGGTGCGCACCTACGTGCCGGCCGAAAGCGTCGAGGAACAATGGGATCTGCCAGCGCTGGAGAAGACGCTGCGCGAGGAATGGCAGCTCGAGGTCGAGCTTGTCAGCTGGGTCGAGAAGAGCGACGCTGTGACCGACGAGGACATCCTCGCCCGGGTGGTCGAGGCTGCCCACGCTGCCTACCAGTCCAAGGTCGAGCGGGTCGGCAAGGAGCAGTTCATGCAGTTCGAACGCATGGTGCTGCTGCAGTCCATCGACTCTCATTGGCGTGAACACCTGGCCGCACTCGATTACCTGCGCCAGGGCATCCACCTGCGTGGTTATGCGCAGAAGAACCCCAAGCAGGAATACAAGCGCGAGGCCTTCGAGCTCTTCGGCCAGCTGCTCGACGTGGTGAAGATGGAAGTCACCCGCATCCTGATGACGGTGCGCATCCAGACCCAGGAAGAGGTTGCGCAGGCTGCGGAGGCCATCGAGGACAAGGCCGAGCACATCTCGAACGTGACCTACACGCACCCGAACGAAGACGGCAGTGTGGCCACCGAAACCGACGAGGCCACCCGGGTCGCGGCCGTGCCGCGCGTGGGTCGCAACGAGCCCTGCCCCTGCGGCAGCGGCAAGAAGTACAAGCACTGCCACGGTCAGCTGGCCTGAAGGCCACCGACCTGACGACTTTCCGCTCCCACCGCACGCCCCACAGGACCCGACCATGCCCGTGAACCTGACCGCCCCCGACCCCAAGAGCCTGCATCCCGTGCCCGGAGTCGAGCTGGGCATCGCGATGGCGGGCGTGCGCAAGGCCAACCGGCGGGACCTCACCGTCATCACGCTGGCCGAAGGCAGCACGGTTGCGGGCGTGTTCACCCGCAACCGCTTCTGTGCGGCACCCGTTCAGCTGGCGCGCAAGCACCTGGACCTGAACCTGGGTATTCGCGCCATGGTGATCAACACCGGCAACGCCAATGCCGGCACGGGCGAAGACGGCTATGTGCGCGCGTATTCGACCTGCGTGGCCCTGGCCCGCAAGCTCGAGATCTCGCCCGAGCAGGTGCTGCCGTTCTCGACCGGGGTGATCATGGAGCCGCTGCCGGTCGACCGCATCGAGGCCGGCCTGCCAGCGGCGCTGGCCGACCTGCATGCCGCCCACTGGGCCGAAGCGGCCGAGGGCATCATGACGACGGACACCCTGCCCAAGGCGGCATCACGCCAGGTCAGCCTTGGCGGGGCGATGGTCACCGTCACCGGCATCAGCAAGGGGGCCGGGATGATCCGCCCCAACATGGCGACGATGCTCGGGTTCATGGCCACCGATGCCAAGGTGGCCCCGGCGCTGGTGCAGGCGCTGGTGCGCGAGGCTGCGGACCTGTCATTCAACCGCATCACCATCGACGGCGACACCTCGACCAACGACTCCTTCGTGCTGGTTGCCACCCATCAGGCAGCCCACCCCGAGATCACCCGCCTCGATTCCCCTGAAGGCCAGGCCTTGCGCGCGGCCGTGGTTGCCGTGGCCCAGGAGCTGGCTCAGGCCATCGTCCGCGACGGCGAAGGCGCCACCAAGTTCATCACGGTGCAGGTCGACGGTGGCCGCACCGAGGACGAATGCCGCAAGGTGGCGTATGCCATCGCGCATTCGCCGCTGGTGAAGACGGCGTTTTTTGCCAGCGACCCCAACCTGGGCCGCATCCTCGCCGCGGTGGGCTATGCAGGCATCGACGACCTCGACCAGAGCGGGATCGACCTCTATCTGGATGACGTGCACGTGGCACGCAACGGCGGGCGGCACCCGGACTACCAGGAAGCCGACGGCCAGCGTGTCATGAAGCGCAGCGAGATCACGGTGAAGGTGCTGCTCGGGCGAGGCTCGGCCAGCGCGACCGTCTGGACCTGTGACCTGTCGCACGACTACGTCACGATCAACGCCGACTACCGCAGCTGAACACCGCGGGCGGCGGCGGGCCATCGGCCGACGCTGCCCTCACGCGCCACGCAAGGCCAGTTCCAGGTCGTCCAGCGTTTCTTCGAGCTGGCGCAGTGCCCGCCCCGAGCGGGTGCGGCAGGCCGGACGTTCGCTCACCAGCGTGCGTCGGGGATCGTTCAGCACGTCCAGGTTCAGCCCGAGCCCGTGTCGCGCCAGCTGTTCGCTCAGCCGGATCCGGCGTGAACGCAACATCTCGCGGGTGCGCTGATAGGCGTGTTCGGCCAGGCGCCGGCGCTGCGAGTAGCTGAAGGTGTTGGTCATGAACAGCTCGGCGTCGCGCTGATCCGGCTCGAACAGCAGGATGTCGGTGCCGGGGTAGGCCCGTTCGTAGCCCTTCATGCCCAGTTCCAGCCGCGAGTGGATCATCGAGCGGAAGGTCTGGGACAACACCACCGGCAGGCCGCCATCGACGATGCGCGGGATGCGTGCCTCACCGCGACGCATCACGCGTTGCTGGTCGGGCTGCGTGGCGTCGAAGGGTACCAGCGGGTTCAGGCAGATCAGCAGGTCCAGGCCCTGTTCGAGCAGCACCGATGCGTGCACGGTCTTTTTCAGGGCTCCGTCGACGTAGTAGTGGCCGTCGATCTCGACCGGAGGAAACAGGCCAGGCAGGGCTGCACTGGCCTGCACGGCCTTCGAGATCGGCACATGGTCCAGCCCGGGCAGACCGAAGGGTGCAGCGGCGCCGCTGTCCAGGTCGGTGGCCACGAGCACCAACTGGCGCTTGAGCTGGCGGAAATCATTGGTGCGACCCTCCTGGCTGAACAGGTGGGCGAGCCGGCGGTCGATCAGGCGATTGGAAAAAAGGCCGGTCGGGATCGCACGCCCCAGGCGCTCGAACGCGCTGAGCAGCGAGCGGCGCTTGAACGTGTAATGCAGGCCGGCGGTGGCCAGCAGACCGGGCAGGGCGGCCAGGCGGGAGATGAACTCACCGATGGCCGGTCGCACCAGCAAGGCGGGTTCGAAGACATCGCTCTCGGGGCCCTCGTTCTCGATGAACGCGCGGCACAGTTCGCGCGGTCCGATGCCGTTGGCCAGCCCGGCGGCAATGAAACCGCCGGCCGACACGCCGACGTAACTCTGGCAGTCGGTGAACCGAAGGCCGGTCAGTGACTCCTCGAGTGCACACAATGCGCCGATCTCGTAGATGGCGCCCAGCGGGCCCCCCCCGGCCAGTGCCAGGCCGATACGCGACGGGGGGTGGGGCGTCGCGGCGTGGTCGTTGGGTGCACGAAACTTGGGCATGGATTCAGTTTATGGGTGCAACCAGGCGCCCATTGAGGGGCGCACCCTAAACGACCCCGGGGGTTTCCCGAGTTTCGGTGGCCCGGTGTGACGTATGCCACGGTCGGGGCGCGTGCGCATGAAAAAGGGCGCCAAGGCGCCCCAGGGTCGGCAGGGCAAAGCCCTGCGCAAAAGGGTGGCAGGGTCGCCTCAGGCGGCCTTGCGTGCGGCAGCGCGCTTGGTGGCGGGCTTGGCCACACCATTGCTTGCGGCGCGGCTGGCGGCCTTGCGGGGCGCCGCGGCAGCTGCCTTGGCCGTCGGCTTGGCAGCCGGCTTGGCGGCCGGGGTCTTCGACAGCTTGGCGACGGCCTTGTTGAGCTCTTCGATGCGGGCGATCAGCGCCTCGACATCCTTGTTGCTCGGCACACCCAGGCGGTTGAGCGCCTTGGCCACACGCTCTTCGAAGATGGTCTCGAGCTTGTCCCAGTGCTGGCCAGCCTTGTTGGTGATGTCGCCGGCCACCGAGGTCATGCGGCTGGAGACTTCACCGATCTTGTCTTCGGCCACCGCTTGCGTCTTGCGCTGGATCGACACGCCTTCCTTGACCAGGGCCTCGAACACCTTGCCGCCTTCTTCCTGTGCCTTCGCAAAGGCGCCCAGGCCAGCCAGCCAGATCTGGGAGGCGGAGTCCTTCACGGTGCTGGCGAACTGGCTGTCGAGCAGGTTTGCGGCGCCGGCCGACTTCTTCTCGGCCATCTTCTGCAGTTTCTTGACCATGGGGGCTCCTAAGGTTGTGTGGTCCGTATGCATCGCACTATAGGGGCCCGGGGGGACCACCGGCTAGGAGCAGCCGCCTAAAAACCTAGTGAGCGGGCTCTATGCAGGTTCGGGAAAGCGCGCAGCAGCGCAACGCTTTGCATGGACAAGAATCCGCAGATCATCGTTCAGGAGGATCCCATGCAGTATTTCGTCACCGGTGCCACCGGCTTCATCGGCAAACGACTCGTCAAGAAGCTCCTGGAGCGCCGTGGCGCCGTGGTGTACTTCCTGCTGCGCAGCGAGAGCCAGGCCAAGGTGCCCGAGCTGCTGGCTTACTGGGGCGTCAGCAAGGCCCGGGCGATCCCGGTGCATGGCGACCTCACCGCGCGCAAGCTGGGCGTGAGCGCCGAGGACATCAAGGCACTCAAGGGTCAGATCGATCACATCTTCCACCTGGCCGCGGTGTACGACCTGTCGGCTGACGAGGAGTCGCAGGTCGCCGTCAACGTCGAGGGCACCCGCAACGCGGTCGAATTCGCCAAGGCCATCGACGGCGGGCATTTCCACCTGGTGTCGTCGATCGCGGCGGCCGGCCTGTACGAGGGCGTGTTCCGCGAAGACATGTTCGACGAGGCCGAGAACCTCGATCACCCCTATTTCTCGACCAAGCACGAGAGCGAGAAGATCGTGCGCCGCGAATGCAAGGTGCCGTGGACGGTCTACCGTCCGGCCATGGTGGTGGGCGATTCGCGCACCGGCGAGATGGACAAGATCGACGGCCCGTACTACTTCTTCAAGCTCATCCAGCGCATGCGCCAGATCCTGCCGCCGTGGATGCCGGCCGTGGGCCTGGAGGGTGGCCGCGTCAACATCGTGCCGGTGGACTTTGTGGTCGACGCACTCGACCACATCAGCCACAGCAAGGCCGACCTCAGCAAGCGCTGCTTCCACCTGGTCGATCCCAAGGGCTACCGCGTGGGCGACGTGCTCGACATCTTCAGCAAGGCCGCGCACGCGCCCAAGATGAACCTGTTCGTGAACGCGGCGCTGCTGGGTTTTGTGCCCAAGAGCATCAAGAAGGGCCTGATGGCCCTGGCGCCGGTCCGCCGCGTGCGCAACGCGGTGATGAAGGACCTCGGCCTGCCCGAGGACATGCTGACGTTCATCAACTACCCCACCCGCTTCGACTGCCGCGAGACACAGGCGGCGCTCAAGGGCAGCGGCATCGAGTGCCCGAACCTGCACGACTACGCCTGGCGCCTGTGGGACTACTGGGAGCGGCACCTCGATCCGGACCTGTTCATCGACCGTTCGCTGCGTGGCGCCGTGGCGGGCAAGGTGGTGCTGGTGACAGGGGGGTCGTCGGGCATCGGCCTGGCCGCGGCGATGAAGTTTGCGGAGGCTGGCGCGATCACGGTGATCTGTGCCCGCGACGAGGCCAAGCTGGTCGAGGCACGTGCGGAGATCCTCGCGTTTGCCGGCAAGGATGCCAAGGTGCACACCTTCTCGGCCGACATCGCCAGCGAGGAAAGCTGCGGCGCGCTGCTGACCTGGCTGCATGAAGAGTTCGGCGGGGTCGATGTGCTGATCAACAACGCGGGGCGCTCCATCCGGCGTGCGATCGAGAACAGCTACGACCGGTTCCACGACTACGAACGCACGATGCAGCTCAACTACTTCGGCTGCCTTCGCGTGACCATGGGCCTGTTGCCCGGCATGGTGGCCAAGAAGCGTGGGCATGTGGTGAACATCAGCTCGATCGGGGTGCTGACGAATGCACCGCGGTTCTCGGCCTATGTGGCCAGCAAGGCCGCGCTGGACGCGTGGACCCGCTGCGCCTCCAGCGAGTTTGCCGACGTGGGCGTGACCTTCACGACGATCAACATGCCGCTGGTGCGCACACCGATGATCGCGCCGACCAAGATCTACAACAACGTGCCCACACTGTCACCGGAAGAGGCGGCCGACATGATCGCCCAGGCCGTGGTCTACAAGCCGGTGCGCATCGCCACCCGCCTGGGCATCACCGGCCAGGTGCTGCACGCGCTGGTGCCGCGCGTGGCGCAGATCATCATGAACACCAGTTTCCGGATGTTCCCCGACAGCGAAGCGGCCAAGGGCGAAAAGGGCAGCAAGTCCAACCTGTCGCCCGAGGCGATCGCACTGCAGCAGATGATGCGAGGCATCCACTTCTGATGGTCAGGCGCACCCGCCGAGGGCCGGGCTGTCCCCGGCCTCGGCGGGCCGCGGCGCGCTCGCCGCAGCTCAGCGAGCTGGCGCGATGTCGGTGACGGTGTAGGTCGAACCGACCTTCTCGGCCTTGAACGTCACCTTGTCGCCGACCTGCACCTTGTCGAGCAGGGCGGGCGGTTCGGCGCGGAAGACCATCGTCATCGGCGGCATGTCCAGGTTGCGGATCTCGCCGTGCTTGATCGTGATCTTGCCGGCGGCCTTGTCGATCTTGCGGACCTCGCCTTCGCTGGCCTGGGCCAGGGCTGTTCCAGCGACCAGACCCAGACCCAGTGCCAGGCTGCGCAGCAGATGTTTCATCATGGGGAAGATCCTTGCAGGATTCAGGTGCGACCGGAGCGATGGTAGCTCTGGTAGACCGATGACTGGCCCTGGCGGGTGACGAGCAGCACATCGTAGGCATCGCGCTGATCACCCATTTCCATGCCTGGCGAGCCCACCGGCATGCCTGGCACCGCCAGGCCCAGCGCCTCGGGCCGCTCCTTGATGAGGCGATGGATCTCGCGAGCAGGGACATGGCCTTCCAGCACATAGCCCTGCACGCGTGCGGTGTGGCAAGAACCGAAGCGCGCCGGCATGCCGAGTTTCTCGCGGACGTCGGCCGGGCCCTGGACGTCGGTTACCCTGACCTCGAAGCCGGCAGCCTGGAGGTGGTCGACCCAGCCCTGGCAGCAGCCGCAGGTGGCGGACTTCCAGACCTCGATCAGCGGCTTCGGCCGTGCCGCCAGCACGGGGGCGGCGAGCGCAAGGGCGCCCAGGGCCGCACCGGCGAGCAGCGAGCGGCGGGCCAGGAGCGGGTCAGGGGAGGCAGGTCGGGCCATGGTGAAGTCTCTCGTGTGGATCAGGGGGGGGCGGTTGCCGATGACGGGTTGGAGCCTGCAGCCCGCCCGATGTTCCGCAAGGATGCACCTTCCCACGGTGTCAGGGTCAAGCCCCGCGCGCCGGATTCGGCGGGCCGACACACCGACACTGCGGGGATTCCCTAGAATCGGGCCCGAGCATCCCAGTCTTCCGGAGCCCCATCATGAGCCAAGCCCCGTCCTCCGAACATGATCTGACGCATATCGCCCCGCGCGACAAGGCCGAGATCCTGGCGCAGGCCCTGCCTTACATCCGCAAGTTCCACGGCAAGACCATCGTGATCAAGTACGGCGGCAACGCCATGACCGATCCGGCCCTCCAGCAGGACTTTGCCGAAGACGTGGTGCTGCTCAAGCTGGTCGGCATGAACCCGGTCGTCGTGCACGGCGGCGGGCCCCAGATCGACGAGGCGCTGGCCAAGATCGGCAAGAAGGGCACCTTCGTGCAGGGCATGCGGGTGACGGACGAAGAGACCATGGAAGTGGTCGAGTGGGTGCTGGCGGGTCAGGTGCAACAGGACATCGTCGGCCTCATCAATGCCGCCGGGGGCAAGGCGGTGGGTCTGACCGGGCGGGACGGTGGCCTGATCCGGGCGCGCAAGCTGCGCATGAAGGACCGCGACGACCCCTCCAAGGAGCATGACGTCGGCCAGGTCGGCGAGATCGAATCGGTCGATCCCTCGGTCGTGCGTGCCCTGCAGGACGACCAGTTCATTCCGGTGATCTCGCCGCTGGGCTTCGGCGAGCACAACGAAAACTACAACATCAATGCCGACGTGGTGGCCGGCAAGCTGGCCGAGGTGCTGAAGGCCGAGAAGCTGATGCTGCTCACCAACACCCCGGGTGTGCTCGACAAGACCGGCAAGCTGCTCACCGACCTCACGGCCCGCGAGATCGACGAACTGTTCGCGGACGGCACGATCTCGGGTGGCATGCTGCCCAAGATTGCCTCGGCGCTGGATGCAGCCAAGAGTGGTGTGCATGCGGTGCACATCATCGACGGGCGCGTGCCGCACGTGATGCTGCTGGAGGTCCTGACCGACCAGGCCTTCGGCACGATGATCCGCTCGCACTGAGGCGTTGCGGCCCACATGGCTGGCCGCGCCAGGGTCTGGCTCTTCGATCTCGACAACACGCTGCATGATGCGTCGCATGCGGTGTTCCGCCTGATCGACGGGTCGATGACCGACTACATCTCGCGTGAACTGCAGGTCGACCGGCAGCATGCCGACCACCTGCGGCGCGAGTACTGGCGCCGCTATGGCGCCACCATGCTCGGCCTGCAGCGTCACCACGGCGTGCGCCCTGCGCACTTTCTGGCGGACACCCATGCCCTGCCGGGTCTGGAAGATCGTTTGCGCAGCCATGCCCACGACCGGGCCGCGCTGCGCAGGCTGTCCGGGCGCAAGTACGTGCTGACCAACGCGCCGGCCGACTACGCCTGGCGGGTGCTTGACACTCTGGGGCTGGGGCACCTGTTCGACGGCGTGCTGTGCATCGAGAACATGCGCATGTTCCACCACTACCGGCCCAAGCCGGATGCCCGCATGCTGCGGCATGTGGCGGTCCGGCTGAAGGTGCCTGCGTGGCGCTGCACGCTGGTTGAAGACACCCTGGCCCACCAGAAATCCGCCCGTCGGTTGGGCATGCAGACGGTGTGGATGCAGCGATATGTGCGACGCACTCCACACGGACCGGAAGTTGGTGTTTACCTGCACCGCAGGCCCGCATATGTGTGTGCGAGAATCCATTCGCTACAAAAGTTACGCGAGCTGTGATGTCCGACACCCCTGTCTCTTCCGACATGCCGGCGCAGGCCCAGGCCGAAGCGTCCGAGTCGGCCGTGGAAGTCGCAGTTGCCGAGGAGCCCGCACCGCGCAAGCGGCCCAAGCCGGGTGAACGTCGCATCCAGATTCTCCAGACGCTGGCGGCGATGCTGGAGCAGCCGGGCGCTGACCGCATCACCACCGCCGCGCTGGCCGCCCGCCTGGAGGTGAGCGAAGCGGCGTTGTACCGGCACTTCGCCAGCAAGGCGCAGATGTTCGAAGGGCTGATCGAGTTCATCGAGCAGAGTGTCTTCACCCTGATCAACCAGATTGTCGAACGCGAGCCGGCAGGCGCCTCCCAGGCACGCAAGATCGTCACCGTGGCGCTGCAGTTCGGCGAGAAGAACCCGGGCATGACCCGTGTGATGGTGGGCGACGCGCTGGTGTTCGAGAACGAACGCCTGCTGGCCCGCATGAACCAGTTCTTCGATCGCATCGAATCCCAGTTGCGGCAAAGCCTGCGCAGTGCGGCCGAAACTGCCGGTTCGGTCACGCCCACGGTCGATGCTGCGGCGCAGGCGTCCATGCTGACCGCGTTTGTCGTGGGTCGCCTGCATCGTTATGCCCGGTCCGGGTTCAAGCGTCAGCCGACCGAACACCTGGAGGCGAGTTTCGCGCTGATGCTTGCCTGAGCAGGCCGGTGCGAGCTACACACCATGCAGGTGGTCGACCTGATGGGGCAGCCTGCCCACCTGCTGCCTGAGGGCGCGGTCTGGCTGCCGCACCGTACCTGCCTGCTGGTGGCCGACGTGCACCTGGGCAAAGCGGTGAGCTTCCGGCGCATGGGGGTTCCGGTGCCGCGGGGCACCACGTCCGAGACACTGGCGCGGCTGTCGGCGCTGATCGATACCCATCGGCCCACCCAGCTCGTGTTCCTCGGCGACCTGCTGCACTCTCGCCATGTCCATGCATCGTCAGTGGTCGAGCAGGTGAGCGCCTGGCGGGCCGCCCACGCCGATGTCGGCATGCTGCTGGTCCGCGGCAACCACGATGATCGCGCTGGCGACCCGCCGCTCGCGTGGCAGATCGACGTGGTCGACGAGCCCTGGGCCCTGGGCCCGCTGGCCCTGTGCCACCACCCCCGGCAGCTGCCTGGCTCGCTGGTGCTGGCCGGGCACTGGCACCCCTGCGTGCACCTGGCCGGGCGCGGGCGCGAACGACTGCGCCTGCCCTGCTTCTGGTGGCGCGACGGCATGCTGCTGCTGCCGGCCTTTGGGGCATTCACCGGCATGCATCCGATCGAGCCCGAGCCGGGTGACCGCATCTACGCGCTGGCGGACGATACGGTGCTTGCCGTGCCATTCGGCACAGGCCGCTAAACTGCGCAGCGTCCCTGAGCGAACCTCCCCATGTACTCATCCCTGGAAAACCTGATCTCGCGCGCCGAGTCGCTGCTGTCTCGGCTCGAAGCGGTGCTGCCGCATCCCCTGAGCGATCCGGACTGGTCGGCTTCGACGGCCTTTCGCTACCGCAAACGTGCGGGCAGCGGCCTGCTCGAGCCAGTGCGGCATGTGTCAACGATCCGCCTGAGCGACATTCAGGAGGTCGGCCCGCAAAAGGAGCGACTGCTGCGCAACACCGAGCAGTTCGTCCATGGCAAGGCGGCCAACAATGTGCTGCTCACGGGGGCACGCGGCACGGGCAAGTCGTCGCTGATCAAGGCCTGCCTGAACGAGTTTGCGCCCCAGGGCTTGCGGCTGATCGAGGTCGACAAGGCCGATCTCACTGATCTGCCCGATCTGGTCGATCTGGTGGCCGAGCGGCCGGAGCGATTCATTGTGTTCTGCGACGACCTGAGCTTCGACGAAGGCGAACCCGGCTACAAGGCACTGAAGTCCATTCTGGACGGCTCGGTGTCGGCGGCGTCGGCCAATGTGCTGATCTATGCCACTTCGAACCGGCGTCACCTGTTGCCGGAGTACATGAAGGAGAACCTCACCTACACCCATACCGAGGATGGTGAGGTGCACCCCGGCGAAGTGGTCGAGGAGAAGATTTCGCTGTCCGAACGCTTCGGCCTGTGGATCAGCTTCTACCCGTTCTCGCAGGACGAGTACCTGGCCATCGTGGCGCAGTGGTTGCGCAGCTTCGGTGTCACGGAAGACGCAATTGCTGCGGCCCGCCAGGAGTCGCTGGTCTGGGCGCTGGAGCGCGGGTCGCGCTCGGGGCGGGTGGCCTATCAGTTTGCGCGCGACTTTGCCGGGCGCCACGGAGCGGGTGCATCGTGAGCGCACGTGAACCCGTCGATGTGGCCGTTGGCGTGCTGATCGAGCGCAACGACGCGGGAGAGGGCCGCTTCCTGCTGACCTCACGCCCGCAGGGCAAGGTCTATGCAGGGTACTGGGAATTCCCGGGCGGCAAGCTCGAGGCAGGCGAGTCGGTCGAGCAGGCGCTGCGGCGCGAACTCCACGAAGAACTCGGCATCGTCATCGGGCCGGCGCACCCCTGGAAGGTGGAGATGATGGACTACCCGCACGCCCTCGTGCGGCTGCATTTCTGCAAGGTGTACGACTGGGAAGGCGAGTTCGAGATGCGCGAGCAGCAGGCCATGGCGTGGCAGGACCTGCCGGTGCAGGTGCAGCCTGTGCTGCCGGGCACTGTGCCGGTGCTGCAGTGGTTCGCCCAGGAGCGAGGCTTTCAGGGGGACACCCACCTTGGGTGAGGCGGCCGCGGCCGGGCGCAGGAGTCCTCAGTGCGCAGGAGGCGCAGGCTCGCCAGGGAGGGTGTCATCCATCGGGTCGGGGCGCGCCGCGACCCGATAGGACTCGCTGGCCCAGGCGCCGAAGTCCAGGTTGCGGCAGCGTTCGCTGCAGAACGGACGAGACGGATTGTCAGGACCGTAGACGCTGTCGGCGCCGCAGGCCGGGCAGCGCACGATGCGACGCGCGGGGGCAGGGGAGGTCATGCGCAGAGCGTGAGTTCGAAGGTGGCGTCGTCATTGGCCGGCCGCAGGCGCCCGTCGGCGTCCTGGCGCATCAGGCGGATCGACACCATCAGACGGTGGCCGCTGATCTCGGGGATCAGGCCGAGCGCGGGATCGATGCGCAGGCGCAGCAGATGGAAGCTGCGGCCCGCGGGCAGGCTTTGCTGATATTGTCCGTGCGTGGCCACAGCCTTGTGAGGCACGCCTGAATCGCGCAACAGCCCCAGCAGCAGGCGCAAGGCCTCGGAGAGCGGGGCCAGGGTGTTGGCCCATTGTTCGAGGTCGGCCTGGCGCCGGGCCACCGGCAGGTGCTGCCAGGCAAAGTAGGCCGGCAGGTCGAATTCGCAGGTGCCACCCGGGATGCTGATGCGACTGCGGATGCTCATCAGCCACTCATTGGTCGTGAGCGTCTGCCCGGCCTTGCCCGGCAGGTGGTTGAGCCGATCGAAGGCGTGGTCGATGCGGCCGATGACCTCGTCCAGCACACGCTCGGAGATGGCGGGGTTGCCTCGGTAGCCGTTGAGCAGCGCCTTCTGGCGCTCCAGGTCTTTCAGGAGATCGGACTTGAGGTCGGCGCGTGACGCGACGTCCATGATCTCGAACAGCGTCGCCAGCGCATAGTGGTGGTCGACCGCCGCATCGCGAGGCACCAGCTGCGCCATCCGGTTGAACAGATGCTCCAGGCGCAGCATCGTGCGGATGCTCTCGGAGAACGGGTACTCGTACAGGATCAAGGCAGCCATCGCAAATGCAGGTGTGAGCGGGATTGTTTCACACCCGTCTGGCTGCGGCCAGAGCAGGGTTGGTGCACGCGTTACGGCATGTTGGTCCAGTGCCGCCACAGCGCAGACACTTCGGCGCCGAGCTGCTCGACGGTGCAGTCGTCGTTGTACAGCACCGCATCGGCGCAGGCCAGGCGTGCAGCGCGTGAAGCCTGTGCAGCAATGATGCCGCGGACCTCCGACTCTGCAAGGGCCGACCGTGCCATCACCCTGGCCACCTGGGTGGCCTCGGAGCAGTCGACCACCAGCACGCGGTCCACCTGGGTGCGCCACCGGCCGGACTCAACCAGCAGGGGCACGTCGTAGACCACCCATTGGCCCGGGGCGGCCTGCAGGCTGCGCACCTGGGTCGCACGACCGATCATCGGATGCAGGATGCGCTCGAGCCGGTGTTTCGCCTCCGGCTCCTGGAACACCAGGGTCCGCATGCGGGCGCGATCCAGCGCGCCGTGCTCGTCGATGTATTCGGCGCCGAAGGCCTCGCGGATCGACGCAATGGCCTCGCCGCCGCCGGCTGTGAGCTCACGCGAGATCGCGTCGGTGTCGACCAGCCAGGCGCCAAGCTGCACCAGCAACTGTGCCACGGTGCTCTTGCCGCTCCCGATGCCGCCAGTCAGACCGATGCGGGGGTTCGCATTGCGCGCCATGCCGATCGATCTCGAAGGTGCGGGGTGTCAGTACCAGCCGAGCCAGGCCTGCACCGTGCCCGGTCCGATCAGGAAGACGGCGATCCCGGCGCCGGCGAGGAAGGGGCCAAAAGGCACGTACCGGCCTTCGCGCAGGCTGCTGCCGAGCTTCATCGCAACGCCGACCACCGCGCCGATCACCGAGGCTGCGATCAGGATGGGCAGCAGCATCGACGTTCCCAGCCAGGCACCCAGGGCGGCCAGCAACTTGAAGTCGCCATAGCCCATGCCTTCCTTGCCGGTGGTGAGCTTGAACAGCCAATAGACCGCCCACAGGCTCAGATAACCGATCACCGCCCCCCACACCGCCGTCGTGAGGGGCAGGGTCCAGCCCAGCGCGGCGGCAATGAGGCCGGCCCACAGCAGCGGCAGCGTGATGTCATCGGGCAGCAGGGTGGTGTCCCAGTCGATGAAGGTCAGCGCAACCAGTGCAGCCATCACACCGCACCAGGCCAGCGCAACAGGCTGAGGGCCGATGCGCCAGGCCGTGGCGGCAAACAGCACGGCGGTCAGCACCTCGACCAGCGGATAGCGCGGCGAGATACCCGCCTTGCAGTTCGAGCAACGCCCGCGCAGTGCCAGCCAGCTGACGACGGGCAGGTTCTCGTACCAGCGGATCAGGTGACCGCAGTGCGGGCATCGGGAGCGGGGCGTGGCGAGGTTGAGTGGCTGTCCTTCGTCGGGCAGATCCTGTCCGAGCAGCTCGGCGCTGTCCCGGCGCCACTGACGATCGAGCATCAGCGGCAGCCGATGGATGACCACGTTCAGGAAGCTGCCCACACACAGGCCGAGCACGGCCAACACGCCTGGTGACAACCACCAGGCCAGATCGTCCATGTTCATGGGGTGCGTCGAATCAGACCACTTGACCGAGCTTGAAGATCGGCAGGTACATCGAAATGACGATGCCGCCAATGATCGTTCCGAGGATCACGATGATGATGGGCTCCATCAGGCTGGACAGACCCTTTACCGCCTCGTCGACTTCGCTTTCGTAGAACTCGGCGGCCTTGTTCAGCATGTGATCGATCGAGCCCGACTCTTCACCGATCGAGCACATCTGGAGCACCATCACCGGGAAGATCCCGGTGCTGTGCATGGCAGTGGTGAGGCTCGTGCCGGTGGACACGTCACGCTGAATCTTTTCAGTGGCTTCGCCAAACACCGCATTGCCCGAGGCACCGCCCACCGAGTCAAGCGCTTCGACCAGCGGTACCCCGGCGCCGAACATGGTGGCCAGCGTGCGTGTCCATCGCGCGATCGCCGACTTGTATACGAGCGAGCCGAACACCGGCACCTTCAGGAGTAGCCGGTCCATCGCCTTTTGCATCCTCTCGGAGCGCTTCCACGATTCGAGGAAGAAGTACGTGCCACCGATCAGCACGCCAAAGATCAGCCACCAGTAAGTGACGAAAACCTCGGACATGGCGATGACAAACAATGTGGGCGCGGGCAGATCGGCGCCAAACGAGGAGAACACGTCCTTGAACGCCGGGATCACGAAAATCATGATGATCGCCACAACGATGAAGGCGACGACCATCACGGCAATCGGATAGATCAGTGCTGACTTGATCTTCCGCTTGATTTCTTCGGTCTTCTCGAGGTAGACCGCCAGGCGATCCAGCAGGGTTTCGAGAATACCGCCCGACTCACCGGCCTCGACCAGGTTGCAGTAGAGGGCATCGAAGTGCAGCGGGTGCTTGCGGAACGCAACGGACAGGCTCGTGCCTGTCTCGACATCGTTGCGGATCTCGTTGAGCAGCCTGGTGAGCTTCGGGTTCGTGCTCCCGCGGGCGACGATGTCAAATGCCTGCAGCAGCGGCACACCGGCACGCATCATCGTCGCAAGCTGGCGCGTGAAGACGGCAATGTCCTTGGGCTTGATCGTCTTGCCGCCACTGGTGCGGCGCTTCTTCACCTTGGTGACGAGCACGCCTTGGCGGCGCAGGCTGGCGCTGACCATCGCCTCGCCACCGGCACGCATTTCGCCACGCACGGGCTTGCCATTGCGGTCTTTGCCTTCCCACTCGAAGACAAAATCCTGCCCCTTCTTTTTTGCCGCTGCTGCAGCCGCTGCTGTCGCTGTTGCCATGGTGCCTCCAGGGGCCTCGCCAAATGAAATGCGTTGAGCGTTATTCGTTGGTCACCGAGATGACTTCTTCCAGGGTCGTTACCCCAAGCTTCACCTTGGTAAGCCCTGCTTGCCGGAGGTCGCGTACGCCATCCTTGTGTGCCTGCGCGGCAATGTCCATTGCCGATCCATCGGCCAGGATGATGCGCTGGATCTCTTCGGTGATGGGCATGACCTGGTACAGACCGACTCGGCCGCGATAACCATTGTTGCAGTTGGAGCAGCCAACGGCACGGTAGGTCTTCCACGTTCCGTCCAGATCCTTGTCGGCGAAACCCGCCTTCAGGAGCGCTTCGCGAGGATACGTCGCCGGGGTCTTGCAGGCCTCGCACAAACGCCGCGCAAGTCGCTGAGCCGTGATCAAGATCACGCTGGAGGCAATGTTGAACGGTGCCACGCCCATGTTGCGCAGACGCGTCAACGTGGTCGGCGCGTCATTGGTGTGCAACGTCGACATCACAAGGTGGCCGGTCTGGGCAGCCTTGATGGCGATGTCGGCCGTCTCGAGATCGCGGATTTCGCCGACCATGATGACGTCCGGATCCTGGCGCAGGAAGGCTTTCAGCGCAGTCGCGAAGGTCAGCCCGGCCCTGTCATTGACGTTGACCTGGTTGATGCCCGGCAGGTTGATTTCGGCAGGATCCTCGACCGTGGAGATGTTCACACCTGGCTGATTCAGGATGTTCAGACACGTGTAGAGCGACACGGTCTTGCCGCTGCCTGTCGGGCCGGTGACGAGGATCATGCCGTAGGGCCGCTGGATGGCTGCCATCAGGCGGTCTTTTTCGGTCTTCTCGTAGCCCAGCGCCTCGATCCCGAGCTTCGCGCTGGATGGGTCGAGAATACGGATCACGATCTTCTCGCCGAACAGCGTGGGCAGCGTGCTGACACGGAAGTCGATGGCCTTGCTTCCGAACTTCAGCTTCATGCGGCCGTCTTGCGGCACGCGTTTTTCCGCGATGTCCAGGCGCGAGATCACCTTGATCCGTGAAGCCAGCTTTTCCTTGATGGCCAGCGGCGGTTGAGTGATTTCGCGCAGTTCGCCATCAACGCGGAAGCGCACGCGGTAGGTTTGCTCGTAGGGCTCGAAATGAAGGTCCGATGCGCGCAGGTTGATTGCGTCGATCAGCATCTTCTGCAGGAATCGCACCACGGGTGCGTCCTCGACATCCGATGCCATCTCCTGGGCGTCGCTGGATGAGGTTTCCTCTTCTGTGACATCGAACTCGAAGTCGCCACCAACAATGTTTTCGAGTGCCTCGGAGGTCGACGCCCCGGCGCTCTCGAGCAACTTGATGAGCTTGTCGTGCTCGACAACGACCCACTCCGGCGTGAGCTGCGTGGCGAACTTGAT
>CAMLSD010000063.1 GCA_946482595.1 uncultured Comamonadaceae bacterium
TTGTCTGAGCCCGCAGGGCGAGTTTGCCCCCTTCCCGCCCGGGCCGAGCAGCGCAAGGGAGTTTCCGTGCCAACGGAAACCGACACCTCGGGGGTGCCCTTTCTTTTGGTTCCTTTTCTTTGGGCACGCAAAGAACAGGAACTCGCCCGCCGGGGCGAACTCCCGGCTCGCCCCGCCAGGGGCGAAACAGCAGCGCCACCCAACGCAGCAGCGCCACGCCAACGCCGATCCTCTCCCCAACCCTCTCCCGCAAGCGGCAGAGGGAGCAATACCTCCGCTGCCGGTCTGCAGCGCCGCGCAAGCATGGCTCTGCCCAGCAAGCACAGAACCAGGCCCCACGCTAGGATGCCCCGCATGCAAACGCGCCACTTCGCCCAGCTCCTGTGCCTGTCCGCCGTGTGGGGCGCCTCCTTCCCGCTGATCCGCGTCGCCGCCCCCGAGTTCGGTGCCGTGCCCATGGCCTGTCTGCGCTGCGCGCTGGCCGCGGTCGTGCTGACCGTGCTGATGCGCGTGACCCGCCAGGACTGGCCGGCGCGGGCTCACTGGCGCACGCTGGCGGCCGTCAGTGTGCTCACGGTGGTCACGCCATTCGTGCTTTTCAATGCCGCCGGCCTGGTGCTGCCGTCAGGTTACTCGGCGGTGCTCAACGCCACCGCGCCGATGTTCGGTGTGCTGGCCGGCTGGCAGATGGCCGGTGAGCGCCTGACCTGGCGCAAGGTGATCGGCTGTGTGTGCGGGCTGGTGGGCGTGTCCTTGCTGGTGGGGCTGGGGCCGGTGCCGCTGGACTGGCGCACCTTGTGGGCGGTGCTGGCCTGCGTGGCGGCGTCGGCCGCCTATGGGGTGGGCGCGGTGCTGATGAAACGCGCTGCCACGCGGCACGAACCGCTGCCGGCGTCGTCGGCGGTGCATGTGGTCGGGGCGGCCGGGCTGCTGCTGCCCGCGCTTGTCATCGGCTTGCCGGACGCGCAAGTGCCGGCCCGGGCGATCGTGGCGCTGCTGATCCTGGGGGGGTTCACCTCGGGGCTGATGTACTGGATCAGCATGCGGCTGCTGACCGAAATCCCGGCCAGCGCGGCCACCTCACCGGCCTTCATGATCCCGATGTTCGGGATCGCCTGGGGCGCGGTGTTCCTCGGTGAGCCGGTCACCTTGAGTCTGGTGCCCGGTGTGGCGCTGGTGCTGGCTGCCGCCGCGATGGTGACGGGGTTCCGGCCGCTGGCCTGGCTCGTGCGGCGCTGAGTGCCGCTCAGCGCGAGCCGAGCAGCTCCCAGCGCTCCAGGGCCAGCATCAGCTCGTCCTCGATCTGCGCGTAACGCGCCTGCAGCGCTGCCAGGTGGTGCGGGTCCCCCTGGTAGACCTCGGTGCCGGCCAGGGTGTCGCCGATCTCCTTCTGCTCTGCCTCGAGCGCCTCGATGCGCTCGGGCAGTTCGTCGAGTTCACGCTGTTCCTTGTAGGACAGCTTGCGCGCCGGACGGGCCACCGGCGTCACCGGGCGGGCCGGCTCCTTCGGTACCTCCCGGGGTGCCGCGCGGGCCGCCAGCTCGCGGGCGCGCGCGCTCTGCAGCTTCCAGTCTTCGTAGCCGCCTTCGTATTCGCGCCAGAAACCAGCCTGCTCTTCACCTTCCCAGGCGATGGTGCTGGTCACGACGTTGTCGAGGAAGCGCCGGTCATGGCTGACCAGGAAGACCGTGCCGTCGTAGTCCTGCAGCAGTTCTTCCAGGAGTTCGAGGGTGTCGATGTCGAGGTCGTTGGTGGGTTCGTCCAGCACCAGCACATTGGCCGGGCGGGCGAACAGGCGGGCCAGCAGCAGGCGGTTGCGTTCGCCGCCCGACAGCGTGCGCACGGGCGAGTTGGCACGCTCGGGCGCAAACAGGAAGTCGCCGAGGTAACTCATCACATGCTTGCGCGCCGAGCCGATCTCGATCCATTCGCTGCCGGGGCTGATGGTGTCGGCCAGCGTGCGTTCGAGGTCGAGCGCATCGCGCATCTGGTCGAAGTAGGCCACCTGCAGGTTGGTGCCCTGGCGCACGGTGCCGCTGTCGGGGGCGATCTCGCCGAGGATGAGCTTGAGCAGGGTGGTCTTGCCGGCCCCATTGGGGCCGATCAGGCCGACCTTGTCGCCGCGCAGGATGGTGGCCGAGAAGTCGCGCACGATGGGCACACCGCCGTAGGCCTTGCCGACCTTCGTGAGTTCGGCCACCAGCTTGCCGCTGCGTGCACCGGCGTCGACGTCCAGCCGCACGCGGCCCAGCGCGTCGCGCCGCTGGGCACGCTGCTCGCGCAGCCGCTCGAGCCGCTTGATGCGGCTGACGCTGCGGGTGCGCCGCGCTTCGACGCCCTTGCGGATCCAGACCTCCTCCTGGGCGAGCAGCTTGTCGGCCCGGGCATTGGCCAGGGCTTCATCGGCCAGTTGCGCGGCCTTGAGGTTTTCGTAGGCGCTGAAGTTGCCGGGATACGAGCGCAGCACCCCCCGGTCGAGTTCAACGATGCGGGTGGCCACGGCGTCGAGAAAGGCCCGGTCGTGGGTGATCAGCACCACGCTGCCGCCGTAGGCCCGCAGCAGTTCCTCGAGCCAGCCGATCGAGGCGAGGTCGAGGTGGTTGGTCGGTTCGTCGAGCAGCAGCACGTCGGGCCGGGTCACCAGGGCCTGGGCCAGCGCCACGCGCTTCTTGTTGCCGCCGGACAGGCTGCCCACCCGGGCGTCGCGTTCCAGGTGCAGGCGCGCGAGGGTTTCGTCGACACGCTGCTCCCAGGTCCAGCCGTCGCGGGCTTCGATCGCGGTCTGCAGGGCGTCGAGGTCGTCGCCTTCGGCATGGGCTTCATAGCGCTCGCGCAGGCGGCGCACTTCGGCCAGGCCTTCACTCACGACATCGAACACGGTATGGGTGGCAACGAACTGCGGCTCCTGCGGCACGTAGGCGATGCGCAGCCCCTGCTGCAGCTGGAGCAGGCCGTCGTCGGGCTTTTCCAGCCCGGCCAGGATCTTGAGCAACGAAGACTTGCCGGTGCCGTTGCGGCCGATCAGGCCGATGCGTTCGCCGGATTCGACCGACAGCGCGGCGCCGTCGAGCAGGGCCACGTGGCCGAAGGCCAGGTGGGCATTGGAGAGGGTCAGGAGGGCCATATCGGGCTCGGGTTGGGGCCCCGCGATTATCGGCCGGCGGGCGCGTCGACCGCCGTGGCCAGCCATTGCGCCACCGACTGGCTCAGGGCGTGCCCCTGCCGGTGGGCGGGAAGGTGCAGGTTCAGGGTGTCGACCAGCGGCACGCCGTCGGGCCAGGGCGCGACCAGCCGCCGTCGTGCCAGCAGCGGGGCTACCAGCCGCTGGCGCGCAACCAGCACGCCCTCGCCGTCCTGGGCGGCCTGCACGGCCAGGCTGAACAACGAAAAGCGCGGGCCGCTGTCGGTGTCGATGCCGCTCACGCCCATGCCCGCGAACCAGGCCGCCCAGTCGTGGCGCCAGACCGCATCGTGCAGCAAGGTGTGGCCCTGCAGCGCGGCCGGCGGCATGCGCCGCAGGGCACGGCCCAGCGCCGGGCTGCACACGGGCACCAGGCGGTCGTTGGCCAGCGGCGTCACGTCCGGCGTCACGTCCAGCGTCACGTCCGGCGATGGGGCCTGGCCGTAGAACAGGCCCAGGTCATAGGGCTCGCGCTTGAAGTTGGGCGGCTGCTCCATCGCCGTGACCGACACCTGCAGGCCCGGGTAGGCGCGGCGCAAGGCCGGCAGGCGCGGCGACAGCCACAGTTGGGCCACGGCCGGCAGGGCCACGAGCTGCAGCTCCCGCGTATTGACCTCGGTGCGCAGCGTCTGCACAGCCAGCCCCAGCTGATCCAGCGCCTGGGCCAGCGCCGGCCAGGCCCGCTGCGCACGCGGCGTGAGCACTACCCCGCGTGCGCGCCGCTCGAACAGCGGCCCGCCCAGCCAGTCCTCCAGCGACTTGACCTGCTGCGCCACGGCCGCCGGCGTGACACACAGCTCCTGCGCGGCGGCGGCAAAACTCTGGTGGCGGGCCGCCGCCTCGAAGGCGCGCAAGGCGGTGTGGGGCGGCAGGGTGCGCCGCGGAGGATCGAGAGACATGGCCTAGTTTATCTAGGCCTGAGCCCTCGAAATACTCGCTTGTCGATGACGGGGCAGTTGGCGAGCATCTACCCATCGCCAATGCACCGGAGCCGTGATGACCGCTCACCTGACCCGCCGCCCCTGGGTGCCTGCCGCCAGCGAAGACCTGGTCCAGACCCTTGCCCATGCCACGGCTGCCCAAGGCGCCGACGCGCTCGATGCCGAACTGATGCGCCTGGTGGCCGACAACCGCCGCATCCACGATGTGGAGGGCATCAACCTGAATCCGGCCAGCAACACGATGAATCCGCGTGCCGAGGCCCTGCTGGCCGCCGGTCTGGGCGCCCGGCCTTCGCTGGGCTATCCGGGCGACAAGTACGAGATGGGCCTGGAAGCCATCGAACGCATCGAGGTGATGGCGGCCGAACTGGCCGCCGAGGTCTTCAACGCCACCCATGCCGAAGTGCGTGTGGGCTCGGGCGCACTGGCCAATCTGTATGTCTTCATGGCAAGCTGCCAGCCCGGCGACACGCTGATCGCGCCGCCGGCCGACATCGGCGGGCATGTGACCCACCACCTCGCCGGCGCGGCCGGGCTGTATGGCCTGAAGACCGTGCCCGCCCCGGTGCATGCCGACGGCTACACCGTCGACGTCGACGCACTGCGGCGCCTGGCCCATGAGGTCCGGCCGCGCCTGATCACCCTGGGCGGCAGCCTGAACCTGTTCGAGCATCCGGTGGCCGCGGTTCGCGGTGTCGCCGACGAAGTCGGCGCGACGCTGCTGTTCGATGCGGCGCACCTGTCGGGGCTGATTGCCGGGCGAGCCTGGGCCAACCCGCTGGACCACGGCGCCCATGCGATCAGCATGAGCACCTACAAGAGCCTGGGCGGCCCGCCCGGCGGCCTGATCGTGAGCCGTGACGCGGCCTTGATGGAGCGCATCGACCACATCGCCTTCCCCGGGCTGACCGCCAACTTCGATGCCGGCAAGACCGCGGCACTGGCGATGAGCCTGCTCGACTGGAAGGTATACGGCACCGCCTATGCCCAGGCCATGTGTGCCACCGCGCGCAGCCTGGCCGAGGCGCTGGAGCGCGCCGGGCTGCCGCTGCATGCGGCCGAGCGTGGCGGCACGCAGTCGCACCAGCTGGCGCTGCGGGCGCATCGCTGGGGGGGTGGCCAGGCCGCGTCGCACCGCCTGGCCCGCGCACGCCTGCTGGCCTGCGGTATCGGCCTGCCGGTCGAGCCGGTGGCCGGTGACGTGAACGGCCTGCGCCTGGGGGTGCCCGAGATCGTGCGCCTGGGCATGGGCCCGTCCGACATGCCCGAGCTGGCCGGGCTGATCGCCCGGGCGCTGAGCGACGACCCGGTGCCAGTGGGCCCGGAGGTCAGCGCCTTCCGGCGGCGCTTCACCGGGCTGCACTACATGCGGTGAGCCCCGCACGGCGACAATCCTGGCGTTGTGTCCGCCGTATGCCTCACGCCCAGCCTGCCCATGACCGCTGCACCTGCCCCCTCCCAGTCGCCTGCCGTGTGCGGCGTCCACGAGCTGTCGTTCGGCCATCCGGGCGTGCGCCTGTTCGATGCCCTGTCGTTCGAGGTGCGGCCCGGGCTGACCTTGATCCGCGGCGGCGAAGGCCGGGGCAAGACCACACTGCTGCACCTGCTGGCCGGGCGGCTGCAGCCCGAGCGTGGGCAGGTGCTGCGCCCCGCCAGCACAAGCGTCTATCACGAGACCCCGGGCGACGCCGTGCATGACCCGGTGGTCGCACGGGACTGGCTGGCGGCCCGGCGCGAGCAGCACCCTGGCTGGAACAGCAAGGTCGAAGCGGCGCTGATCGAGGGCCTGCGGCTTGGCGAACACATCGACAAGCCCTTGTACATGCTGTCCACCGGCAGCCGGCGCAAGGTGGGCCTGGTGGGCGCCGCGGCCAGCGCAGCAACGCTCACGCTGATCGACACGCCGCATGCCGCGCTGGACCTGGCGTCCAGCCGGGTGGTCAACGAGCTGCTGCACGAAGCGGCCCACGACCGCCGGCGCGCCTGGGTGCTGGCCGACTACGAACGCCCCGGCGCACTGGCGGACGTGACCCTGGCCGGCCAGGTCGACCTGGGCGACTGAAGCCCGCAGGCGGCGGGGTCAGGCCCGCACCGGCTGCAGCGCGGGTGTTGCGGCTTCGATGCGGTCCAGCCAGATCGGCCAGGCTTTCGGGCCCACTGAGCGCCGGAACGGGCCGAAATGCCCCAGCCGGCGCAGCCCCAGGTCGGCCGGCGACATGCGGTGCAGTTCTGCCTGCCCCGCCGCCCCGTCGAAGGTGCGCTGCAAGGCCGCCACCGCGCCCTGGGGCCCGAAGATCCAGTCGTCGGTGATGCACCAGAAATGCGCCCGCCCCTGCCACTGGCCGGTCGTGAGCGCCACCTGCGGATCGCTGGCGAAGTAGTTGTCCATGCGCCCCCAGTGACACCAGTCGAGCGCCGCGGCCGCGGGCAGGTCCTCGCCACCCCCGAGCGCCCAGCCGGGCAGCCGGCCGAACAACCTGACCAGGCCGGGCACCCACAGGTTGAAGAACACCCGCGCGCCCAGCCGCTGCACGGCCGACGGCCAGTGGGCATACGACGGCAGCTGGGCCGCCACGCCGATCGCCGCGTCGACCTGTTCGATGCCCGGCAGCTGGGCCAGCGCATGGCCGCCCAGTGAATGGCCGACCCACAGGATGGGCAGCCGTGCCGCCCCCGCCGGCGCATGGCCGGCGCGGTGGCAGGCCGCCGCCAGCGCCGCGGGCAGGTCGCGCTGCATCCAGTCGCGCATGCTGATCGAAGGGGGCGCCAGACCGGCACCGCGCGACCCGGCGATGCCACGGTAGTCGATCGTGAGCACGGCGTAACCACGACCGGCCAGCCATTGCGCAAACGGTCGGTAGAAGCGCCGCGGCACGGCGGTGGCCGGCGCGATCAGCGCCACCGCACGGGCCGCTCCGGCTGGTTCGTGGGCCGTGGCCGCCAGCTCGGCACCGTCTTCGGTGTGCAGCCTGAATTCGTGGCCGGTCGCCGCATCGCCTTGCATCGGGCGGTGCGGGCCGGGCGGCTTGGTCGCGGCGGCGCCCCACAGGGCGTCGATGGACAGGGGGGTGTGCATGGAGGCATGCTAGGTTGTCAATTCTTGGTTGACTAGACGCGCATGATTCAGCACTCTGTCAACATCATGGAACCAATCAACCCCCACAACGCACCGGCCAACACCTCGGCACGTTTCGCGCCCGCCGACAGCCTGGATGCCAACGCCCTCGAACTGTTCGCCCGCATCGTGCGTGCCGGCAGTTTTTCGGCGGCGGCACGCCGGCTCGGGCTCACCCGGGCCGCGGTGAGCCGGCGGCTGGCCAGCATGGAGGCGCAGGTGGGTCAACCACTGCTGGCGCGGACCACCCGGGCGCTGTCGCTCACCGATGCCGGCCGGCGCCTGGCACCGGCGGCGCTCAGCGTGCTCGATGCCGCCGAATCCGCTCGCGGTGCATTGCGCGCCGCGCAGGCCGGCCTGGCCGGGCGCCTGCGCATCACGGCCCTGCCCAGCTTCGGTCATGAAGTCCTGCTGCCGCTGCTGCTGAGCTTTCGCCGGCACCACCCCGCGGTGCGCTACGAACTGCTGTTCACCGACCGGCGCGTGGACCTGATGCGCGAGGGCGTGGACGTGGCCTTCCGCGTGACCCGCGAGCCCCCGGCCGACTGGGTGGCCCGCACGGTGCTGCAGTTTCACGTGGGCGCCTATGCGCGAGCGGGCAGCATGGCGCCGCTGGAGACCCCGGCCGCGCTGGTCGACCATCCGCTGCTGCTGCTCGGGGCCGCCCGCGACACCCTGCCGCTGCGCTTCGAGCCCCGCACGCCGGCGCCGGGCCACCCCAAGGCGCCCGTCGAACTGCGGGCCGAGGGTGCGGTCCATGCCGAAGACCTGCTCAGCCTGACCCGCCTGGCCGAAGAAGGTGCGGGCGTGCTGCTGGCGCCCGACTACTGTGTCGCACGGTCGCTGGCCCAGGGCACGCTGATCGACGTGCTGCCGCACTGGCACCTGCCGATCGCCGAAGGCAACCGCGTGCAGTTGCTGACGCTGGCCGCACCGCAGATGGGCCCGGTGACACGAGCCTTCGTCGAGCATGTGATGGCCAGCAAGGCGTCGCAGCCCTCCGGGGCGTGATCAGTCTTCCAGAGTTTCGTGGTGAGCCGTGGCGCCGCGCTTCCAGTAGGCGGCCGCACGTATGGCATGCCGGTCGTGGCCCTTTTCATCGACCAGCACACGGCGCAGCGCAGCCATCTCGGCGGCCTCGCCGGCGCACCACGCATACCCTTCACCAGGCGGCAGCACCAGGGTGCGCACGGTGGCCAGGCCGGCCGCGGCATCGTCGACCCAGATGAGGTCGAGGTCGGCCACGGTCGAGAACGCACGCCGGTCCGCCCGGTCGGCCACCTGCGCAATCACGATGGCACGCGCGCCGGTCGGCAGTTCCTCGAGCCGGCGCGCCACCGCCGGCAGGCCGGACATGTCCGCCACCAGCAGGTGCCAGTCGTAGTCGAGCGGGATCACGAACGAGCCGCGCGGCCCACCCACCCGCACACGCTGCCCGGGCTGCGCCTGCGCGGCCCAGCGCGAGGCCGGGCCGTCGCCATGCAGCGCGAATTCCAGCGTCAGCTCACGCGCGGCGGGGTCGAACCGGCGGGGGGTGTAGTCGCGCCGCACCGGCTCGGCATCGCCCAGGTCCAGCATCAGCTTCACATGGTCATCGAACGACGCACTGACAAAGTCGGCCAGCGACTCGCCGTGCAGCGTGATGGACCGCAGATGCGGCGTGACGGGCTCGACACGCACGACCTCGAGGTCGCGCAGCTTCAGTTCATGGCGCACGCGCTGGACGCGCCGCAACGGTGGAGTGAGGGTCATGGATGGATGCCCGAAATTGGTAGACAATGTCACCCATGATGCGCAAATCAGTAGATAAAGTCAACCGATTGCCAGATCACCCCGGCACCGATACGGGTGAAGACGTGCTTGAACTCGTGCACACCCTGATGCACCAGGCCCGGTCACTGCAGTACCACGCGCTGAAGGACCAGCCCCCTGCCCTCACGCACATGGAAGGCAAGGTGCTCGGGTTTTTCGCCCGCCACCCCGGCAGCACCCAAAGCGACCTGGTGGCCCACAGCGGCCGGGACAAGGCCCAGGTCGGTCGGCTCATCAAGGGCCTGCGCGAGCAGGGCCTGCTGGACGGCCAGGCCGATGCCGAAGACCGCCGCAACCTGCGCCTGCAGCTCACGCCTCGGGGCCAGGCCATCGCGCACGGCATCCAGCAACGCAGCCGCGAGGTCAGCGCCCAGGCCGTGGCCGGCCTGAGCCCGGACGAGCTCGCGCGACTGCGCGATCTGCTGCAACGCCTGAAGGACAACCTCTCGCGCACGCCCTGACGCTGCGCCCCGGGTCGCATCGCGGCAGAATCCGGGGCCAGACTCACCCTCGGGAGTGCACATGCCGCGTTCGAAGCCGGGGTCCGGGACATCCGCCAAGCTCAAGCGGGCCCAGACCAAGACCCAGAAGCAGAAGAAGTCGAAGTCGGACATCAGCAAGGTCAAGCACAGCCGCAAGAAGTCCGGCAGCGGGCTGGGCACGGTGCCGCTGTCGACCCTGGTGGCGGTGGGCATCGACCCGACGACGGCGTTGCGGGTGCGTCCCCGGCGTGCCGTCACGATGAAGCAACCGCCGCCGCGCTACATCGTCGACCCTCAGTGGGGCCCCAGTGACGCCCACACCGGTGCCAGCTGGATGGAAGTGACGATCGGCCCGATGCAGGGCGGGCCCGGCATGTATGGCTCACCGCCCGCGTCCAACACACCGGCGGTGATGCGCGCCCTGCTCGACGGCGCCTGCAACGAGTTCGGCTGGATCGCCGGCCACCTGCTCAACGACAACCTCGGTGGCCCGGGCGCCGCCAAGAACCTCACGCCGCTGACCACCGCCGGCAACAAGAACCACCTGTCGCTGTGCGAGACCCGCATCAAGAACTTCATCAACGCAGCCTACTCGCGCGTGATGAACTACCCGGCCGACGAGTGCTACTTCGGCGTGTACTACAAGGTGGTCGTCGGCGACACCGCATGGGATGACAACGACGACGACCTGCAATACGTGGCCACCGAACTGCGGGTCTGGGCCCATGTGGTGAAGATGCACAAGATGACTGGCGATGTCTCGCCGGCCACCCAGGGTGAGTGCCCGATCAGCAGCTGGTTCGCCCCCATCGTCAACCAGGCGGTCGACAACACGGGGTACGACCAGCTGTAGGCTGCAGGTGGTGGCCGGCTGGGTCCGGCTGGGTGTGCTGATGCGCTACGTCTCGCGCCCGGTCGTGACGGGTCTTGTCAATGCGCTGGCCATCCGACACCGCAGCGACAAGAACCGCGAATGTGTCGGGCAAGGCGTCGCCAACATCGCCACCGACGGATTCGACCTGCTGGTGATGGGCGCCTGCAGCCATTCGCCCTGGCGCAGCATGTTCCTGGGCAGCAAGACCTCGGACCTGCTGCGTGCAGTTGCCGTCCCGACACTGCTGCTGAGGTAGTGGCCTCGCTGCCGCGCCACGGGTCCGGGGGCAAGGGCGTGGGCCCGAGCCCTTGGGCGGCTGGCGCGGACCTCAGATCACCCGAGCAGCCACTGCCGGATTTCGGCCTGGGTCGGAATCCGCCCGCTGCTCACCAGCTTGTCGTCGATGACCAGCCCCGGTGAGGCGAGCAGGTCGTAGGCCAGCATCTCCCTCATGTCGGTGACCTTGACGAAATCCGCCTCGACCCCGGCCCCTGCAGCAGCCTCGCGGGCCATGGCTTCGAGCCGCCTGCAGTTGGCGCAGCCGGATCCCAGGATCTTCACGGTCTTCATCTTCACCTCCTTCACGGGTTGACGCTCACGCCTGGACCACGGCGGTGCGGCGCCCGAGCATCCAGAACATCAGTCCGGCCAGCATGCCCAGCGAGGCAAGCAGCCCGGCACCGATCCACCACGGATTCACGCCGTCGGTCCATGCGCCGTACAGCAGCCCGGCCAGCACGCTGAACGCAGCCACCAGCCCCACATAGGCCCCGGTCTTGCGACGGCCGATGACCGCGGCCACCATCAGGATGCTCTGCAGGCTCAGCTCGGGGTCGGCCATCAAGTAGGCGAGCAAGGGTCCGCGGTGCATGCCCAGATCGAGGAACATGTGGGCCACCGGCACCTCCACGAGCGTGGGGAAGTACATGAACACACCAAACACCACCGCCACCGCGTTGGCCTGCAGGTCGTTGCGCCCGGCCAAGGACTGAATCCATTCGGGCTGGATCAGCTGGCGCACCATGCCCACGACAAACACGCCCACGACCAGCAGCGCGAAGATCTGCCGCACGAACCGCCAGGACTCCCACAGCCAGGCCTGCCAGGCATCGGTGTCCAGCCGCCTGGCGTGATGCAGCACGGCCCACAAGGCCAGCGCCACGGCCAGTGTGCGTCCGGTGAGCGCCAGCTCCAGCCCCTGCGGCCCGGGTGTCACACGGACCGCTGCGAACAACAGGGTGAATGCGGCCAGCGCCAGTGCCGCCCAGGTCCACCGGTTGGCCGACTCGGTGATGTTCTCGAAGCCCTTCCACCCCACAGCGCCCAGCACCAACAGCAGGCCGATCAGCACGGCACCCTGCACGCTCACGCCTTCTTCGCCCTTGGTCGCATCGAATGGCACCCATGCGGCCAGGGTGGCCTGCCACGCCTCGGCCCACGGCAGCGGCAAGGTCACGGCGCCGAGGCTGTCGCCCAGCCACGACAGCTTGATCGTGCCGGCCAGCAGCACCGCCACCAGCGACAGAAGCACGCCGCGCGGCGCCGCACCGAGGCTGGCCTGCTCGGCGAACAGCGTATCGGTCTGCGCGTCGTGGTGAACGTCCTCACGCCAGAACGCAATGGCCATGAGCATGCCGATGCCCACGCCAAACAGCAGACTCAGCACAAACCGCGCAAATGCGAACTCGGCCCCCAGGATGCTGCCCGTGTAAGCCAACGCCATGATGTTGCCGGCGGGCGCGAAAAACAGGAAGGTGATCGCCGGGCCGATTCCGGCGCCCTTCTTGTAGATTCCGGCAAACAGTGGAACGATGGTGCAGGAACACACGGCCAGCAGGGAACCTGCCGCCGCCGCGGCCGGGTAGGACACCCGATAGGCGGCAGTGCGACCCAGCCAACGCGTGATGCTGGCCTTCGGGATCAGCGCTGCCATGCCGCCTGCGATGAAAAACGCAGGCAACAGGCACAGCAGGACGTGGGCGGCAAGGTAGGCGGCCAGGTTGCCCGCGCCACTCGCCATGAGCATCAGGAAGGTGTCCATCTGGTGACTCGAGTCGAGCGCTCGACGCGATGCCCGCTTCCGGAAGGCTTCGACGAACGCAGCCGCCATCAGACACCCGCACCGAACAGGGGGGATTGACGGGCATCAACCCGGGCGATCCGGCCGCGCGTACCCGCATGCGGGCGCAGGCAGCCCGCCTCCCGGACTGCCATGGCAGCGTCCAGGGCTGCCAGACCTGCCAATGGCACGGCATCGCACCCTTGCGCCACGGCAGCCCTGACGCAAGTCCTTGATCTGCTGATGATTTACCGCACGCATGCAACTGGCACAGGACTTGATAGGTCCTGGTCATGACGCACCGACTCACACTCCCCCACCCGCTCGACTCGCGTGAGTCGCCCGACACCGAGCCGTCACGGCGCACCTGGCTGATCGCCGCTGGCGTGGCGGGTGGCGCTGCCGCGGTGGCCACGACCGTGCCGTTTGTCGCCAGCCTCGCGCCCAGCGAGCGGGCCCGGGCGCTGGGCGCAGCCGTCGAGGTCGACATCGGTGATCTGGCGCCCGGAGAGCTGCGCACTGTGGAATGGCGCGGCAAGCCGGTCTGGGTGATGCGGCGAACGCCCGAGATGCTGGCCACGCTGACGGCGGACGCACCCGATCTGGCCGATCCGCTGTCCGAGCGCGACGACGTGCCCGACGCCCTGCGCAACCCCGCACGTTCGCTGCGCCCGGACGTGCTGGTGGCTGTGGGCATCTGCACCCACCTGGGCTGTTCACCGACGCCTGTGGCAGCCGACAGCGCCAACCCGGCTGTCGGTGAACACTGGCCCGGTGGCTTCTTCTGCCCCTGCCATGGCTCGACCTTCGACCTGGCCGGGCGCGTGTTCAGGAACAAGCCGGCCCCCACCAACCTTGAGATACCACCTCACCGCTACCTGAGCGACACCCGCCTGGTGATCGGCGAATCCGACACGGCCTGAGGCCCCGCGCCGGTCTCGCGCCGGACGCGCCGTGGACCTACTGCGCCGTCCAGCCGCCATCCACCGGCAAGGTGATGCCGTTCATGTTGTGAGCCCAGGGCTGGCACAGCATGGCCGCGACCTCGCCGATCTCGCTGGTGCGCGACATGCGCAGGCTGGGCTGCTTCTCGCGCAGCAGGTCCTGCACCGCCGCCGTACGGTCCCCCCCGAAGCGCTCGGCGCGGGCCTGGATCTGCGGTTCGATGATGGCGGTTTCGGTCCAGCCCGGGGCGATGCAGTTGGCCGTGACGCCGCCACTGTCGCGGTTGCCTGCCGCGGCGCATTCGAGTGCGGCCACGCGGGTGAGCCCGACCAGCCCGAACTTGGCCGCCACATAGGGCGCCTTGTGGGCCGAGGCCACCAGCCCGTGCACCGAGGCGATGTTGATCACGCGCCCGTAGCCACGTTCGAGCATGCCCGGCAGCGCGCAGCGCATCACATGGAAGGCCGCCGACAGGTTGATCGCGATGATGTCGTCCCAGCGCTGCGGCGGCATGTCCACCAGCGGTGCGGTGTGCTGGATGCCGGCGTTGTTGACCACCACGTCCAGCGCGCCGCGCCAGGCGATGGCGCGGTCCATCAGGGCGTCGATCGCCTGGGGGTTGCGCAGGTCGTGGTCGCAGAAGCAGACGTCGGCGGCACCGGCCTCGCGCAGCGTCGCTTCGACGGCCCGGGCCTGTTCGGCCGGGGCCAGACCATGCAGCACGATGGCCGCGCCCGATGCGGCCAGCCGTTCGGCCACCGCCAGCCCGATGCCCTGCACCGACCCGGTCACCAGGGCCGTGCGGCCCTTCAGGAATTGCTCGCTCATGTCTTGCTCTCCATCATCGTGTGTCTTGTTGAATTCAAAGGGGCGCGGGGCGCAACTCAGGCCTCGGGCTCGTCCAGCAGGCGTTGCCGCAGTTCGGTCTTGAGGATCTTTCCGTAGTGGTTCTTGGGCAGCACCGGCAGCACGCGGTACTGCTTGGGCCGCTTGAAGCGAGCGATGTGGTCCTGGCACAGCGCATCGAGCTCGGCGGGGTCGGGCACACAGCCTTCGCGCGGCGCAATGAAGGCCACGACGATCTCGCCCCACTCGGGGTCGCGCTTGCCGATCACCGACACCTCGGCCACCGCCGGATGTCGCAGCAGCACCTCCTCGACCTCGCGGGGGTAGATGTTGGAGCCGCCGCTGATGATCACGTCCTTGGAACGGTCACGCAGGGTCAGGAAGCCCTCGTCGTCCAGGCTGCCCATGTCGCCGGTGTGCAGCCAGCCATCGCGGATCGTGCGGGCAGTGGCTTCGTCGTCCTGCCAGTAGCCGGCCATCACCGCATCACCGCGCACCAGCACCTCGCCGGTTTCACCCACCGGCAGGGCCCGGCCGTCGGTGTCGGCCACGCGCACCTCCACCGCGGTCTGGGCCACCCCCACCGAGGCCAGGCGCTCCAGGTAGCGTGGGTGGGTGCTGTCGCACAGGTGCTGGCGCGACAACGCGGTGATCGTCATCGGGCTTTCACCCTGCCCGTAGATCTGCACGAAGCGCGGCCCCAGCACCTGCAGGCCGCGCTGGATGTCCTCGACATACATCGGGCCGCCGCCATAGACGATGGTCTTGATGCCCTGGCCATCGTCGCCGTGACGTGCCGCATGCTCGACCAGCCGGCGCACCATGGTCGGTGCGGCAAACATCGACACCTGGCCATGGTGGCGTGCCAGCGACAGGATCTCGGCGCTGTCGAAGCCGCGCGACACCGGCACGACATGGCGCGCGCCGGCCGCCACATGCGGCAGCGCGTACAGCCCGGCCCCGTGCGACATCGGCGCGGCATAGACGATGCTGTCGCGCGACTGCACCGCATCGACGTCGGCGAAGTAGCACAGCGTCATCGTCATCAGGTTGCGGTGCGTGATCATCACGCCCTTGGGCCGGCCGGTCGTGCCCGAGGTGTAGAAGAGCCAGGCCAGGTGGCCGGGTTCGCGGTGCACCGGCTCGTCGGTGCCGGATGGCTCCCACAGCGCAGACCAGGCCTCGTCGCCGATGAACACCACGGCCTTGAGCGAGCCGCCCGGCTGCGCCAGCTCCGCGCCGATGTCCGCCGTCGTGAACAGCAGCGATGCGCGGCTGTGCTCGAGGATGAACCGTGCCTCCTGCGGATGCAGCTTGGGATTGATCGGCACCACGGCCAGGCCGGCCCACCAGCAGCCGAACATGAGCTCGATCGCTGCCGGATCGTTGCTCATGAACAGGGCCACACGATCGCCGGGGCGCAGTCCGTGGCGGCGGCGCAGCCCCTGTGCCAGCCCGGCGGCACGCTCGCGCAGCCCCCGGTAGTCGAGCAGTTGCTGTTCGCCCAGGAACACGGCCGGCGCGTCACCGGCGCGCAGCGCGCTGCGCAGGAGGAGGTGTGCAATGTTCATCGTCCGCCCCTGTCCCGGATCACTGGCGCAGCGACTGCAGCACGCTCACATAGCTGGCCACCGCCGAGCCCCCCATGTTGAACACCGCCCCCAGTTCGGCACCCGGGCGTTGCAGTTCACCGGCCGTTCCGGTGAGCTGCATGGCCGCCATCACGTGCATCGACACCCCGGTGGCGCCGATCGGATGGCCCTTGGCCTTGAGGCCGCCCGACAGGTTCACCGGCAGCCGCCCCCCGGGCAGCACGATGCCTTCGTCGAGTGCACGCGCACCCTGCCCGGTCGGCGCCAGGCCCATGGCCTCGTAGCTCAGCAGTTCGGCGATCGTGAAGCAGTCGTGCACCTCGGCGAAGTGCAGGTCGTTCACCCCGATCCCGGCCTCGCGCCAGGTCAGCTCGAAGGCACGCGCCGGCCCTTCGAAACGCACCGGGTCGCGGCGCGACATGGGCAGGAAGTCATTGACCTGCACGGCGGCGCGCAGCCCCACGGCACGCAGGCTCGTGCGCGCCGTGTCCAGATCGGTCAGCACCAGCGCGGCGGCACCGTCGGACACCAGCGAGCAGTCGGTCTTGCGCAGCGGAGCCGCGATCATCGGGTTGCTCTCGGAGACGGTGTTGCAGGTCTCGAAGTCGAAGGCCTTGCGCAGGTGGGCCAGCGGGTTGCGCGCACCGTTGGCATGGTTCTTCACTGCAATGCGCGCCAGCGTGGCACTGTGGTCGCCGAAGCGGTTGAAGTAGTCCTGCGCGACCCTGGCGAAGATGCCAGGGAAGGTCAGCCCCTGCGCGCCTTCTTCCTTCACGTAGCTGGCCGACGCCAGCGCGGCGGTGACCTGCGCACCGCTCACCGCGGTCATCTTTTCCGCACCGACCACCAGCACGCGGCGTGCGCGCCCCGACTCGATCAGGCCCACCCCGTGATGCAGTGCCGCCGCCCCTGACGCGCAGGCGTTTTCCAGCCGGGTGGCCGGCTTGAAGCGCAGGTCAGGATGAGCCTGCAGCACCAGCGAGCTGCAGAAGCTGTCGGGCACGAATCCGCCATTCAGGTTGCCCAGCGCAATGGCGTCGATGTCGCGGAACTCCAGCCCCGCATGTTCCACCGCCTCACGCGCCGCGGCCACGATCAGTGCCTCGAGATCCATGCCGTCGAGGCGGCCAAAGCGGGTATGGCCCCATCCGATGATTGCTGTCTTCACTTGTTCCGCTCGCTTCATTTCACATGCTGTCCAGCGTAAGAGGCCCCGGCCGTTTCGGATAGACGAAGGACTACCCTAGGGTTAACCCTGGGCCTGCGCCATGCAGTTCAAGGAACGCCGCGGCAGCCGCTTGTCAACAGCGTAGTGCTGCGGCTGTGGTTGTCCCCGAGGTAGTCCTGCGACTGCCCCGAACGGGGTCCGACGCCTAGGATCGCAGCCATCGCGGCCCATCGCATCCACCATGGCATCCCCCATGGCATGCCCGATGGCGTCGCCCTGGTGCAGTCCTCGCCGTCCACGCATGAACACAGATCCCATCCTCGTCACCCGCGACCTGACCAAGGAGTTCAAGGGCTTCGTTGCAGTCGACAAGGTGAACCTCAACGTCCGCCGCGGCAGCATCCATGCGCTGATCGGCCCCAACGGGGCCGGCAAGACCACCTGCTTCAACCTGCTGACCAAGTTCCTGGCGCCCAGCCACGGACAGATCCTCTTCAACGGCGACGACATCACGCGTGACAAGCCGGCCCACGTGGCCCGTCGCGGCGTGATCCGTTCGTTCCAGATCTCGGCGGTGTTTCCTCACCTGTCGGTGATCGAGAACGTACGGGTCGCCCTGCAGCGCAAGCTCGGCACCTCGTTCCACTTCTGGCGCTCGGAACGATCCCTGTCGCAGCTGGATGCACGCGCCGTCGAGCTGCTCGAGGCGGTGGACCTGGCTGCGTTTGCGCACACGCTCACGGTGAATCTCTCGTACGGCCGCAAGCGCGCGCTGGAGATCGCCACCACGCTGGCGATGGAACCCGAGCTGATGCTGCTGGACGAGCCGACCCAGGGCATGGGTGCGGAGGACGTCGACCGCATCCGCCAGCTCATCAAGAAGGTCTCGCAAGGGCGCACCACGCTGATGGTCGAGCACAAAATGAGCGTGGTCGCCAGCATCGCCGACACGATCACCGTGCTGCAGCGCGGGGCCGTGCTGGCCGAGGGCAGCTACGCCCAGGTGTCGGCCAACCCCCAGGTGATCGAGGCCTACATGGGCAGTGCCGACACGCAGCTGCAGGGCGCCCACGGCTGATCGCACGACCCCGGCGCGCGCCTGCGGCCTGCGGCTCGCCGCCACGAACTCAGGAGAATCGAAATGGCGCAACGCCTGCTGGAGATCAGCAACCTGCACGCCTGGTACGGCGAATCCCATGTGCTGCATGGCGTGGACTTCCACGTCGACGAAGGTGAGGTGGTCACGCTGCTCGGCCGCAACGGCGCGGGGCGCACGAGCACGTTGCGGGCCATGCTGGGTCTGACGGGCAGCCGCAAAGGCTCGGTCAAGGTGCACGGCGTCGAGACGATCGATCTGCCCACCCACCGCATCGCCCGACTGGGGGTGGGCTACTGCCCTGAAGAGCGCGGCATCTTGTCCAGCCTCACGACCCACGAGAACCTGATGCTGCCGCCCGGCCTGCGCACGGGTGGCATGAGCATCGACGAGATCCACACCATGTTCCCCAACCTGAAGGAGCGTGCCGACAGCCAGGGCACGCGCCTGTCGGGCGGGGAACAGCAGATGCTGGCCGTGGCGCGCATCCTGCGCACCGGCGCACGGCTGCTGCTGCTCGACGAGATCTCGGAAGGACTGGCGCCGGTGATCGTGCGCAAGCTGGCCGAGATGGTGGTGTCGCTGCGCCAGCAGGGCTACACCATCGTGATGGTCGAGCAGAACTTCCGCTTTGCCGCACCGCTGGCCGACCGCTTTCTGGTCATGGAGCATGGCCGCATCACGCAGTCCTTCACCCAGGCCGAGCTGCCGCAACGCATCGACCAGCTGCACGAGACCCTGGGGGTCTGAACCCGGCCCCGGCGCGGCGCCCGCCCCACCCCCGACCTTCACGACGCAACACGCGCCCCTGCGCGTCAGGACATCCCCATGAACGACATCTTCGGCATCCCGATCCCGGCCCTGCTGGGCCAGCTGCTGCTGGGCCTGGTCAACGGCTCCGTTCAGGGTCTGTTCACATCGCCAATGCCAGTGCGAACGCATCAGGACGGGCGCAGGGCAAGGCGCGCGACGACGCCCAGGCTGGACGCCTGGGCTAGGAGTGCAACGCCGCCATGCGCCCGTCCTGATGCGTTCCCTTCGGGTTGCCCCCACACGGGCCGCGCGCTGCGTTGCGCCGCTTGCCCAGGCGTCCAGCCTGGGCTACGCGACGCGCCTTGCTCGCCGCCCGTGTGGGGGCAACGCATCTGGCATTGGCGATGTGAACAGACCCTGCGCCATGCTCAGCCTGGGCCTGGCGGTCATCTTCGGCCTGCTGGGCATCGTGAACTTCGTGCACGGCGCGCTCTACATGCTGGGGGCCTACGTGGCGTGGATCGCGCTGGAGCACTTCGGGCTGAACTTCTGGGTGGCCCTGGTGCTGGCGCCGCTGGTGGTGGGTGCCGTGGGCGTGCTGATCGAACGCACGCTGCTCAAGCACCTGTACAAGCTGGACCACCTCTACGGCCTGCTGCTGACCTTCGGCATCGCGCTGATCCTGGAGGGACTGTTCCGTCATCAGTACGGCGTGTCCGGGGAGTCCTATCCGGTGCCCGAACTGCTGCAGGGGGCCACGCCTCTCGGTTTCATGTTCCTGCCGAACTACCGCGCCTTCGTGGTCGTCGCGTCGCTGGTGGTGTGCCTGGGCACCTGGTTCCTGTTCGAGAAGACACGCCTGGGTGCCACGCTGCGGGCCGGCACCGAGAACCCGGCGCTGGTGCAGGCCTTCGGCATCAACGTGCCGCGCATGGTGACCCTCACCTACGCCGCAGGTGCCGCGCTGGCCGGGGTGCTGGCCGCACCGGTCATCCAGGTCAATCCGCTCATGGGCTCGAACCTCATCATCGTCGTGTTTGCCGTGGTCGTGATCGGCGGCATGGGGTCCGCCCTGGGGTCGATCCTCACCGGCCTGATGCTGGGCCTGGTCGAAGGCCTGACCAAGGTGTTCTACCCGGAGGCCTCGAGCATCGTGGTCTTCGTGATCATGGCCATCGTGCTGATGGTTCGCCCCGCAGGCCTGTTCGGCAAGGAGAAGTGACGTGTCATCCCCCCACAACAAGTTTCGCGCGCAGCCGGTCTGGGCCCTGGGGCTGGCCCTGCTGGTGGCCGCCCCGTTCCTGGGCGTGTACCCGGTCTTCCTGATGAAGGCGCTGTGCTTTGCGATGTTTGCCTGCGCCTTCAACCTGCTGCTCGGCTTCACCGGGCTGCTGTCGTTCGGGCATGCGGCCTTCATGGGCAGTGCCGCCTACGTCACCGGCTGGCTGATCCGTTCGGCAGGCTGGTCGCCCGAGTTCGGGCTGCTGGCCGGCACCGCGATGGCCGCGCTGCTGGGCCTGGTGGTGGGGCTGATCGCCATCCGGCGCCAGGGCATCTACTTCGCGATGATCACGCTGGCGATGGCACAGATGGTCTACTTCATCTGCCTGCAGTCGCCCTACACCGGCGGCGAGGACGGTCTGCAGGGGGTGGGCCGCGGCACGCTGCTGGGGCTGCTGCCGCTGTCCGATGACCTGACCTTGTACTTCGTGGTGCTCACCGCCTTCGTGCTGGTGTTCCTGTTCATCGTGCGGGTGGTGCATTCCCCTTACGGCCAAGTGCTCAAGGCCATCCGCGAGAACGAGCCGCGGGCCATCTCGCTGGGCTACGACGTCGATCGCTACAAGCTGCTCGCGTTTGTGCTGTCCACCGCGATCGCCGGTTTTGCCGGCGGCCTGAAGACGCTGGTGATGGGCTTTGCCACCTTGTCGGACGTGCACTGGTCGATGTCAGGCGAGGTGGTGCTGATGACCCTGCTGGGCGGCATGGGCACCTTTGTCGGGCCGGTGATCGGTGCCTTCACGATCGTCGGGCTGCAGAACTTCCTGGCCGATCGCGTGGGCTCCTGGGTCACGGTGGTGATCGGTGCGATCTTTGTCGTGTGTGTGCTGGCGTTTCGCCGCGGCCTGATCGGTGAGCTGTCGGCATGGCATGCACGCCGGCTCGCCGAGCGGGCAGCCCAGCCACCATCGTCCGCCGGGGCGACGCCTGCGACCCCCCACGAAAGCCGCTGATGCTGTTTCGCAACCGAGCGGGGGCAATGCCCCCGGCCCCGGCCGCCCCGGCCGACCGTGCACGCACCGAGGGGTCCGAGATGGTGGCCGCGCTGTCGGGCACCTTGTCGAACATCGGGCGCGATGCGGCCGAAGTGCGCGATGTCATCGAAGACATGCAGGGTGCGGCATCGAAGCAGGCCGAGGCGGCCCAGACCTTGCTGCAGCAGCTCGGCGACGTGGAGCGCGCGCAGCGTGCCATCACGCAGGCGGTCGAACAAAGCCGCAGCGCAATGGACCATGCCCGTGGCAGCCTGCGCGGTGCAGGCCTGGAAGTCAGCGGGGTGGTCGACACGCTGCGCGAGGTGTCGGACGCCGTCGGCGAGATCACGCGGATCGCGATGCAGACGCGCCTGGTGGCCTTCAACGCGTCGGTGGAGGCCAAGCGTGCCGGCGAGGCCGGGCGCGGTTTCGGTGTGGTGGCCGATGCGGTGAAAGACCTCGCCAACCAGGTCGAGACCAGCTCCAAGGCGATCACGCGCACCGTCAGTGCCCTGGACGCACGCATTGCAGCGGTGAGCCGTGAACTGCGCGAAGGCAGCACCGAGGCACCGGGCGGCGCCGTGCATGCGGCCTTCCTGCGCGTGGACGGGGAGTTCAACCACATTGGCGATGCAGCGCAGCAGAGCATGCAGACCTGCGAGGCCCTGGGCGGCACCGTCCATGTGCTCGAAGGCGAGGTGAAACGCACGATGCAGGGCCTGCGCACTTCGCTCGACTGCAGCGACCGCTTCCTCGGGGTATCCGAGCAGCTGATCGAACAGATGGCCGCCTCGGGCATCGACACGGCCGACACGCCTTACATCCGCGCCGTGCAGGACGGTGCCCGACGCATCGCCAGCCTGTTCGAGCGTGTGCTGCAGGAAGGCGCCATCAGCGAGCCGGAACTCTTCGACACCCACTACCGCGCCATCGCCCACAGTGATCCGCTGCAGTACCTGACCGCCTCCACCGGGCGGGTGGGGCCGTGGTTGCAGCCGGTGATCGAGCCGCTGTCCACGCTCACCGATCAGGTGGTGGCCTGCATTGCCGTCGATCGCAACGGCCATGCGCCCACCCACAACCGCCGCTACAACCAGCCGCAACGCCGCGGTGACCCGGTCTGGAACAGCGCCAACTGCCGCAACCGCCGCATCTTCGACGATCGCACCGGTCTGGCCGCGGCCCGCAATCAGCGGCCCTTCCTGCTGCAGACCTACCGCCGCGACGCGAGTGGCGGCCAGTACCTCATCATGAAGGACGTGTCCGCCCCCATCATGGTCGCAGGGCGCCACTGGGGCGCCCTGCGCATGTCCTACCGCTTCTGATCATCCGCTCATCGACCGCAGGCGCTGCCGGCACCAGGCCGCCAGCACCTGCGGGCTACACGGTCACTGCTTCTTGATCAGCGGGCAGCGGCTCAGGGCCAGCGGCTGGAACGCCTGGTCACCCTTGATCACGGCCTTGACGGCGTAGTAGTCCCAGGGCGCCTTGGACTGCTCCGGCGACTTCACCTGCAGCAGGTACATGTCATGGACCATGCGTCCGTCTTCACGGATGCGCCCGCCGCGCGCGAAGAAGTCGTTGACCGGCGTGGCCTTCATGCGCTGCATCACGGCGCCGGTCTCGTCGGTGCCAGTGGCGGCCACCGCGCGCAGGTAGTGCGTCACGGCCGAGTAGACGCCAGCGTGCAGCATGCTGGGCATGCGCTTCATCTTGGCGAAGTAGCGCTTGCTCCAGTCGGAGGTCTCGACGTTCAGGTTCCAGTAGAAGGCCTCGGTCACCAGCATGCCCTGCGCGGCCTTCAGGCCCATCGCATGCACGTCGTTGATGAAGATCAGCAGCGGGGCGAGGGTCTGCTTCTGCGTGATGCCGAACTCGGCCGCGGCCTTGATCGCGTTGATGGTGTCGCCACCGGCATTGGCCAGGCCGATGATCTTGGCCTTGGACGCCTGCGCCTGCAGCAGGAAGGACGAGAAGTCCGAGGCATTGAGCGGGTGGCGCACCGAACCCACGACCTTGCCGCCGGTGGCCTTGATCACCTCGGCCGCGTCCTTTTCCATCGACTGCCCGAAGGCGTAGTCGGCGGTCAGGAAGAACCAGCTGTCGCCGCCTTGCTGCACCGCCGCACGCGCCGTGCCGACCGCCAGCGCATAGGTGTCGTAGGCCAAGGGTCTGTTCACACCACCAATGCCAGTGCGAACGCATCAGGACGGGCGCAGGGCAAGGCGCGCGACGACGCCCAGGCTGGACGCCTGGGCTAGGAGTGCAACGCCGCCATGCGCCCGTCCTGATGCGTTCCCTTCGGGTTGCCCCCACACGGGCCGCGCGCCGCGTTGCGCCGCTTGCCCAGGCGTCCAGCCTGGGCTGCGCGACGCGCCTTGCTCGCCGCCCGTGTGGGGGCAACGCATCTGGCATTGGTGGTGTGAACAGACCCTAATGCACGGTGTTGGGGTTGCAGTCTTCATTGGTCAGGCGCGTCGTGCCGGCGCCCACGTTCAGGAAGATGCGGTTCTTCTCGGCCGTGAGCTTGGCCACCGACAGCGCCACGGCCGAGTTCAGGCCGTCGGTCACCATGTCAACACCGTCACGGTCATACCATTCGCGCGCCTTGCTCGCGCCCACATCGGCCTTGTTCTGATGGTCAGCGGCCACCACCTCGACCTTGTAGGCCGGCTTGCGCGCGGCCAGGAAGTCGTCCACGGCCATCTGGGCGGCCACCAGCGAGCCCTGACCGCCCAGGTCGGAGTAGACACCGGACATGTCGGTGAGCACGCCGATCTTGACCGTGTCGTTGGAAATCTGAGCCTGCGCGCTGCCGAGCCAGCAGCATGCGGCGGCGGCGCCTGCGATGAGCGTCCTGTTCATGCGGAAATGTCTCCAGGTGGAAGTGAGGAAGTCGAGGCCGGCCACCGGACTTCCTCCAGTTGCCTTGACCTGCTTTCCGACTCTAGAGTCGGGCCTGCGGGCCGGCTATCCGTACGCCTACGCCGCAGTGGCCCTACCTACGGGTTGCCCCCGAGCCCCACACCATGCACCCCACACCACCCGACCAACCCCTCCTGACACACGATGACCTCAGCCTCGCCTTCGACCTGGCGCCGGTGGGCCTGTGCGTGTCGAGGAACCGTGTGATCCAGCGCTGCAACCGCGCCTTCGGCGAGATGTTCGGCTACGCGGCCGAAACCCTGGCCGGGCAGTCGATGGCCGTGCTGTATCCGTCACAGGAAGAGTTCGTCCAGATCGGCCAGCGGGGCCTGCCGGTGATGCGCGACAAGGGGCTCTACTACGACGAACGCATCATGAAACGCGCCAATGGCGAGGTCTTCTGGTGCCATGTGGTGGGCCGTCCGATGTACCAGGACGACCCGTTCGCCTGTGCGGTGTGGATGTTCGAGGACATCTCCGAGCGCCGCCCGGTGACGGCCCCGTTGACGGGGCGCGAGCGGCAGATCGTGCAGCTGCTGGCGCAGGGCCAGTCGAGCAAGCAGATCGCACGCGAGCTGGGCATCAGCCCGCGCACGGTGGACGCGCACCGCGCCCGCCTGATGCGCAAGCTGCGCGTGAGCACGCCGGGGGAAATGCTGCTGCGCCTGGTCAGCGAGCGCTGAGCCGGCGCAGCATGGTGGGCCGGGCCGGGTGGCCCGCCCATCAACTTCAGCGCGGCACCTGCAGTGTCGTGCCGCTGTAGCCGATCACATCGCCCGCAGCCGGCGTGGTCAGCATGGGCGGCAGGTTCGCTGCCGCAAGCGCAGGCGCGGCGCCCGGTGCCCCGCCGCGCGGTGTGGCCCGCACCACCTGGCTGGCCGGCAGCGCCGCACCGGAACGCAGGTGGGCGTACATCGCATCCATCGCGGCATTGAAGTAGGGATGCAGCGGCACGTAGCGGTTGTCGAAGCCGGACAGCGGCAGGAAGGCATCGAAGTGCTGCGCGTTGGTGACCTCCACATACACCAGGCGAGATGCCGTGCCCTCGACCGCACGATTGAACGCTGCATAGGCCCGTGAGGAGTGGTTCACCGGCACCAGCGCGTCGTTGCGGCCGCTCACGATCACCGTGGGTTTGCCCTGCAGGCGGCCGTTCAGCAGCACCTCGCGCATGCCGGCCTGCACGGCCTGGCTCTGTGCCAGCGTGGGCACCGTCTGCGCCGTGAGCGCCGCCCCCGTCACCGGATCGACGCCCGTCACCAGTGCGCGCTGGCACAGTGCTGCATCAAGCGCAAAGTCGGCCGTGCCGCTGCTCGGCGATACCGCCCAGGCCCAGGACTTCGCGCCCCCGACCGACTCGTTGTGCACCACGCTGGCCGGTGCACCGTTGGCCGTGCCATTGCCGATGGCAAAGCTGCTGGCCACAACTGCCGCGGTGGCCGGCACCGGATTGCCGGTGGCATCAACCTGCGCCAGGCTCATGCCGCACAGGTTGTCCGCCACCGAGAAGCGGCCCATGGCGTTGGTGTACATCATCGCGATGATGGCCGAGTTGCCCAGGCCGTAGTGGGCGTTGTGCATCGTGTCGTGCTCGACGCTCCAGCCATAGGCCCGCAGGCGGTTCAAGGCGTCCGCGGCGCGCTGCGCGGTGTTGTCACCCGTGACCAGGCCGCGTGCGGCCAGGGCCGTGCAACGGTTCTCGGCCCGCGTGGTCATGGCCGTCAGCCCCATGTAGTTGAAGATCGACGGCTCGGCCAGTGCCGCGTCGGCCGCGAGCACCGCACACGGCTGATACAGGTTGCCGTAGGTGAAGTAGTCCAGCAGCGGCCGACCGATCTGCCCACCGACAGGCACGCCATCGAAGGCAATGCCGAACGCCTGCGTGGCGGCCGGCTGGGCGCTGGGCTCGCTGGCCACCACCCCGTCAATCAGGCCTTCGGTGTCCTGCTCGGCGGCCTGCAGCACGGCCGCGCCGCCGTTGGACACCGACCCGGCGATCACCAACGTGTTGGCCGGCGTATAGCGGATCTCGCGCTCGCTCGAACCAGCCTTGACCGGATCGGCAAACTCCTGGTTCAGGGCATACAGCGCATAGCGCACGGCCATCAGCGTGTCATGGCCCCATTCGCGCTCGGGGTTGCGCTGCGAATGGACGTGCTTGAGCGCCAGGCGGTCGGACAAGGCGGCCACGAAGGCGGCGCGTGCAGCATCGCTCAGTTGTGCCGCAAAGTGCGACAGCGTGCCTGCGGCGCTGCGCTCGGCGCGTGTCCCGTCCACCCGGTTGACGGTGTTGGTCTTCAGGTCGTGCAGGCCCATGCCCTTGCCGGCATCGGTGAGCGCCACCGCGCAGCCACGCTTGAGGCCCCATTCGGCCGTCGAGCCGATGGAGCCGTACACGCCACGCGAGCCCGAGGACGGGCCCACGACCACACAGGGGCGGTCCTTGTCGAAGCTGTCGGGGATCTGCACCACCATCGCGACCTGCTTGGTCCCGCTGCCGTCATCCAGCACGCCGAGGTATTCCACCCCAGGCACCATGCCCTCGCCCAGCGTGTCAGCGCCCTGCACGTCGATGTTGGGCCCGTACAGCCGACCGTAGCCCCCGGCGACGCTCGGGTCCAGGATGGCGCGGTAGTTCGCATGGATCGCATTGCGACGCAACTCGAGCGCCGTGGGGTTCAGGGGGTCGGCCATGGCCGGCACGGCGGCGCTGCCCAGACCGGTTCGGCCCAGGCCGGCGGTGAGCAGGTCCTGGCCGGCTGCCGTGTTGCCCGCACCCGGTGTCGTGGCGCGATAGGCCACCGCACTGACCTGCGCGACCCCCTGTGGCAACTCATTGGCCTCCTCCCCGCCACCACCACCGCAGCCAGCCAGCAGGGCCGCGGCCACAAGGGGGGTCAGGGAAGTCATCCCGCGCAGGTTGTGCGTCTTCATCGTCTGGGTCTCCGGTTCCGTGTTGAGTCACGCCGGCGATGGCCGGAACGTGCGAGGCAACCCGGTTCAGACCCGGGTCACGGAAGCGGACTCTAGGAAGCACGCGTCGGCCGCGATAGTCGTAGCACTACATAAGGAAAACCCAGGGCTCACGACCCGCCGCCAGGCCCGTCCCCTCTGTCAACCGGCCCCGCGTGACACCCGTCACAGCCCGCCCGCCGGCCTGCTCCAGACCTTCCCTTAGGTAGGCACACGCTAGCGTGGCACTACTGAAACCAGATGTTTCACAAGCCTCCTAGCATCGGCGCACACCAGCCGCAGGAGTGCGCCATGTCCCCCTTTCGAATCTCGTGCATCGTGCTTCGGGCCCTGGCCTGTGTGGCCCTGGGCCTGTCGCTCACGGCCACGGCCAAGGAGGTCGTGATCGGGCAGATCGCCCCGCTGTCGGGCGTGCTGGCCAGCACCGGGCGCCAGATGGTGCTGGGCGGACAGGTCTACTTCGATGCGGTCAACGAGGCGGGCGGTGTGCACGGCGCGCGCATCCGCACGGTGGTGATGGACGACGGCTACCGCGTCGAGGACACGGTGCGCCTGACCCGCGAACTCACGGCCCGGCCGGAGGTCGTGGCACTGTTCGGGCTGGCCGGCACCGCCAACATCGGCCAGTTGCTGGCCGACAAGGTGCTGGCCGAAGGGCGCATGCCGGTGGTGGCGCCCTACACGGGCGGCGACATCCTGCGCCAACCCTACAACCCGTGGATCTTTCATGTGCGGGCCGGCTACGTGGACGAAGCCGAACACATGGTGCGCCAGGTCGAGACCCTGGGCATCCGCCGCGTGGCGGTTTTCTACCAGAACGATGCGTTCGGCACCTCGGGGCTGCAGGGTGTGCAGGCCGCCCTGCAGCGTCGCGGGCTGCAACTGGCCGCGGCCGCGGCCTACGAGCGCAACACCACCGACGTCGACAAGGCCGTGACGCCCACCCTGGCTGCAGAGGCCCAGGCCGTCATCATGATCGCCGTCAACAAGCCTGCGGCCGCCTTCATCAAGCAGTACCGCACGGCCGGCGGCGGCGGCCTGCTGTTCAACATCTCGGTGGTCGACCCGGCCGAACTGGTGAAGCTGGCCGGCCTGAAGGAAGCCCGCGGCCTGGGCATCAGCCAGGTCGTGCCCTTCCCCTACCAGCCCAACCTGCCGGTCGTGCGCGAATTCCACCGCGCACTGCGCAAGCATGCGCCCGATGAGGCTGTGAACTACACCAACTTCGAGGAATACCTCGGTGCCAAGGTGCTGGTCGAAGGCCTGCGCCGCGCCGGCCCCAACCCGACGCGTGAACGCCTGATGACGGCGCTGGAGTCGCTGAAGGACTTCGACCTTGGCGGCATCACCGTCAGCTACGGCCCGCAGCAGCGCATCGGCTCACGTTATGTCGAGATCACCGTGATCGGGGTGGACGGCAAGTTGCGTCGCTGAGGGAGGGTGCCGGCCGGGCACCCGCAGGCGTGGACAATGGCCTCATGTCCGCCACGCCCGACACCACGCACCCGATCGCCGTGATCGACTTCGAGACCACCGGCATGACGCCCGCGCACGGTGCGCGCGCGACCGAGATTGCCATCGTGCTCATGCGCGGCGGCCAGGTGGTCGACCGGTTTCAGAGCCTGATGCACACCGGCGCCTGGATTCCACCCTTCATCACGCAGCTGACCGGCATCACCAATGCCATGGTGCAGAGTGCACCGGCGGCGCAGGACGTGATGCGTGAGGCCGCACGATTTGTGGGTGACGCTCCCCTGGTGGCGCACAACGCCGCCTTTGACCACAAGTTCTGGTGCGCCGAGCTGGCACATGCCGGCCTGCCGGCGCCGCACCGATTCGCCTGCACCGTGCTGCTGTCCAGGCGCCTGTACCCCGAGGCACGCAGCCACAGCCTGGGCCGCATCATGGACCACCTCGGGCTGCCACGCACCGGCACCGCGCACCGCGCACTGGCCGATGCCGAGATGGCCGCCGCGCTGCTCGCCCGCATGATCCAGGACCTGCAGGTTCGCTGGGCGGTGCCCGCGCCCGATCACGCCTTGCTGTGCGCACTGCAGCGATGTGCACGTGCCAAGGTGCCGCAGTGGCTGGCTCAGCGCGCAGTACGACTGCCTGGCCGACATGCGGAGTTAGCTTCAGGGCCGCGCTCTCATTGACGCACAAACGGAATCCCTGCGCCAAGGTGGTCATGACACACCTTGCCCCTGCAACCACGCCCGAGGCGACACCCCCACCGTCTGCGTGAACGCCCGAGAGAACGCGGCGGCACTGGCATAGCCCAGGGCATCGCTGGCCTGCTTGACCGAGCGGCCGTCGCGCAGCATCGACTGTGCGATCGACACGCGCCAGCGCAGCAGGTGATCACCGGGCGACAGCCCGACGGTGGCCTTGAAGGTGGCCGCAAACGCGCTGCGCGACATGCCGGCCTCCCGCGCCAGGGCCTCCAGTGACCAGGCCTGACCGGGCTGCTCATGCAGCCGGGTCAGTGCGCGGGCCAGTCGGGGGTGGGCCAGGCCGGCCAGCAGGCCGCCTTGCAGCCCGGCCTCGCCGGGGTGGTCGAGCAGCCAGCGCAGCATCTGCAGCAGCAGCACCTCGAACAGGCGGTCGGCCAGCAGACGCTGGCCGCAGCGCACCCGTTCGGTTTCGGCAAACAGCAGCGCCAGGGTCTGCTCGATGCCGTCGACCTCGGCAATGCGCAGGGCCACCAGCGGCGGCAAGGCTTGCGCAAGCGGATGGTGCACACCGCCGTCGAAATCGAGCGTCGCGCAGACGAAGTCGCTGCCGTCGCGTGGTGCGTTGTGAAAGTCATGCTCGAGCGGACGCGGGTAGAACAGCAGCGTCGGCTCGTTCACCTGGAGGCGGCGCGGCGCACCGCTGCGTGCGCGGTGGGTGACGACCATGTCCCCCTGGCGCAGCACATGCAGGAAGGCCCGCCCCGGCTGCGCCGCGAAATGGGTCACGCCACACAGCGGCCCGGCGTGGAACAGGTGGGCACGCACGCGAAAGCGCTCGAGCAGGGCCGACAGTCGATCGACGGGGACGGTGGGGGTGGGGGTGGGGGTGGGGGCGGTCATGGACGATCT
>CAMLSD010000064.1 GCA_946482595.1 uncultured Comamonadaceae bacterium
CGCGAGCTGGCCCGGCTGCGCGCCTGGTGCCCGCAGCATCACCAGGACGTCTTTGCCCTGAGCGCGCTCGACATCGTGCTGGCGGCCCGCCAGCCCTACGCCGGTCGCCTGGGCTGGCTGGGTGCCGACGACACACGCATCGCACGCGACTGCCTGGCCCGGCTGGACGTGGCCCATCTGGCCCACGAAGACGCGCGCCACTTGTCCGGCGGCGAACGCCAGCGCGTGGCCCTGGCCGCCGCGCTGGCCCAGGACACAGCCGTGCTGCTGCTGGACGAACCCACCGCCCATCTGGATGTGCCACACCAGCTCGCGGTGGCGCGCCTGCTCACCGGGCTGACCGACCGCGCCGTGATCCTGTCACTGCACGATGTCAACCTCGCCTTGCAGTGCTGCACGCATGGCGTGCTCTACCTGCCCGACGGCCATGAGCAGGGCCCCCTGCACGAGGTGCTGACCGCCGCGCGGCTGACCCAGGCCTACGGCTGCGCGATGCGGCGCATCGAGGTCGACGGCCGGCCACACTTCCTTCCCGACCTTCGAACCGACGCGCTGTCGCCGGCCCGGCCGTGCTGACACCTCGTACCGAACTCCCTCATCACTCCGACACCCATGAGCTCCACTTCTTCTGACGCACCCACGCCCAACACCCCTGCGGACACCGACGGACGCGACGAACGCCACCGCGAGCGCATGCAGCGCAAGAAGGCCGTGATCGACGCGAAGATCGACGCGGCACAGCGGGACTGCGGCATCCTCCTCGTCACCACCGGCAACGGCAAGGGCAAGAGTTCGAGTGCCTTCGGCATGGTGGCCCGCGCGCTCGGCCACGGCATGAAGGTGGGCGTGGTGCAGTTCATCAAGGGCGCGGTGCCCACAGGCGAAGAACGGTTCTTCCGCCGCTTTCCGGACGAGGTCGAGTTCCATGTGATGGGCGAGGGCTACACCTGGAACACGCAGGACCGCAGCCGCGACGTCGAGCGGGCGCAGGCGGCCTGGCAGGTTGCCCGGCGCATGCTGCGTGACGAAGGCGTCGGGCTGGTCGTGCTCGATGAGGTCAACATTGCGCTGAAGCACCGCTACCTGGACGTCCAGCAGGTGATCGCCGACCTGCAGGCCCGCCCTGCGATGCAGCATGTGGTGCTGACGGGACGCGCCGCACCGGCCGAGCTGGTGGAGGTGGCGCACACCGTGACCGACATGCGCCTGGTGCGGCACGCCTTTGCGCAGGGCATACGCGCACAGCCCGGCGTGGAGTTGTGAGCGCCCCCAAGGCCGGGCTGCGCCCAGCCCGCCCCCCCGCGGGGGTCAAGGAAACTTGGGGCGGCCCGGCGTTTCCTTGTAACGCCATGGCACGCGCATTGCTGATCGCCGGTCCAGCGTCGGGACAGGGCAAGACCAGCTTCACCTGTGCCCTGGCCCGACGCCTGGTCCGGCAGGGGCACCGGGTACAGGCGTTCAAGATCGGGCCGGACTTCATCGACCCGGGTTTCCTGGCCGAGGCCACCGGTGAACCGGTGCACAACCTGGACCTGTGGATGGTCGGCGAAGACCATTGCACACGCCTGCTTGCACAAGCCGCCGCACGCGCCGACTGGATCCTGATCGAAGGGGCGATGGGGCTGTACGACGGCAATCCGAGTGCGGCCGATCTGGCCGCACGCTTGTGCATCCCGGTGCTCGGTGTCATCGACGCCTCGGCCATGGCCGAGACCTTCGGCGCCGTGGCCCTGGGGCTGCAGGCCTATGGCCGGCTCAAGGGTCTGCAGTGGGCGGGTGTGGCCGCCAACCGGGTGGCCAGCGCCGGCCACGCCCGCATGCTGCGTGACAGCCTGCTGCCCGAGCTGGCCTGGGTGGGCCAGTTGTCGCGCTCGGCCCATGCCCTGCCCGAACGCCACCTGGGCCTGGTGCAGGCCAGTGAACTGCGTGCCGATGGCCTGCAGGCAGTGTGGCAGGCGCTCGACGATGCACTGGAAGTCGACCTGCTGCGCCTGGACCGGCTGGCCCCGTGGCGCGCGCCCGACCTGGTGGCGCCGGCCACGGTGCCCGAGCTGCTGAGCGGGCGGCACATTGCGGTGGCGCGCGACGAGGCGTTTTCGTTCTGCTACGAGGCCAACCTGGACGTGCTGCGTGCGATGGGTGCACGCATCGAGACGTTCTCGCCGCTGGCCAACGAAGCGCTGCCCGCCGAGTGCGATGCGGTCTACCTGCCCGGGGGCTACCCGGAGCTGCATGCACAGCGTCTGAGCCAGGCACGCCGCTTTCTGCACAGCCTGCGTGCACACCATGCGCAGGGCCGGCCGATCGTGGCCGAATGCGGCGGCATGATGGTCTGTGCCGAATCGCTGCGCACGCTCGACGGTGAACAGCATCTGATGGCCGGCCTGCTGCAGGCCACCGCCGTGATGGGTGACCGCATCGCCGGACTGGGGCTGCAATCCTGGTCGACGCCGCAGGGCGAGCTGCGCGGCCATGCCTTCCACTACGGGCGGCTGGAGGTCAGGAGCGGGCTGGTGCCGCATGCCCTGACGCAGCCCCGGCGTTACGGCGGGCCGGAGGCGGTGTTCCGGGTCGGGTCGCTGACGGCCTCGTTTTTCCATGGGTACTTTGCGTCGTGCCCGGCCGCCGCGGCGGCCTTGTTCCAGCGCGCGCCGGAGCAGGCTCCACCGACTTGAGGATGCGCGGGCGCGGCGGGCGCCGCACAGTGGATGCGCCTCAACCCAAGGAGCGTCCCCCATGAAACCCGCCGCCCCCACCAGCCACGGCTACTGCACCGCCGATGCAGCGCCGGTGCGCAGCAACCTGGTCAAGCCAGGCCGCTTTGGCCTGCTCTTTCCGGAATTGAGCAACAGTCCCTGGACGACCGGCAACCCCGCGCAGGACGACCAGATCAGCGAGGCCCTCGGTGCGGCCATGCATGCGCCGGGCAATCTGCCGGGCAACATCGCCGCGGGCTTCACCTACTTCGGCCAGTTCGTCGACCACGACATCACCTTCGATCCCACCAGCCTGGGTGAAAACATCGTCGATGTCGGTGACCTGGTGAACTTCCGCTCGCCGGCGGTCGACCTCGACTGCCTGTACGGGTCGGGCCCGCGCGACCAACCCTTCCTGTATGCCCGCGAGGCGGACGGCAGCCGTCGTCACTTCCTGATCGGGCCGGTGATCCAGCCCGGCGGCGGTGCCCCCGGCGGGACCGACGCACAGGTGGTCGCGCTGGATGGGGCCTCGTATGACCTGCCGCGTGCCTGCGACGGCGTGAGCACACGTACGGCCATCATCGGCGACAAGCGCAACGACGAGAACCTGATCGTGGCGCAGTTCCATCGCACCATGCTGCACTTCCACAATGCGGTGGCCTTGCACTTCCCGGAGATGAAGTTCGAGCAGGTGCGCACGACCGTCGTGCACCACTACCAGCGTGTGCTGCTCAATGAGTTCCTGCCGATGATCGTCGGGCAGGCCGCGCTCGATGCGGCGCTGTCGGCGCCGCGCTTCTACCTGACCGACCCGGCGCAGGAGTCCTTCATTCCGCTAGAGTTCTCGGGCGCCGCCTATCGCTTCGGCCACAGCATGGTGCGCAGCGACTACCGCTTCAACAAGGTGTTCGATCCGGCCGACTTCCGCCTGGCCTTCACCTTCACCGGCGATGGCGGGTTTTTCGGCGTGCCGCGCTACCCCACGAACTGGCTGCTCGACTGGCGCCAGTTTTTCCCCGGGCTGGGCCTGGAGCCGCAACCGGCCATGGCGATCGACGCCTCGCTGTCAGACCAGTTGCTGATCGGCGGCCCGGGCGGCACGCCGCTGGCACGGCTCAACCTGATCCGCGGCTCGCGCCACTACAAGCTGCCGTCCGGTCAGGCGGTGGCGGCCCGCATGGGGGTGCCCGCCCTGTCGGCCGACCAGTTGCAGACCGGAGCCGCCGGCAGTGTGGTCACGCAGTTCGCCAGCCTGCAGCAAAGCACACCGTTGTGGTTCTACATCCTGAAGGAGGCCGAGATCCTGCAGGGCGGCGAGCGGCTCGGGCCGGTGGGCGGGACCATCGTCGCCGAGGTGTTTGCCGGGTTGATGCGCAATGACCCCGAAAGCGTGTTGTCCAACCCGATGGCCGCGCCGGCGCTGCCGTCAGTCGACGGCACCTTCCGCATGGCCGACCTGTTCCGCTTTGTCGAGTCGAAGAAGGGCCAGGGCAACATCCCGGCCGCCGGCGTGATCAATCCGCTGGGCGCCTGAGCCAGCCGGACTCAACGCTTGCGCCGCGCAGCCTCCATGGCGTCGCACACCCGTTGTGCGCCCTCGAGGATGCGCGGCGTGGGCCGGTTGATCAGGTCGCCGTTGACGGAAAAGAGGTTGTCGCGTGCCACGGCGAGCAGCCGCGGAAAGCGCCGCCATTCCGCCAGATCGTCGAGCGTGCGACCCGAGTTGGTCGCGCCGGGCGCCGCCGTGAACATGAACTCGGGGTTGGCCTGCAGCACCGCCTCCTGCGACAGCGTGGGCACCAGCGGCGCCAGGCTGCCGAAGACGTTGACACCACCACACAGCCGGATCACGTCGCTCACCATGTGCGTGTCGTTCAAGGTCATCAGCGGCCGCGACCACACCTGGTAGAACGTGGGCACCTTGGCCGCACCCTCGTAGCGCTTGCGCAACTCGGCCAGACGCTGCGCATAGCGGGCGCCCTCGGCCCGGGCCGTCTCGGCCGTGCCCATCAGCACGCCCAGCCGCTCAAGGGCCCCGGGGATGTCCTCCAGACGTCGCGGTTCACTCTGGTAGATCGGGATGTTCAGCGTCTGCAGCTTCTCGATCTGGCGCTGCGCATTGCCGTGCCGCCAGACGACAAACAGGTCAGGCTTGAGGGCCGTGATGGCCTCCAGGTCCAGGGCCTTGTTGTCGCCGATGCGTCGGACCTGGCGCGCCGCCTCGGGGTAGTCGCTGTAGGCCACCGCGCCCACCAGCCGGTCACCGGCGCCGGCGGCAAACACCAGTTCGGTCACATGCGGTGCCAGGCTCACCACTCGCCGGGCCGGTGCCGCCAGCGTGATGGTCTGCCCGTGGTCGTCGACCACCGAGACCGCAGCACCAGCGGCAAGCGCCGCCCGTGGCGCCAGCACGACCAACACGCCCAGCAGGGCCATGGCGCACATGCGCCGAGTTTGGGTTGTCAATCCGATATCTCCTCTTGGACCGCGCCCAGCGCGTCGGCCACACGTTTGAGGCCGGCTTCGTCGGCCGGCAGGCCCAGGCGCAGGGCCTGGTAGGGGGTGCCGCCGCCGGCGGCGGCGTCCAGGTCGAACAGGCGCGTCCAGATGCCGCGACGTGCCAGGCCCTCGTGCCAGCGTGCCGCAAGCGCCGTCTCGACGGTGCGAAACAGCGGCGTGCCCACACTGGCCAGCCCGCGGGCCTGGAGCACCTGCGTCAACGCCGCAGACTGATGCGCAAGCCAGCGGCGCGTGTCGTGCTGCCAGGCGGTGTCGGCCAGGGCAGCCAGGGCGATGCGCAACACCGGGCCGGGCACGGCCCACGGCCCCAGGTCGGCCTTCAGTGCCACAAGCCAGGGTGCGGGCGCCTGCACGACACCGAAGCGCAGCCCGGCCAGACCATAGAACTTGCCGATCGAGCGCAGCACCACCACGTTGCCCAGGGCCATCAGCGCCCGGCCTGCCTCATCGGCCGCGGCCTGGGCCTCGGCAAATGCCAGGTCCACCACCAGCAGCCGACACTGGCCTGCCAGGTGCGCGAGTTCACCCACCGTGAAGGATTCGCCGGTCGGGTTGTTGGGGCTGGCGAGCACGATCACATCGGCCTGGGCCAGGTGCTCGCGCCGCACGCGCTGCACGGCATGCCCTTCCAGGGCCCAGCGGGCGGCATGCTCTCCGTAGCCCGGACTCAGGACCTGCACCCGGGCCGTGCCGTGCAGGCGGCGCCACACCCGCGGCAGCGACTGGATCACGGCCTGTGAGCCGGCCACCGGCCAGGCACCCGTACCGTAGTGCGCCGCCAGCGCCTGCAGGTCGCGCTCGTCCGGCGTGGGCAGTTCGCGCCAGGCAGCAGGGTCGAGATCCGCCAATGCCCGCGCCACCGGCCAGCCGCGCGGGTGGATGCCGGTGGACAGGTCCAGCCACGGCAGCCCCTGCGGAGACGGCCCGTACAGCCTCACGGCGCGGTGCAGGTCCGCGCCATGCGGCACGCCAGGGCTCGTCAGCTCAGGAGCACTCACAGCGCAGCCGTCCAGGCCAGTGCCAGCAGCACGAGCAGCCAGACCAGCAGCGAGCGTGCGACCAGGACCAGGGCGCGGTCCACGTCGGCCGCCTTGGGCGTCTCACCGGCCCCCAGCGGCGGCCGGTGTTCGACCCGCCCGTGGTAGGTGGCCTCGCCGCCCAGGCGCAGCGCCAGCGCTCCGGCACCGGCGGCCATCACCGGGCCGGCGTTGGGGCTGTCCCATGCCGGGGCCTGCGATCGCCAGCATTGCAGGGCCTGCACGGTGCGCCCGCTCAGCGCATAACTCGCGGCCGTGAGCCGCGCCGGCACCCAGTTCAGCGCATCATCGATGCGCGCGGCTGCCCAGCCAAAGCGCAGGAACCGCTCGGTGCGATAGCCCCACATGGCGTCAAGCGTGTTGGCCAGACGGTAGACCAGCGCCCCGGTACCGCCCGCCACGGCAAACCAGAACAGGGTGCCGAAGACGGCGTCGTTGCCGTTCTCCAGCGTGGTCTCGACCGCCGCGCCGGCCACGCCCGCTTCGTCGAGCGTGCTGCAGTCACGCGTCACCACACGCTGCACCGCGCCGCGCGCGGCCGGCAGATCGCCGCGCACCAGCGACACCGCCACTGGCCGGACATGGTCGAACAGGCTGCGCGCACCCAGCGCCAGGTAGAGCACCACGGCATCGAGCAGCCAGGCCAGCGCGAGCCACCCGGACGCACTCGCCGCCAGCGACACCCCGGTGAACACCAGCACGGGCGGCAGCACGGCGGCCATCCAGGCCAGCAGGCCGACGGGCCTCGATCCTGCAAGGCCGCCCTGTCGTCCGTCCCCTGGGCCAGCAGCGCGGTTGAGACGCCGCTCCAACACCTGTGCCCAGCGGCCAAAGCCCACCAGCGGATGCCAGCGGCGCGCCTCGCCCAGCGCCAGATCCAGTGCCAGCCCTGTGACCAGTGCCAGTGCCCAGGGCCCGGGGGAGGTGAAGACAGTCAGTTCAGGGAGCATGCCGCAGGAAGATGGGAAGGTGCAGGTGGGAGGATGCAGGCGGCGAGGACCGTGCGAGGGCTCGTCGGGGTGGGTGGTGAGCGGGCGCGGCAGCGGGGGACAGGGTCGGGCCGAAATGATAATCGGGCGATGCCCGAACAACCCACTCCCCTGCCCCACGCCCTGCGTGCCACCGACCCTGCCGGCGCCAGCTTCTATGACCGCTTCTGCGGCACGTTGATGGTCCAGGGCTGCACCAGCGACGCTGGCAAGTCCACCCTGGTGGCGGCCCTGGGCCGCATCTTTCGCCGGCATGGTCGCCGTGTGGCGCCGTTCAAGCCGCAGAACATGGCGCTGAACTCGGCCGTCACCGCCGACGGCGGCGAGATCGGCCGGGCCCAGGCCCTGCAGGCCCAGGCCTGCGGGCTGGAGCCGCATACCGACATGAACCCGGTGCTGCTCAAGCCGAACACCGATGTCGGTGCGCAGGTGATCATCCAGGGCCAGGCGCGCTTCAACGCTGATGCACTGGCCTATCACGAGTACAAGCCGCTGGCGATGCCCTATGTGCTGCAGAGCCACCAGCGCCTGTGTGCCGCCCATGAGGTGGTGGTGGTCGAAGGCGCGGGCAGCCCGGCCGAAGTCAACCTGCGCGACCGCGACATCGCCAACATGGGTTTTGCCGAAGCCGTGGACTGCCCGGTCATCCTGGTGGCCGACATCGACCGCGGCGGGGTGTTCGCCCACCTGCTCGGCACACTCGACTGCCTGAGCGACAGCGAACGCGCACGCGTGCGCGGTTTCGTGATCAATCGCTTCCGCGGCGACATCACCCTGCTCGAGCCCGGGCTGGACTGGCTGGAGGCGCGCACCGGCAAGCCCGTGCTGGGCGTGCTGCCCTACCTGCAGGGCCTGGTGCTCGATGCCGAGGACGCGCTGCCGGTCACCGCCAGGCCGCGGGCGGCGGGCAGCCTGCGGGTGGTGGTCCCGGTGCTGCCGCGCATTTCGAACCACACCGACTTCGACGCGTTGCGGGCCCACCCCGACGTCGAGCTGATCCTGGCCCACCCGGGCCAGCCACTGCCTGGGGCCGACCTGATCGTGCTGCCCGGCAGCAAGAGCGTGCAGGGCGACCTGGCCGAACTGCGCCGCCGCGGCTGGGACCGCGCCATCGCCCGCCACCTGCGCCTGGGCGGCAAGCTCATCGGCATCTGCGGCGGCATGCAGATGCTGGGCCAGGCCGTGCATGACCCGCACGGGCTCGAAGGTGCGGCCGGCTCGATGCCGGGCCTGGGCCTGCTGGACCTGGAAACCACCCTGGCCCCGGCCAAGCAGTTGCGCCGCGTCACGGGCCGCTTCGGCCCGCATCTGCAAGGGGAAGCCAGCGTGCGCGGCTATGAGATCCATGCCGGCGTGACGACCGGCGCGGCACTGGCCCGCCCTGCCCTTTGGCTGGACGACCACCGCCCCGATGGTGCGGTGGACGATGCCGACCAGATCCTGGCCACCTATGTGCACGGCCTGTTCGACACGCCCGAGGCGCTGGATGGCCTGCTGCGCTGGGCCGGCGCCACGCCGCAGACCCGCGTCGACCTGGACGCCCTGCGCGAGGCCAGCCTGGAACGGCTGGCCGACGCCGTGGAAGCGGCCATCCCCGACCGCGCCTGGGCGCGGGCCGGGCTAGTCGGTTTGTAGGCGGTCGCGGCGCAGCCAGGCCACCACGCCCTCGCCGGCGCGCACACCGCTGGCCATGCAGGCGCTCAGCAGGTAGCCGCCGGTGGGCGCCTCCCAGTCGAGCATCTCGCCGGCGCAGAAGGTGCCCGGCAGTTGCTTGAGCATCAGGTGCTCGTCGAGTGCCTCGAAGCGCACCCCGCCGGCCGTGCTGATCGCCTCGTCGATGGGCCGGGCGGCCAGCAGGCGGATCGGCAGGGCCTTGATCGCAGCCGCCAGCTGGGGCAGGTCCTGGAAAGACGCGCGGTCGAGCATCTCGTGCAGCAGGGCCGCCTTCACGCCGGTCAGGCCCAGTCGGCTGTGCAGATGGCTCGACAAGGACCGCGTGCCGCGCGGGTGAGTCACTTCGGCCAGCACCTGCGCGGGCGTGCGGGCCGGCAGCAGGTCCAGCTCGAACTCGGTCCAGCCGTCCCGGTCGATCGCATCGCGCAGCTCGGCGGCAAAGGCGTAGATCAGGCTGCCCTCGACACCGGTCTCGGTGAGCACGAATTCGCCTTGCCGCCGGGCCACCGTGCCATCGGGCCGGCGCACCTGGACGGCCACCGACTTCAGCGGCTGCCCTGCAAACTTGCTGCGCAGGTGGTCGGTCCAGCCCGGCACCCACGCGTCGCCCTCAGGGTGCGCGGCATCAAAGCCGCAGTTGGCCGGGCGCAGCGGCGCCACCTCGACGCCCCGTGCTTCCAGCCAGGGTTTCCAGCGGCCGTCCGAGCCCAGGCGGGCCCAGCTCGCGCCCCCCAGCGCCAGCACGGTGGCCGCCGGGCGCACCAGCATCTCGCCGGCCGGCGACAGCAGCCGCAGCGCGCCATCGTCCGTCCAGCCCTGCCAGCGGTGCCGCATGTGGAGCTTCACGCCGCGCTCGCGCAGCCGGTGCAGCCAGGCACGCAGCAGGGGCGCCGCCTTCATGTCGGTCGGGAACACCCGGCCCGAAGTGCCGACAAAGGTCGACACGCCCAGGCCGTGAGCCCAGTCGCGCAGTGCGCCGGGCGTGAAGTCGCGCAGCATCGCGGCGATCTCGTCCCGACGCTCGCCGTAGCGCTGCACGAAAGGCTCGATCGGCTCCGAGTGCGTGAGGTTGAGCCCGCCCTTGCCGGCCAGCAGGAACTTGCGGCCGGCCGACGGCATGGCGTCGACCACATCGACGGCCAGGCCATGGCGGCTGATGCATTCGGCCGCCATCAGGCCGGCGGGCCCGGCACCGATCACGACCACCGCGTCGCCGCGGTCGCCCCACGCGCCTGAGGTGCCTGCCGTCATCCGCGCGAGCGCGCCGCTGCGCGAATGCCGCTGAGCGTGGCGCGACTGGTGCTCACCTCGGCATCGAGCCGAAGGTGCAGCAAGGTGGGCGCCTCTCGGTGCATCGCGGCCTCGAAGGCAGGCGCGAACTCGGCCGTGGCCTGCACCGTGTCGGCCGCCCAGCCGTAGGCACGGGCCAGCGCCGCAAAGTCGGGGTTGAACAGGTCGCTGCCCGACACCCGTCCCGGGAACTCACGCTCCTGGTGCATGCGAATGGTGCCGTAGGTGCCGTTGTCGACAACGATCACCACCAGCGGCGCGCTGCCCGGCCGGCGGTAGCCGGTGGCGGTGGCCAGCTCCTGGCCGGTCATCAGGAAATCGCCGTCGCCGGCGATGTTGACGACGGCCCGCTCAGGCTGCAGCAGGCTGGCCGCAATGGCCGCCGGCACGCCATAGCCCATGGCGCCCGAGGTGGGCGCCAGCTGGCTGCGACGGCTGCGCACCAGACCAGGGTAGCGGTAGTAGCGGTGCAGCCAGCCCGAGTAGTTGCCCGCACCGTTGGTGAGCACCGCATCGGGGTGGCCGCTGGCCTCCAGCACACGCTGCATCGTCTTGACGACCTCCGCCATGTCCAGCGGGCCGGGGGCGGGCGTGGCTTCGAGGTTGGCGAGGTAGTCGGCCTGGGCGCCGGCCGTCCAGTCGGTCCAGGGCACGGCCGTGGGTGCGGCCAGGGCTTCGAGCGCCCGTGCGGCACTGGCCATCGACGACTGCAGCAGCAGGTCGGCGGCATAGACCCGGCCAAGCTCCTCGGCGCCGGCATGGATGTGCACCAGCTTCTGGCGCGGCCGGGGGGCCTCGATCAGGGTGTAGGTGCCGGTGGTCATCTCGCCCAGGCGCGGACCGACCGCCAGGATCAGGTCGGCGTCGCGCACGCGCTGTGCCAGGCGCGGGTTGATGCCGATCCCCACGTCGCCCGCATAGAGCGGGTGACGGTTGTCGAACAGGTCCTGGAAGCGGAAGGCGCAGCCCACCGGCAGCTGCCAGTTTTCGGCAAAGCGCTGAAGGCAGCGCGCCGCCTCGGCATCCCAGCCGCCGCCGCCGGCAATCACCAGGGGGCGCTCGGCGGCCATCAGCATGGCACGCAGGTCGCGCAGCCCGCCGGGTGCCGGCCAGGCATGCGCCGGTTCGGCCCGCGGCAGCACCGGCACCGCGGTGGGCTGCATCAGCATGTCCTCAGGCAGCGCCAGCACCACCGGACCGGGCCGCCCCTGCATGGCCACATGAAAGGCACGCGCCACGTACTCGGGCAGGCGGTCGGCCCGATCGACCTCGGCCACCCACTTGGCAAAACCCAGGGTACTGGGGCCGAACATGGCCCGGTAGTCCACTTCCTGGAAGGCCTCGCGATCGCGCACGTCGGCACCGACCTGGCCCACGAACAGGATCATCGGCGTGGAGTCCTGGAAGGCGGTGTGCACGCCGATGCTGGCATTGGTGGCGCCTGGCCCGCGGGTGACGAAACAGATACCCGGGCGCCCCGTCAGCTTGCCCTGGGCCTCGGCCATGAAAGCCGCGCCGCCTTCCTGGCGGCAGGCGACAAAACGGATGCGATCACGGTGCTCGTGCAGGCCGTCCAGCACGGCCAGGTAGCTTTCGCCCGGCACGCCAAAGACCGTGTCCACGCCCTGTGCGATCAGGGCCTCGACAAGGACATGGCCGGCCAGGCGGGCCGTCGGGGAGTCGGACATGGGACGTTCCTCGGAAGATTCGACACGGCGATTATCCCGGGCGCAGGGCACGGTCCCCGGAACAGGGGACAACCCGGGCCGACCCCCTTGGAGCGGCGGACCAAGCCCGACAGAATCCGCTGCCATCACATCCACCGGCCCTTTCCGGGCCCTGCGTCATGAGGCACACCCTGTTCAACCGCCCGTCCCGGGCCACTGCGTCGGACGGCGAACGGTCATGAGCCTGCATCACGTCGAAGTCTCCGGCGTCACGCTGCATGTCGACGACATCGGCCACGGCGAGCCCGTGCTGATGCTGCCCGGCATGCTGTGTGACATCAGCCTGTTCGACCACCAGGCCCAGGCGCTCGCACGCCACTGCCGCGTGATCCGCCCGGACTGGCGCGGCCACGGTTACAGCACGGCCCCAAGCACGCCGTGGAGCCTGGAGCGGCTGGTCGAGGACATCCGCGCGGTGTGCAATGCGCTGCAGCTCGAGCGGGTGACGCTGGCCGGCTTCAGCCTGGGCGGCATGGTGGCGATGCGCTATGCGCTGGCGCACCCCACCCGGGTGCGCGCGCTGGTGCTGATGAACACGAGCGGGCAGGCCGAGGACGGCTGGCGCCGGTTCAAGTTCCATGCACTGGCCAACATGGCCGGCACGCTGGGCATGGTGCCCTTCCTGACGGGTGAAGCCGCCAAGGCGATGTTCTCGCCGCAGTTCCGCGCAGACCGGCCCGAGGTCGTGGCGCAATGGCGCCAGCGGCTCGGCCGCATGGACGGCAAGGTCGTGCGCAATGTCGTGCGCATGGTCGCCGACCGCAACGACGTGCTGCCCGAACTGCGGGCCCTGCGCGTGCCCACCCTGGTGGTGGCCGGTGCGCACGATGCCAACACGCCACCAGCCCATTCGACGGCGCTGGCGTCCAGCCTGTCGCGCTCGCTGATCAAGACGGTGGCAGCCAGCGGACACGCCACGCCGCTGGAGCAGCCGGACGAACTGCTCACCGAGATCTCGGTGTTCCTGACGACCTGCGGCGTGCTGGCACCCGCCGGCGCGCTGCCGCTCGCAGCCTGAGCCGACCCGGAAGGGCGCGCCGGGTTCAGGCCGCCGCCTGGGCTGGCCGGGCGGCACGGGCCGCAAGGCCTGCCCCCACCAGCGCGGCCGACAGCACGCCAAAGCCCAGTGCAAATGCCGACCCGTGGAACACCGACGCGGGCTGGCCGTGGTCGAGGATGGCACCGAACACCGGCGCCGCGACGGCAAACCCCAGGTCCAGGCCGGAATACACCGTGCCGTAGACACGGCCCGTGGCCCCGGGCGGTGCAGCCCGCTTGATCAGCATGTCGCGCGACGGGCCGGCCAGGCCCGTGCCAAAGCCCGCGACGGACGCCACCACCACCGCCACCATCGCAGGCAGCACACCCAGGCCCACGACCACCAGCAGCGCAGCCGAGGCCAGCAGACACACGCCGATCACCTTCTCGAGCCGCGTCACACGGCCCGCCAGGAAGCCGCCGGCCACCATGCCGGCCGCGCCGCACAGCATGTAGCCGGTCACGACCATCGAGGTCACCGCCAGCGGCAGGCCGTACATCGACTGCAGCGCCGGACTGGCAAAGCTCTGGATCGCGCTGAGTGCGCAGGTGGTCCAGAAGAAGAACGAGAAGCACAACCACACCGACGGCAGCTTCAGGAAGGCCAGCGGATGCTCCTGGACCGGCTGGCCGTCCTTGCGCACCGGGTGCACCCATGCGCCCAGGCGGTCATCGATGGCCTCGCGGTGCCACACCAGCACCAGCAGCACCACGGCCACCACCCCGGCCGCCGCCAGCGTGGCCACCCGCCATGAACCCGTCGCCGCAGTCAGCCCGGTCAGGAACACAGGGGCGGCCGCCCAGCCGAGGTTGCCGGTGATGCCGTGCACCGAAAACGCGTGCCCCAGGCGCGGCTGCGAAACGCGCTTGTTCAGGATGGTGAAGTCCACCGGGTGGAAAGGTGCATTGCCCAGCCCTGCCAGCGCGGACGCCAGCATCAGCCCGTAGTACCCCTGGGCCATGGAGGTCGCCAGCGCCGCGCCGGCAAAACACAGCAGCGCGATGAACAGCACCGGCCGGGCACCGACCCGGTCGACCAGAAAACCTGCGAGCGCCTGGCCGATGCCGGAGATGACAAAAAACACCGTCACCAGCAGGCCAAGCTCGGAATAGCTGAGCCCGAAATCCCGGATGAACCACGGGAACAGCGGCGGCAGCAGCATATGGAAGAAGTGCGACGTGCCGTGCGCCATGCCGATCAGTGTGATCGTGCGGGCGTCCTGGCGCCAGGTGACCGCCGCGGAGGCGGAAGAATCGGTTGCAGTCATGGGATGAATGGTAGGCCGGGCAGACGCGGCAGGTTTACGATAGCAGGACAACTTCTGTCGAGAACATGCCAAGCTCGCCCACCCCGCCGTCACAGCGCCCTGCCGTCAGCACGCCGCGCCCTGGCCCGTCCGAACGTGTAATGGCGCGGGTCGGCCCGCTGACCCCGCACCTGTACGTGCCCACGGCGCAGCGCCCGGTGCGCGCCAAGCTGCACCGGCTGCGCAGCGACACGCTGGTGGTGCCACACAGCCACCCCTGGGGGCAGCTGGCGTTTTCGACCACCGGCGTGACCCGCCTGACCGTCGCCCGCGGCACCTACATCGTGCCGCCGAGCCGGGTGCTGTGGATCCCGCCGAACGTGGAACATGCGGTGACGGTGCTCGAGGACTCCGACCTGCGAACGCTGTACCTGCACCAGGGCGACGGCCGGATCGGGCCCGGCGTGCCCCGGGCCCAGCAGGCGCCGTGGCAGGCCTGTCGTGTGCTGGAGGTGTCGGCGCTGCTGCGTGCCCTGGTGCTGGAGATGTCCATCCGGCCCGACGACGCCACGCCGCTGTCGGCCGACGAACTGGCCCGCGAACGCCTGCTCAGCGCCCTGGTGCTGGACGAACTGCGCCGGGCCCGCCCGGTGCCGCTGGGCGTGGACCTGCCGACCGACAAGCGCCTGCGCAGCCTGTGCGAGGCCATCCTGGACGACCCGACACGCCACGACACCCTGGAAGGCTGGGCGCGTGACAGCGGCGCCAGCGTGCGCACCTTGTCGCGCCTGTTCCGCCAGGAGCTGGGCACCAGCTTTGCGCAGTGGCGCCAGCAGGTGCTGCTGGCCAAGGCGCTGGTGCTGGCAGCCCGTCGGGTGCCGATGAGCCATATCGCCGCGGAGCTGGGCTATGCCAGTGCCAGCGCCTTCAGCGCGATGGTTCGCCGCTCGGTCGGCGAGCCGCCGAGCCGGTTCTTCGGCCAGGCCGCAGCGCTGCCGGCCGAATCATGAACGTCCTGTTGCACCTGAAAACTCTGCTTCCTTCTGGCCAACCGCCTGTCGCGGCGATCTGACCGCTGGGCAGGCGCCCCTTGTCGCCCCCCGGAAGAGGGATGACTTCGGCGGCACAGGCGCCTACAGTCGATTCACGTGCAGTACGGGTCGACGATCCGCGGAAAGCCCATGCCCGCCCGGCCACAGCCGGGTCAGCGGCCTGTGGCAGCACCGGGTCGTCGATGCGCCAGGCCCCCGCTCGAAAGGATGCCGCCATGCTCACCTCACTCTTCGGCGACCTCAGCCCCCTGTTCGGATCCGACCCTGACAAACCGTCGCGAACCGCCCGGCGGCACGGTCATACCGGCGACTTCGCTGCCACGGCCATCCTGGAGAGCACCGCCACCGAGGTGAACGACCACGGCCAGATGGTCGACAAGCACACCCGCGACCTGTTCATCAGCGGCTCCCCCACCGAGGCCATCCGCAAGCACCTGGCGTCGTCCCGGGCCGATCTTGACCGCGCCTCGCGCCAGATCACGCTGTTCGACCCGGCCCGCATGTGGGCCTCCAGCGTGGTCAAGGCCCTGTCCGACGCGTCCGGCCAGCCGATCGAACGACTGCACCTGCGTGACCAGAACACCCTGGCCAGCATCGCCCAGATCGAGCGCACGGCACTGCCCCGGCGTGTCGAGGACCCGCTGAAGGTGTACTACGCCGACGTGCGGGACTCATCGCCCGACGCCCGCACCCTGCCGATCGCCCTGATGGAACGCAGCCACCTGGTGGCCGTGATCGTTGCGCCGATGGACCCGCAGGCCCTCGACGAGATCGTCGCGCTGATCAACCGGGCCTCGCATCGCCCTGACTGGATGTGTCCCAACCTGCTGGTGATGCTGTCCACCCCGATGGCCCCGCTGGCCGCACGCATCGCCTCGGTGCGCTGGCCGGAGCGGCTCAATGTGGTCGTGACCACCGAGCCGATGACCAGTGCGTCGGCCGTCTGGAACACGGTGCTCAATACCTGGAACAAGGTCAAGTCGGCCCCCGGCTGGCAGGCGCCGGAGTCCAAACCCAGCGTCCTGGGTGGCGACGACTTCCCGATCCGGGTGCAGGACCTGGAGCCCCGGGCGCCGGTCAGCACGCCGGTGATCGCGGCCGGCCGCCTGGCCCAGCCCGTGGCCACGCCTGCGGCCGTGCCGTCCACGCCGGTGCCAGTGGCAGCGGCCAGCGCCGCACAGGCGACGGCCACCGGCGCCCGCGCAATGCCGCTGGCCGGCATGATCACCGACCCGGCGCGCACCAGCCTGGACGAGGCCCGCATCCAGCGCACGCTGGCGCAACTGATGCAGATCGAAGGCCTGATCGGCTGCTGCATCGCCGACACGAGCACCGGCATGGTGATGGGTCAGGAGCGCGAGCCCGATGCCGACGACCTCAACCTCGACCTCGCCGCCGCCACCGCCACCGAGGTGCTGAAGGCTCACCGGCGTGCCTCGCGCGACATGGGTTGCGGGGACCGCATCGACGAGGTCATCGTCACCCATGGACGGCGCCATCAGGTGATCCGCACGGTCGCGGCTCATGCCGAACTCTTCGTGCTGGCGGTGCTGGACAAGCAGCGCACCAACCTGGCCCTGGCGCGCTTCAAGATCATGGACGCAGAGAAGTCCCTGGGCTGAACCGGCTACCATAGACGCCCCTGATCCCTGGGCGCGGGCCTGCCGTCGGCGCGCGCTGACCGCATGACTGAAGTTCTGTTCGACTACACGCGCCAGGATGCCTCCGGTGCCAGCTGCACGGCCCATGCCTGGGCCAAGGTCCCCGAGCCGCTGACACCGGCTGGCCGGGCCCAATGGAAGGAGCGCGCACGCGAGCTGCTGGCGCGCCACGAGGCCGTGCTGGTCGCCCACTACTACGTGGACGGTGATCTGCAGGACCTGGCGCTCGAAACCGGCGGCTGCGTGGCCGACTCGCTCGAGATGGCCCGTTTCGGCCGTGACCACCCCAGCAAGACCCTGGTCGTTGCGGGCGTGCGCTTCATGGGCGAGACCGCAAAGATCCTCAGCCCCGAGAAACGGGTGCTGATGCCCGATCTTGACGCCACCTGCTCGCTGGACCTCGGATGTCCGCCGGAAGACTTCGCCGCCTTCTGCGACGCCCATCCCGACCGCAAAGTCGTGGTTTACGCCAACACCAGCGCAGCCGTGAAGGCGCGCGCCGACTGGATGGTCACCAGTTCGTGTGCGCTGTCCATCGTCAGCCACCTGAAGGAACAGGGGCACAAGGTGCTGTGGGCGCCGGACAAGCACCTGGGCCGCTACATCCAGGAGCAGACCGGCGCCGACATGCTGATGTGGAACGGCGCGTGCATCGTGCACGACGAATTCAAGGGCCTGGAGCTCGACCTGCTGCGCAAGCAGCACCCCGACGCCCGGGTGCTGGTGCACCCGGAGTCCCCCCAGAGCGTGGTGGCGCAGGCTGATGTGGTGGGGTCCACCTCGCAATTGCTGAACGCGGTGGTCAACCTGCCCGAGCAGACCTTCATCGTGGCCACCGACAACGGCATCCTGCACCGCATGCGCCAGCTTGCGCCGGGCAAGACCCTGCTCGAAGCGCCCACTGCCGGCAACAGCGCCACCTGCAAGAGCTGTGCGCACTGCCCCTGGATGGCGATGAATGCGCTGCAGGGCGTGGTGCGCTGCCTGGAGGACGGCAGCGGCGAGATTGCCGTGGCCGAGCCGGTGCGCTCCCAGGCGCTGGGATGCATCAGCCGCATGCTCGACTTCGTGGCCGCCCACCCGGCCAGCATCGCCCGGCCGAGCCAGGGTTTCGTGCCGAACGTCGGCGCCGCCTGACCTGAAACGCCCCCTGCCCCATGTACGATCACGACGAAAGCCTGGACGAGGCGCGCGCGCGCAATGTGCGCGACGCGCTGATGGAAGACATCGGACGCTGCGACTGGACCGCCCAGCTCGCACCCGCCGGGCAGCGCGTGCGCGCCCGCGTGCTGGTGCGCGAGGCCGCGGTGCTGTGCGGTCGTGAGTGGTTCGATGCCTGCGTGCACGCGCTCGACCCCGCCGCCCGCATCGACTGGCACCACGCCGAGGGCGCCATGATGGCCGCCGACACCGACGTGTGCCACATCGAAGCCGATGCCCGTGCCCTGCTGACGGCCGAGCGCCCGGCGCTCAACTTCCTGCAGTTGCTGTCAGCCACCGCCACGGTGACCCGCCAGCATGTGGAGGCGATTGCCGGCGCGTCACCCAACCCGCGCGGTTGCGCCATCCTGGACACCCGCAAGACCCTGCCGGGCCTGCGCTTGGCCCAGAAGTACGCCGTGCGTTGTGGCGGTGGCCAGAACCAGCGCCTGGCGCTGTATGCCGGCATCCTGATCAAGGAAAACCACATTGCCGCCTGCGGTGGTGTGCCGCAGGCCCTGGAACGGGCCCGTGCGCTGAATGCCGGCGTGGACATCCAGATCGAGGTCGAGTCACTCGACCAGCTGGGCCAGGCCCTGGACGCCGGCGCCACCAGTGTGCTGCTCGACAACTTCGACCTGCCACGCATGCGCGAGGCGGTCGCCCTCAACCGCGGCCGCGCGTTGCTGGAGGTCTCGGGCAGCGTGCGGCTGGATCAGGTGCGCGACATTGCCGCCACCGGCGTCGACCGCATCTCGATCGGCCGGCTGACGAAGGACGTCAAGGCCACCGACTACTCGATGCGGGTGCTCGAACGGATCTGAAGTAAGGCGCTGCAAGCCGGGGGAGATGGTCCGCTCCCACCCCCCATTTCCCCCGTTGTCAGGCGCTCGCACAGGCTCATACTGAAGGTCAGTGCAAGAGGAGCGCCTGATGAGCATCGACTTTTCGTCCATCCACAACTACTACGAACGCCCCGTGATGGAGGCGGTGATGGAGGCGGCGCCGCGCTTCCCGAACGTGCGTGGTGATCTGCTGGCCGACGTGGCTTGCGTGGCGCTGAACCGGCTACCCACGCGCTACATCCGGCACGAAGTCGACCTGGTGTTCTACCTGACCGAAAAGGAACGGGCCGAAAACGAGCGCGCGATCAGCGAAGCCGTCGGCCATGCCTTCGAATTCGTCCAGGCGCGTGCGGCCATGCGCGCACGCGGCTGAAGCTGCCTACAGTCAGAGGCTGCTGCGATGCCCCGACTGCCCGCGACGCCCCGCCGGGCGGGTCAGGATGGTCGGGAAGCTCACCGGCAGCGTCTGCGGGTAGTCGCGGCTGAAGTGCAGGCCCCGGCTTTCATGCCGGGTCAGGGCGGAGCGCACGATCAGCTCGGCGCAGTCGACCAGGTTGCGCAGCTCCAGCAGGTCCCGGGTGACGCGGAAGTTGGCGTAGTAGTCGTCGATCTCGCTGCGCAGCAGATGGATGCGGTGCAGCGCCCGCTCCAGCCGGCGGGTCGTGCGCACGATGCCCACGTAGTTCCACATCAGCAGGCGCAGTTCGTCCCAGTTGTGCGAGATCACGACCTGTTCGTCGGCATCCTCGACCTGGCTTTCGTCCCACGGCGGGAGCGTCGGCTGTTCGGCCGTGGCATGTTCATTGATGTGCTGGGCCGCCGTGCGACCCAGCACCACACATTCCAGCAGCGAATTGCTCGCCAGGCGGTTGGCACCGTGCAGCCCGGTATAGGTGGCCTCCCCGACCGCGTACAGGCCAGGCAGATCGCTGCGGCCGTTCAGGTCGGTGACCACCCCGCCACAGGTGTAGTGCGCCGCCGGCACGACGGGAATGGGCTGGCGGGTGATGTCGATGCCCAGCTTGAGGCAGCGCGCATGGATGGTCGGGAAGTGCTCGCGCAGGAAGTCGGCCCCCAGATGGGTCGCATCGAGCCAGACATGGTCCAGACCGTGCTTTTTCATCTCGAAGTCGATCGCGCGGGCCACGATGTCGCGCGGGGCCAGCTCGGCCCGCTCGTCATGCGAGGGCATGAAGCGCGTGCCGTCGGCCAGCTTGAGGTGGGCCCCCTCGCCGCGCAGCGCCTCGGTGATCAGGAAGCTGCGCTCCTGCGGGTGGTACAGGCAGGTCGGATGAAACTGGATGAACTCCATGTTCCCCACCCGGCAGCCCGCGCGCCAGGCCATGGCAATGCCGTCGCCGGTGGCGGTGTCCGGGTTGCTCGTGTAGCGGTAGACCTTGCCGACCCCGCCGGTGGCCACGACCACCGCCGACGCAGCCAGCGTCTCGACCCGGCCGGCGTCGATGTCCAGCGCATACACGCCGTAGCACCGCGGCGATTCGTCGCGCTTCAGGTGACGCGAGGTGACCAGGTCGACGGCCATCCAGCGCTCACGCAACTGGATGCCCGGGTGCTTGCGCACTTCGTCGAGCAGCACGTCATGGATGGCCTTGCCGGTGGCGTCCGCGGCGTGGGCGATGCGCCGCACGGCGTGGCCGCCCTCGCGGGTGAGATGCAGGCCCAGCGGCCCCTGGGGATCGGGCGAAAACGGCACGCCACGCGCCACCAGCCATTCGACCGCCGCCGCGCTGTGTTCGGCGATGAAACGCGCAGTGTGTTCGTCGACCAGGCCCGCCCCGGCGTCCTGGGTGTCGCGCACATGGCTTTCAATGCTGTCGTCGCTGCCCAGCACCCCGACGATCCCCCCCTGGGCCCAGGCCGTGGCCGCCTCGTTCAAGTTGCGTTTGGCCAACACCACCACCGGGCGGTGCTCGGCGACGTGCAAGGCCACGGTCAGACCGGCCAGACCGGCACCGACGATCACCACCGGCGCCTGGGAATTCGATTGCATGCGGATCCTGCTGACTTGTTGTGCTGTGGGGCCGCTGCGGCGGCCTGCCTCCTCGCGGCATGTCTCGATTCTACGAGTCGGCCCCCCCATCAGGGCGGGGGCGGATTTCGTCACGCATGGTTACACTGAGATCACAGCGTTCGCGCCTCATCATGTCCTCCCTGCCCTATCGCCACTCCGCTTCGCCACTGACCACGATGGATCCGCACTCGAATGCCGGCGACGATCCCCCACCGGGTGGCACCGGGCATGAGTGGGCGGCCACCACCACCGACGAACTCACGACCCAGATCATGCCCCGGGACACCCCGGGGGCGCCGGCCAGGGCCGGCCTGCACGAGATCGGCAAGCTGATCACCGCGGACACCCGCGAGCTGTTCGTGTCGTGCGACGCCGCAGAGGCCTTGCGCCAGCAGATTTCGCACCTGGGCTGCGTCTACATCGCGCTGCATGACCTGGGCACAGCCACCTCGCGCCAGTTGCTGCGCCAGCTCGCCGCCCACGGCGGCAGCGCAGTGCGCAAGCTGTCGATCCGCCAGCAGGGCTTTGGCACGACGCTGGCCACGGTCGAGTACGCGGTGTTCGAGGCACCCGGCCTGCCACCCGTCCAGATCTATTCGACCGCCGCCGACACCACACCGCATGGTCAGCAGGCCGTGGCCCGTACCCTGATGGAACTGAGCGCCACGACCGTGGTCCTGCTGGGCGAGGCGCCCGGCCAGGGTGCGGCCAATGCCTTGCGCGGCCTGATGCAGTTTGTTCACGGGCCGCAGTGGATCTGCCCGAACCTGCTGATCGTGCCGCTGGGCTCGGGTGCCGCCACGGCGGCGGCGGCCCAGTCGAGCCAGGTCGTTCAGCGCCACGGCATGCTGGTGCGGGCGACACCACAGCCCGCGCGGCCGTCGGATGCCTGGTCCTACATCCTGGGGTTCTGGCAGAAGAACACCGGGCGCGGCCGTCTGGCTGCGCCGGACCGGGTCACCGCCGCGCCGATGGTGCCCGGCATGGCCCCGCTGTCGCTGGATCTGCCACCCGAGCCGGTGAAGGCGCCGCCTGCCGCTGCGCCGACCGCCCGGCCGGCCCCCAGCCAGCCCGATGCGTATGTCGGCCTGGTGCCAACCTATGTCGGTCTGCTCACCCAGATGACCGGCCTGCAGGCTTGTTGTGTGTTCGATGCGGCTACCGGCACCCTGCTGGGGCACGCCGGCCAGGGGCCCTCCGGCGCCGACATGGCGAGGCAGGGCCATGCCATTCTGAGCGCGTTGCAGATGGCCAGGCTGGCCATGAACTTGAGCGACCCGGCCCAGGAAACCCTGATCTCATCGGACCGGCACCATCAGGTGGTACGCCCGCTTCCGGGACACCCCGAACTCGCGCTGCACTGTCTGCTCGACCGCCACAAGACCAACCAGTCACTCGTGCGGTTTCAGCTCCAGCGCCTCGACGGCTGGCTCAAGCAACAGCCGCGCGGTTCACACGCACACCCCCCCGTGCGCTGACCGGGCCGGCGCTCACCGCTCGCGACGCAGCGCTGGCGGCGCGGGCTCGACCGGCCCGCGAGCGCTTCCCTCAGGTGACACCTCGCGGGCTTCGATGTCGATGACCTCGCCGCGGCTTGCGCCCGGCTGGGCAAAGGGCGCGCCGGTGAAGCCGCCCCAACGGGCCTGGGTGAAGCGGCGAAACTGCAGCCCCGCCGGCCGACGGCCGCGCACCAGGCTCCACACCACCACCCCCAGCGCCACGACCACGCCAGCGGCCAGCAGGCTCAGGCCGAACACCAGCCCCGCCAGCACGGCCACCGCACGCAGCAGCCAGCGCGACAGCGTGGTCAGCGCCGAGTTCAAGACCTGCAGCAGATTGCCCAAACGGCTTCCCTCAATGCGTGTCAGTGGACCACACGCGAAAACACGAACTCACCAGCCTCCACGTCGACCGGAATCACGTCCTTCGGACCAAAACGACCCTCCAGGATGAGGCGCGCCACCGGGTTCTCGATGCGGTGCTGGATCGCGCGCTTCAACGGACGCGCACCAAACACCGGGTCGAAGCCCACCTTGGCCAGCTCGGCCAGGGCTGCGGGCGACACCTCCATGCTCAGATCCATCTTCTGCAGCCGGGTTTCCAGGGCGCGAAGCTGAATTTTCGCAATGGCTTCGATGTGCTGCTGATCCAGCGCGTGGAACACCACCGTCTCGTCGATGCGATTCAGGAATTCCGGGCGGAAATGCTGCTTCACCTCGGCCCACACCGCCTGGCGGATCAGCTCGCTGTCCTGCCCGGCCATCTGCATGATCTGGTGCGACCCGAGGTTGCTGGTCATCACGATCACGGTGTTCTTGAAGTCCACGGTGCGACCCTGGCCATCGGTCAGGCGGCCATCGTCAAGCACCTGCAGCAGCACGTTGAAGACGTCCGGATGGGCCTTCTCGACCTCGTCGAGCAGCAGCACGCTGTAGGGCTTGCGCCGCACCGCCTCGGTCAGGTAACCCCCTTCGTCGTAGCCCACATAACCGGGCGGCGCGCCGATCAGGCGGCTCACCGAGTGCTTTTCCATGAACTCGCTCATGTCGATGCGCACCATGTGGTCTTCGCTGTCGAACAGAAAGCCGGCCAGGGCCTTGCACAGTTCGGTCTTGCCCACCCCGGTGGGGCCCAGGAACAGGAACGACCCCAGCGGACGGTTCGGGTCGGACAGCCCGGCACGCGAGCGGCGGATCGCATCGGCCACCGCCACGATGGCCTCCTCCTGGCCGACCACGCGCTCATGCAGGCGGCCTTCCATCTGCAGCAGCTTGTCGCGCTCGCCCTGCATCAGCTTGCTCACCGGAATGCCGGTGGCGCGTGCCACGACCTCGGCGATCTCCTCGGCGCCCACCAGCGTGCGCAGCAACTGAGGCTTGCCGCCGTCCCGGGCTTCCTTGGCCTTGCCGGTTTCCTTGGCCTGAGCCTCCTTGAGCTTTTTCTCCAGCTCGGGCAGCTTGCCGTACTGCAGCTCGGCCACGCGGTTGAAATCGCCCTTGCGCTTGAATTCCTCGATCTGGAACTTGATGCGGTCGATGTCTTCCTTGATCTGGGCCGACCCCTGGGCGGCTGCCTTCTCGGCTTTCCAGATGTCCTCCAGGTCGGCATAGTCGCGCTCGAGCTTGGCAATCTCGTCCTCGATCAGGCCCAGGCGCTTCTGCGAGGCCTCGTCCTTTTCCTTGCGCACGGCCTCGCGCTCGATCTTCAGCTGGATCAGCCGGCGGTCGAGCTTGTCCATGGCTTCGGGCTTGGAGTCGATCTCGATCTTGATCTTGGCCGCCGCCTCGTCGATCAGGTCGATCGCCTTGTCAGGCAGGAACCGATCGGTGATGTAGCGATGCGACAGCTCGGCCGCGGCCACGATGGCCGGGTCGGTGATCTCGACGCCGTGGTGGACCTCGTACTTCTCCTGCAGGCCACGCAAGATGGCAATCGTCGCCTCGACCGTCGGCTCGTCGACCAGGATCTTCTGGAAGCGGCGCTCCAGCGCGGCGTCCTTCTCGATGTACTTGCGGTATTCGTCCAGCGTGGTCGCGCCGATGCAGTGCAGTTCACCGCGGGCCAGTGCCGGCTTGAGCATGTTGCCGGCGTCGATGGCGCCTTCAGCCTTGCCGGCACCCACCATCGTGTGGATCTCGTCGATGAACAGGATGATGCGGCCTTCGTCGTGGGCCACCTCCTTGAGCACGGACTTCAGGCGCTCCTCGAATTCACCGCGGTACTTCGCACCGGCCAGCAGGCCGGCCATGTCGAGCACCAGCACGCGCTTGTTCTTCAGGGTTTCGGGCACCTCGCCCGCCACGATGCGCTGCGCCAGGCCTTCGACAATGGCCGTCTTGCCCACGCCCGGCTCGCCGATCAGCACCGGGTTGTTCTTCGAGCGGCGCTGCAGCACCTGGATGGCGCGGCGGATCTCGTCGTCGCGGCCGATCACCGGGTCGAGCTTGCCCATGCGGGCGCGCTCGGTCAGGTCCAGCGTGTACTTCTTCAGCGCCTCACGCTGGCCTTCGGCCTCGGCGTTGTCGACCTTCTGGCCCCCACGCACCGCCTCGATGGCAGCCTCCAGCGACTTGCGGGTGAGCCCGAACTCGCGGGCAATCTGGCCGATCTCGGCCTTGCTGTCCGTCAGCGCCAGCAGGAACATCTCGCTGGCCACGAACTGGTCGCCCCGCTTGATCGACTCCTTCTCGGCGGCCTGCAGCAGCGACACGGTGTCACGCCCAGCCTGGACCTGCTCGGCCCCCTGCACCTGCGGCAGCCGCTTGATCGCCGCGTCCAGCGCCTTGTGCAGGCCACCGGTGTTCACACCGGCGCGTGCCAGCAAGGCCTTGGGGCCTTCGTCCTGCTGCAGCATCGCCAGCACGATGTGCACCGGCTCGATGTAGGGGTTGTCGTGCCCCAGGGCCAGGCTCTGGGCGTCGCTCAGCGCTTCCTGGAACTTCGTGGTCAGCTTGTCGAGTCGCATGGGAAATATCCTCCGATTGCGAAGGAAATAGGGGACACACCGGCCTTTTCAAGGGGCGGCTGCATCAATGCAGCGCCAACTTGACAAAGATCAGCCCAGCCACAGACGGGTCAGACGGAACCCCAGGGCCGCACAGGCCAGCGCCCCGAACACGTGGGCCACCGTGTGCAGCACCGCCATGCCCCATTCGTTCTTCTGCAGCAGGTGCAGCGACTCGAGCGAAAAGGCCGAAAACGTCGTGAGCCCGCCCAGGAAGCCCGTGACGAACAGCAGCCGCAGGAAGTCGTCAGGCCACCGCGAGAACCAGGCCAGCGAACCACCGATCAGCAGCCCGCCCGCGCAGTTCACCAGCAGCGTGCCCAGCGGGAACCCGGCCCATGCGGCGTTGAACCACACGCCCGCGACCCAGCGGCACAAGGCGCCCGCGGCCGCACCGATCGCCACGGCCGAGGCATTGGCCAGGCTGAGCGCCTGCATCAGGGTGTACCCGGCGGCACCCGCTCGGCATTGCCCGCATTGATGCCCCAGCGTGACAGGGCCGCATCGTCACTGACCCGGGCATCGACCCAGCGGGCACCTTCGGGGGTGTGCTCTTTCTTCCAGAACGGCGCCTGGGTCTTGAGGTAGTCCATCAGGAACTCGCAGGCCTGGAAGGCCTGACCACGGTGGGCCGATGTGACGGCCACGAGCACGATCTGATCCAGCGGCGCAAGCTCACCCACGCGATGGATCACCCGGGCTGCACGCACATCGAAGCGGCGCAGGGTCTCGTCGATCATGGCCTCGATCGCCCTTTCGGTCATGCCGGGGTAGTGCTCGAGCTCCATGCGCTGCACGCCGGCACCGTCGCTGCGGTCACGCACCGTACCGACAAAGCTCACCACCGCTCCCACGCCGGCATCGCCCTCGCGCAGGCGAGCCACCTCGCGGGACAGGTCGAAGTCCTCGGTCTGGATGCTCACGCGTGCTTGCGGGTTCATCGTCATCCTCCGGTGACCGGCGGGAAAAACGCGACCTCGGCGCCGTCCGTCAGTGGTGCCGATTCGTCGCACATCATCTGGTCGAGCGCACACCGGATGGCCCGGCCACGCGCCAGCGCTTCGGCATGGGCGCCCGACCGCGCCAGAAGCAGCTCGCGCAGCCCGCCCACCTGCGTGCCGGGCGCAAGCTCGATGCTTTCGCCGGGACCCAGCGCCTCTCGAATCGAGGCGAAATACTTGACCGTCACCTTCATGCCATCCACTCCGACCACGGGATGTAGCGCACCGGATCACCGGCACGGATCGTCTGGCCGGGAGGGTTGTCCACCACACCGTCAGCCCACACGGTGGAGGTCAGCACCCCGGAACTCTGATTGTCGAACAGTTCGAGCCGCCCGTCGCTGCCGCGGCGCACCCGCAGGAACTCGCGTCGTTTGTCAGGCCGGGGCCAGTCGAACCCGGCCGGCAGCAAGATGGCCGGCGGCAGCTCGGCGCCCGGGCGCGGGCTTGCGCCCTGCAAGGCCATGAGCACCGGGCGCACCGCCAGCAGGAAGGTCACAAAACTTGAGACCGGGTTGCCGGGCAGACCGATGAACAAGGTCGGCCGCCGTCCTTCCGCGCACACCTCGCCGAACGCCAGCGGCTTGCCCGGCTTGATCGCGATCTGCCACAGCTCCAGGCGGCCTTCGGCCTCGACCGAGGGCTTGATGTGGTCTTCTTCACCGACCGACACCCCCCCGGACGTCAGAATCAGGTCATGGCCAGCCGCTGCGCGGCGCAGCGCCTCGCGCGTGGCCGAGCGGCTGTCGGGGACGATGCCCAGGTCGGTGCATTCGCAGCCGAACTGCATCAGCAGGCTGCGCAGGGTGTAGCGGTTGGAGTTGTAGATGCCGCCCGGCCGCAGCGGCTCACCGGGCATGACCAGTTCATCACCGGTCGAAAACAGCGCCACACGCGGTCGGCGCGCCACATCGAGCCGCGCCGCGCCGACCGTGGCAGCCAGCCCGAGCGCCTGGGGCGACAGCCGTGTGCCGCGCGCCAGCACCACACCTTCGCGCCGCACGTCTTCGCCCTGCTCGCGGATCCACTGGCGGGGCTGCGGCACGACGTTCACCCGCACCCGCCCGTCCGCCAGGGGTTCGCATTGCTCCTGCATCACGATGGCGTCGGCCCCCTGGGGCACCGGTGCTCCGGTGAAGATCCGCGCTGCGGTGCCGGGGGCCAGCACCTCGCCGACCTGGCCTGCCGCAATGCGTTGGGTCACCGGCAGTTCGGCGCCCGCCGCCGGCACATCGGCCAGCCTCACGGCATAGCCATCCATCGAGCTGTTGGCCAGCGGGGGAACGTCCAGCGCGGAAACAAGGTCCTGGGCGAGCACACGGCCCAGCGCGTCGAAGGTGGCGACGGATTCGGTCTCGAGCGGTGCGGCCTCAATAGCCTGGGAGGTCGAAGCGAGCAGCTTCGCCAGCGCTTCCTCCAGGCTCAACATCGGTGAACGGGGGGTTGTACTCATAGCGGGAGCCATTGTGCAGCAGGTGCTCGACCACCGCGTCGGCGTCGTTCAGGTCGAGCACGGGCCGCAGCGTGGCCATCGGCATGGCCTCGGGACTGTCGGTTGCGATCGCGGTGACGAACGGATCCTCGATGTACTGCGTGGGTTGCCCCGTGGCGGCACGCCACACTTCGATCTTGCAGATGTCGGCATGCTTGAAGCCCTCGACCAGCACCCAATCGCATTCATAGAGTTCTGCGATAAGTTGATGGACCGTGGGTTGGACCTCCACTTCGAACTCGCGGATCTTGGCCAGGCGGCGGTTGGACGCCACCACGACCTCGAAGGCCCCGGCCGTGCGATGGCGCCAGGAGTCCTTGCCTTCGTGGTCGATGTCGAACTTGTGGTGGGCGTGCTTGACGACCGACACACGCTGCCCGGCCAGGCGCAGCCGTTCGATCACCTGCTCGACCAGCGTGGTCTTGCCTGAACCCGAGTACCCACAGAATCCGACGACTTTCATGCCATGCCCATGCGGCCTGCAGGCCGTTTCAGCAATTCTGCTCGATATACGTCTTGATGGCCGCAACGTCGGCCGGCATGACCTTGTAGCGCTTGGGGAGGTTCTCGATGCCTTCCAGCCCGGCCGGCCGCCCAGGCTCGCGCCCCAGCGCCTCGCGGATGGTTTCAGCAAACTTGGCCGGCAAGGCGGTTTCGAGCACCAGCATCGGCACGCCGGGCGTCAGATGCTCGCGCGCCACCTTCAGGCCGTCGGCCGTGTGGGTGTCGACCATGATCTCGAAGCGCGAGAAGGTGTCGCGGATGGTGGCCAGCCGGTCGGCGTGGGTGCTCTTGCCCGACACGAAACCGTAGTTCGCGATGCGGGCGAATTCCTCGTCGGACAGCTTGAACCAGCCCTGCTGCTCGACGTCATGCCGGAACAGCTGGCGCGTGCGCTCGCCGTCGCGATCCAGCAGATCGAACACGAACCGCTCGAAGTTCGAGGCCTTGGAGATGTCCATCGACGGGCTGGAGGTCTCGTAGGTCTCGGCGCTCTTGCGCACGCGGTAGGTTCCGGTGCGGAAGAACTCGTCGAGCACGTCATTCTCGTTGGTGGCCAGCACGAGGTGCCGGACCGGCAGCCCCATCATGCGCGCGACGTGGCCGGCGCAGATGTTGCCGAAGTTGCCGGAAGGCACCGCAAAGCTCACGGTCTGGTCGTTGGACTGCGTGGCCTGGAAGTAGCCGGCAAAGTAGTACACCACCTGTGCCACCAGACGGGCCCAGTTGATGGAGTTGACCGTGCCGATGCGGTGGGCGCGCTTGAATGCGAGGTCGTTCGAGACCGCCTTGACGATGTCCTGGCAATCGTCGAACACCCCTTCGACCGCGAGATTGTGGATGTTCTCGTCCTGCAGGCTGAACATCTGGGCCTGCTGGAACGGACTCATGCGGCCGTTGGGCGACAGCATGAACACGCGCACGCCACGCTTGCCGCGCATGGCGTACTCGGCGGCACTGCCGGTGTCGCCCGACGTGGCGCCCAGGATATTGAGCTGCTCGCCACGGCGCGCCAGTTCGTACTCGAACAGGTTGCCCAGCAACTGCATCGCCATGTCCTTGAAGGCCAG
>CAMLSD010000065.1 GCA_946482595.1 uncultured Comamonadaceae bacterium
TAGGCGCAGGCCGGGCCGTTGTAGTCCTTGATCAGCGGGTTGATCTGGAAGCACTCCAGGTTCGTCAGCTCGGCGCCGGCGTGGTAGGCCATCACATGGCCTTCACCGCAGTTGGTGGGGTTCTCGTAGGTGCCGAACAGGTAGCCCGAGGCCGGCAGCCCCAGGCGGCCGGCCGCGCCGGTGCAGATCACCACCGCCTTGGCCTTGATGACGTAGAAGTCGGCTGTGCGGCAGTCGAAACCCATCACGCCGGCAACCTCGCCGTGCTGTCCGGTGAGCAGCCGGGTGGCCACCACGCGGTTGGTGATCTCCACGCGGGCCTTCTTCAGCTGGCGGTAGAGCACCCGCTTCATGTGGTGCCCCTCGGGCATGGGCAGCACATAACTGCCGAGGTGGTGCACCTTGCGCACGGCGTAGTCGCCGGTCTCGTCCTTCTCGAACTTGACGCCCCAGCGGTCCAGCTCCTCGATCATCGCGTAGCTGTTGCTGGCATAGGCATACACGCCCTTCTGGTCCACGATGCCGTCGTTGGCCACCGTGATCTCCTTGGTGTACTGCTCGGGCGTGGCATGTCCGGGAATGACGGCGTTGTTTAGGCCGTCCATGCCCATCGAGATGGCGCCGCTGCGCTTGACGTTCGCCTTGTCCAGCAGCAGCACCCGCAGGCCGGGGTTCTTCTCCTTGGCCTTGACCGCGGCCATCGGACCGCCGGTGCCGCCACCGACCACCACGATGTCGTATTCGAGTTCGATCGTTTCCATGCTCACCTTTCCGTTGGCCGTTGTGGATTCAGATGTGGGGAAGGGGGACGCGGTCGACGCGGACCTTGTACTGAAAGGCGTCGCCGCGGTAGTAGAGGTGCTCGTAGTCGATCGGCTCACCTGCCGCCGTGTGGGTGGTGCGTTCGATGAACAGCACCGGTGAGCCCTCCTCGACCTTCAGATGGGCGGCCAGGGCCTCGTCGGCGAGGGTCGAGCCGATCTGCAGGTCGGCATGCCCGAGTGACAGTCCGTAGTCGTTCTCGAGGATCACGAAGATGTCGCGCGTGGCGAGGTCTTCCTTCGTCAGGCGCGCGCCGATGGCCGAGGGCACGTAGGTCACGTCCAGCGAGATGGGCTCGCGATTGAGGAAGCGCACACGCTGCAGCTCGGTCACGCGGGCGCGGCGCGCCAGCCTGAGCTTGTCCTGCACCTGGGCGCTGGGCACCACGTTGCGCACCGACAGCACGCGCGAGAAGGTCTCGTAGCCCATCTGCCGCATCGCTTCGCCAAAGCCCTGAAGCCGACCGAGATCCTGGAAGGCCTTGGGCTTGGACACGAAGGTGCCCTTGCCGTGGATGCGGAAGATCAGACCTTCGTTCTGCAGGTCGTTCAGCGCCTGCCGCACGGTGATGCGGCTGACATTGAAGCTGGCCATCATCTCGCTCTCTGACGGCATCTGCTGGTGCGGCTGATAGGTGCCGTCGAGGATGCGGCCGCGCAGCAGGTCCTTGATCTGCTCGTACAGCGGGACGGGCGACGCCGGTTGCACGGTCTGGCCGGCACCGGGGGCCGGTTCACGCAGCGTGACCACACGGGCGAGGGGGGCGGCAGGCTTGTTCATGATCGCCAACTTGTTATGACGAGTCATGTCTAGCAACGGCCGTGCCAGCTTTTCCCGGCGGATTTCGGGGCCAGTGCGGCCCGGCATGCGCCAAAACCGGGGCCCGGTGCCCGGCATGGGGGCGGACCGGACAGCTTGTGGTGCGTGTGGCGCACCGTGCCGGGGGCTTGATCCAAAACAGGGCGCCCGCGCGACGCCGCCCGGGGGTGGCGCCGCGGGCTTGAGGCGCGTCAACCACCGGGCGGGCGTGGCAGGCCACCGGCTGACACCGGGCCTAGACTGCGTTGTCGCCGCACGGCCTGTCGCCCGGCGCGGGAATGAACGGGCATCAAGGATGGAACACACGCAGCGCCAGGTGCCGCGAGACGACATGCCGAACCTGGCGTCTCCTCTGGCCGGCCTGAGCGCAGCGCAGGTCGAGGCGCAGCGCCGCCACGGCCCGAACGAGATCGTTCCGGTGACCCAGGGCGGGTGGGTTGCGATCGCACGAGACACCGCCCGCGATCCAATGCTGTGGTTTCTGGTGGTGGCCTCGGCCCTGTTCGGACTGCTGGGCCAAGTGGCTGAATCGCTGGTGCTGCTGGCGGCGATGGTGCCGCTGCTTGCCATGGATGCCTGGCTGCACCGTCGCACGCAGGCGTCGACCGGCGGCCTGGAAAGCCGTCTGGCCAGCACCGCGAAGGTGCTGCGTGCAGCGCAGTGGACCGAGGTGCCCGCGCGCGATCTGCTGCCGGGCGACCTGGTGGAGGTGCCACCCGGCGTGTACTTCCCGGCCGATGGCCTGCTGGTGGACGGCAACGGGGTGCAGGTCGACGAATCCACGCTCACCGGCGAGGCGCAACCCGTGCGCAAGCGCGTGCTGCAACCGGGATGGCCCCTGCCGGCCCAGGCCGACGAGGTGCACTGGGGCATGGCGGGCACCCGTGTGCTGAGCGGAACGGCACGGCTGCGCGTGGCCTGCATCGGCGCCCAGACCCGCTATGGCGAGATCGTGCGCTGCGCCACCGAAGGGCGCCACGAGATGACACCGCTGCAGCAGGCCATCGGCCAACTGGTGGCCGTGCTGCTGGTCGCGGTGGTGGCGATCTGCTTGCTGCTGGCCGGCATCCGGCTGTGGCAGGGCCATGGCTGGATCGATGCGGTCCTGAGTGCCGTGACCCTGGCGGTGGCGGCATTGCCGGAGGAGTTCCCGATCGTCTACACCTTTTTCCTGGGGCTGGGCGTGTTCCGCCTGGCGCGCAGGAAGGCCCTGGTGCGCCGCGCGGTGGCGGTCGAGAACATCGGGCGTACCACCTGCATCGTGTCGGACAAGACCGGGACGATCACCGCCGGGGCACTGGTGCTGGCCCACGTCGCACCCGCCGACGGCCACAACCCGGCCGGGCTGGTGCAGGCCGGCGCCCGCGCGGCGCGTGACGACAGCGACGATCCGCTGGACCGGGCACTGCATGACGCGGCCGGGGCATTGCCCGCGGCGACCCGGCTGGCGACCTTTCCCTTCCTGGAAGCCCGGCGTCGCGAAACCCTCGTGTGGCAGGCGCCCGACGGTACCGTGAGCGCCCATACCAAAGGGGCGCCCGAAACGGTGCTGGACCTGTGCGAGCTGTCCCCTGCGCAGCGCACGCAGTGGCGCGAGCAGGTCGATGCCCTGGCACGCTCGGGCCACAAGGTCATTGCCTGCGCATCGCGCGCGCTGCCGCGCGACACGGTGCCGACCACCGAGCCGGAAGAGGGTTTCCAGTGGGCCGGGCTGCTGGCCTTCGAGGACCCGGTGCGCGAGGGGGTGCGCGAGGCCGTGTCGCAGTGTCTGGCCGCCGGCATGCGGGTGGTGATGGTCACTGGCGACCACCCGGCCACCGCCGCGGCGATCGCGGCCGAGATCGGGCTGGGCGGCGGCGAGCCGCAAGTGCTCGTGCTGCGCCCCGAGGACGATGCCGGCGCGTCGCTCCGTGCCCAGCCAGGCGTCGATGTGGTCGCGCGGGCCACCCCGATGCAGAAGCTCGCGCTGGTGCAGGCCTTGCAGGCCGAAGGGGAACGGGTCGCGGTGACGGGCGATGGTGTCAACGACGTGCCGGCCCTGCGGCTGGCGGACGTGGGTGTGGCCATGGGTGAACGTGGCACGCGCAGCGCGCGCGAGGTTGCCTCGGTGGTGCTGCTCGACGACAACTTCAGGACGCTGGTCGCGGCCGTGGCCGAAGGGCGGCAGTTGTTCCAGAACCTGCGGCTGGCGTTCTCCTACCTGCTGCTGGTGCACCTGCCCCTGGTGGTCGGCGCCTCGGTCATCCCCGCCCTGGGCCTGCATCTGCTGTTCCTGCCGATCCACATCGTGTGGCTGGAGCTGGTCATCCATCCGACGGCGATGCTGGCGTTCCAGGACCAGCCCGCCGCCGGGCCACTGGCTGCGGTGGCGCGCCAGGGCCGGCAGGTCCGCTTCTTCTCGCGGCGGGCCTGGGTGTGGCTTGCCATGACGGGCCTGCTGCTGAGTGGAGGCGTCGTTGCGAGCTACCTGTACGCGCTGGGTGCGGTCCAGGACGTGGCGCATGCCCGTGCGATGGCGCTGACCATGTTGCTGGTGGCCAGTGCCGGCATCACCGCCGGCCTGACCGGCCTGCGCCGTGCGACGCCCCGCTGGATCGTCGCCGCGACGCTGGTCTCGACGTTCGGACTGGTGCAACTGCCCGCTGCCAGCGGTCTGCTGGGCATCCGGCCGCTCCATGCCGCCGACGCGGCCCTGGTCGCGCTGGCGTTCATGGCGGTCGCCGGGCTGACGCATGCCTTCGCCCGGTTCGGCCTGGACCGTGCCCACGGTGAACGCATTTGAGACGGCGCAAGGCTGGCTTAATGTTCCGGCGCCATGCTGAGAGCCGATCGGTCACGGCCGAAGGCCAATGACCGCCAACTCACGACACCCCAACAACCGGGCTCCCGAGCATGGATCGCGTCAAGCGTCAGATCGCACTGGGCACAGGGCTCGTCCTGCTGGGCCTGGTCGCCTGGCCCGCGCGGGCGTCGCCGTCGTGTGACGTGCCCGCCGAGTCGTGGCAGCCGCGTGAGGCGGTGCTCGCGCTGGCTGCACGCCAACGCTGGCAGGTCGACCGGCTGAAGGTCGACGACGGCTGTTATGAGATCAAGGGGCGCGACGCCGACGGGCGACGCTTCAAGGCAAAGATCGATCCGGCCACGCTGGAGGTGCTGCGCATCCGGCATGAACGCCGCGAGCGTGACCGTGACCGTGAACGCAAGCCTGGGGGCGACTGACCGCAGCGCACCCGCATTTACAGGAGCACAAGCATGAAACGCACATGGCCGCTGGTTGCCGCGGCAGGCGCACTGGCCTGGCCGTCGCTCACCTGGGCGCGTCCGGTGGTGCTGGACACCCAGCTCGCCGCCTATGGGGGTGACGGCGCCTACCTGGCCATCTACCTGACCGACGCCCAGGGGCGCTACGAGCGCACCTTGTGGGTCGCCGGCACCAAGACCAAGTACTGGCGACACCTGCGCGACTGGTATCAGGCCACGGGCGGCAAGGCCAGGATCGACGGCATCAGCGGGGCGAGCGTGGGGGCGGGCAAGACCCTGCGCGTCAGTGTGGAGCTGGCCGACACCCTGCTGGACGCCGGCTACCAGATCCACATCGACACGGCCGTCGAAGACATGACGGACAAGCCCTCGGAGGTGGTCGTTCCCCTCACCCGGGCGGGCGCCGGCCAGCCCGTGGCCGGCCGCGGCTACGTCAAGTCGTTCCGCTACACGTTCTGAGCAGAGCGGCCGGCGATGCTGCGCAAGCTGCATTCCTGGGTGGCGCTGGTGGCCGCGCTGCTGCTGATCGTGGTGGCGCTCAGCGGTGCGGTGCTGTCGGTATTTCCCGCGCTCGAACGTGCGCGGGTGTCGGCTGCGCAGGCGCCTGACCTTGCCACCCTGGCCAGCCGTGTGGCCGCCAGCGTGCCAGGTGTCGAGACCCTGGTGCGCCAGGCTTCGGGCACGCTGGTGGCCTATCACCTGGACGGGCAGACGCAGCGCGCATCGATCATCGACCCGGTGCAAGGCACGGTGCTCGGGCCCTATCGCCCGGCGGTCGTGCAGCGGTGGGTCCGCAACCTGCACCGCAAGCTGCTGCTCGAAGACACCGGGCAGATCCTCAGCGCGCTACTCGTGACCTGCATGTTGCTGGTGCTGGTCTCCGGCCTGCTGATGCTGGTGCGCCGCATGGGAGGCTGGCGCCAGTTGCTGTGGCCGGTACGCGGCGACGTGCCGCAGCGCCTGCACAACCAGGTGGCCCGTGTGGTGCTGCCCGGGCTGCTGCTGTCGACATTGACCGGGCTGTGGATGTCGCTCGTGACGCTGGGCATGCTGCCCGAGGGCGGTGCGACGGAACCCTTCGCCGAGGCCCGCACCGACGTGCGCGCCACCCTGGACCCCGCGCGGATGCCTGCGCTGCAGGGCCTGCAGGTACACGAGCTGCGGCAGTTGAAGTTTGCTGCAGCCGATGACACCGCGGACGTGATCGAGGTCGAGACCCGCAGCGGCAGCGGCGCGATCGACCCGGGCTCGGGCCAGTGGTTGCACTTCGTGCCGCTCGATGGCTGGCAGCAGTGGCTGGCCCTGTTGCGCATGCTGCACACCGGCGAAGGCCTGTGGTGGCTGGGCCTGGTGCTGGGCGCCTGCTCGCTGAGCGTGCCGCTGCTGGCCGTGACCGGGGCGCTGATCTGGTGGCGGCGCTGGCGCCTGGCGCCCCGGGTGCGACACAACGCGCCGCTGGCCGAGGCCGATACGGTGCTGCTTGTCGGCAGCGAAACACGCACCACCTGGGGCTTTGCCCTGGCCCTGCACCAGGCACTGACCCAGGCTGGCTACCGGGTGCATGCCGCGGCGATGGACACGCTGGGGCCGGGCTGCCTGCGGGCGCGCCGCCTGCTGGTGCTCACCGCCACTCATGGCGACGGGCAGGCACCCGACGGGGCCCGCCAGTTCCTGCGCCGGCTCGAGCGCCTGCCGGCGGCGGCCGGTCCGGCGTTTGCCGTGCTGGGTTTTGGTGATCGCCAGTACCCGCAGTTCTGCGGCTATGCGCACGCCGTGCATGACGCGCTGGCGGCCAGAGGGTGGCCGGCGCTGTGCGAGTTCGGCACGGTCGACCGACAGTCCGAGCCCGAGTTCCAGGCCTGGTGCGAAGGCCTGAGCCGGGCGCTGGGCGTGAAGCTGACGGTGCACTACACCCCGCTGCTGCCGCGCCTGACGGCCCTGACCCTGGCCTCCCGTACCGACTACGGCAGCGAGCCGGACGCACTGACGGTGGTGCTGCGCTTCAGGCTGCCGCGTCAGGCGCGCGGATGGTTCCGGTGGACGGCAGGCGGGCTGCCTCGCTACGAGGCCGGGGACCTGCTGGGCGTGGTGCCACCGGGCGGGGGCGCACCGCGCTACTACTCCCTGGCCAGCGCGGCTGAAGACGGTGTACTCGAGATCTGCGTGCGTCGCCACCCCGACGGGGTCTGCTCCAGCTACCTCACGCGCCTGCAGCCCGGCGACACGATCCAGGCGTTCATCCGCGTGCATGAGCACTTCCGCCCGCAGCCGGGGCGCGAGCCGGTCGTCCTGATCGGGGCGGGCACCGGCATCGGCCCGCTGGTCGGATTCATCCGCCACAACGCGCCGGCCCGCCCGATGCATCTGTACCTGGGCGCGCGCGATGACGGCAATGGCTTCCTGTATCGGGACGAGCTGCATCATCTGGTGGCAGGCCACCGACTGCACAGTCTCACGACGGCCTTTTCCAGGCTCAGCCCCAAGACCTATGTGCAGGACCGACTGCTCAACGACTCGCCTCGCCTGCGCGAGCTGATCGCCCAGGGGGCCCAGGTGGTCGTGTGCGGAGGGCGCCTGATGGCCGAAGGCGTGGCCGACGCCTGGGACCGGATCCTGAGCGGCACCCCGTATTCGGTGCGCCAGCTGCGCGCGCAGGGGCGGTATGTCGAAGACGTCTATTGAGTGGCTGCCGGCCCACGGCGTGATCGAGTGCCGCAGCCACGGCCCCACCATGGGTACGCGCTACAGCGCCCGCTTCGTGGCGCCACCGCAGGCCGATGTCCGCACCATCGAGGCGCGGCTGGCCGCAGCCGTCACGGCGGTGGACGCGCAGATGTCCAACTGGAAGCCCGACTCCGACCTGTCGCGCATCAACCGTGCCGGGCCGGGCGTCTGGATCCCGGCACCGCAAGCGCTGGTGAGTGTGCTGCAGCGGGCCGCGCAGATCGGGCACGAGACGGGCAATGCGTTCAATGCGGCGGTGGGCGACCGGGTGTCGGCCTGGGGCTTCGGGCCCGCGGCCGCGCTGCCGTGCGCGCAGCCTGCAGGGCCGGCAGCCTCGTCGCTGCCCTGCGCCCCGCTCGATCAGCTGCTGGAGATCGACACTGCCGGCCTGCGGGTGCGCAAGCACGGTGAGTTCGCGCTGGACCTGTGCGGCATTGCCAAAGGCCACGGTGCCGACGAGCTGGGCCGGGTGCTGAACGAACACGGCCTCGGCGCCTGGATCGTGGGCATCGACGGTGAGCTGCGCATGCAGGGCCATCGCCCCGACGGATCGGGCTGGGCCGTGGCCCTGGAACGGCCCCAGGAGGGCGCGCGGCAGGCCATGGGCGTGATCGAACTGAACGATGCCTCGATCGCCACCTCAGGCGACTACCGCCACGTGACCTGGGTGGCGGGGCAGCGCATCACGCACACGATGGACCCGCGCACCGGCGCGCCGGTCAGCAACACGCTGGCGGCGGTGACGGTCGTGTGTGAGCGATGCGTCGACGCCGACGCCTATGCAACGGCACTGATGGTGCTTGGTGAGCCGGCGGGTCTTGCGCTGGCGCGGCAGCTCGGTCTGGACGCCCTGTTCGTGACACGCACGCCGCAAGGCCTCGCCACGAGCGGCACCGGATCGTTTGCGCACGATGTGTGCAGCGATTGACATTTCGCACCGCGCAGCCTCGCCCAGGCACTATCGTTGACCTGCCATCGCGCCGGAGGCAGATGCCACCGCCGCGCATGCAAGCTGCGGGAACGGGGCGTGAGAGCGCCCCATGCTCATCGTGATGCTGATGCATCGCGATCGCGGCTTCAGGTGCAGGTGGACCTGCGCATGCAGGGTCTTCGGTGCGGTGGCCCACACGTTGGCGTGCGACCTGTAGGGCGGGCGCTGACGCGCAACCGCACCTCGTCGGCGCCGGGCAGCGGATCGGGCCGCTCCTGCATTTCGAGCGGCAGGCCCGCTGCGCGCAGCACCATGGCCTTCATGGCAGCAGGCTGCGCCACCCCGAAGGCGCTTGTGGCATCACTTCACCTGAAGGCGGCTGATGTACTCCAGCAGCGCGAGGATGCGTGCGCGGGTGTACGCCTCGGGGTCATACGGTGCCTCGAAGTAGTACTCGGCGGCACGGATCTTGTAGTCGCGGCCCCAGATCGGCATGTCGCGTGTGCCGTGCGCCGGTACGCCCGCACCATCGATCACATCGTACAGGCGTGGCAGCGGCAGCACGCCGCCATTCTTCTGTGCCAGCAACCTCAGGTCTGGCGGGCTTTTCGTCAGCAGCTCGACCACCGGGCCGTCGCCCTTGCCGGTCATGCCGTGGCACACGGCGCAGTTGGCGTCGTACTCGCGCTTGCCGAAGTCGACGCGCTGGGCCGTGCCTTGGGCTGCGGCAAGACAGGATACGGTGGTGAGCGCAAGGGCAATGAGATGCGAATGGAAGTGGGACATGGAGCCTCCGGCAGATGTTCGAAGAGCTTCCAGAGTGATTGATTCGCGGCCGTGGTCGTTGAGCATGCGCAACTTGCGCCACCGCACTCGCCCTAGGCTGGAACCCGTTCCCTGCCGGAATCGCGACCATCCCTTCGCTCGAGGAGACAACGATGCAACCCAACACCGAACAACTGTTGTGGATGTACGAAACGATGCTCGTCATCCGCGAATACGAAGAGACGCTGGCCCGGGTGTACCTGGAGGGCAAGCTGCCTCCGAGCATCCAGAAGGGCCTCGCCTTCGACATTGCCGCCGGGCCGGTGCCGGGCGAGATGCACCTGGCAGCCGGGCAGGAGCCGGTGGCCGTAGGGGTGTGTGTGCACCTGAGCGACGACGACACGGTGGTCGGCACGCACAGGCCGCATCACTTCGCCATTGCCAAGGGCGTGCCACTCGACCGCATGACCGCAGAGATCTTCGGCAAGGTCACCGGACTGGGCCGAGGCAAGGGCGGGCACATGCATCTGTTCGACCCCGAGCACAAGTTCAGCTGCAGCGGCATTGTTGGCGCGAGCATGCCACCGGCCTGCGGCGCGGCGCTGGCCGCGAAGAAGCTGGGCCATCCACACGTGGCGGTGGCTTTCTTCGGTGAGGGCGCAGCCAACCAGGGAGCGTTCCACGAGTCGCTCAATCTCGCGGCGCTGTGGAAGCTGCCGGTCGTGTTTGTCTGCGAGGACAACCGCTACGCGATCTCGGTCGAGAAGCCGCATTCCACGGCTATCCGGTCCAATGCCCATCGTGCGGCGGCCTACGGCATGCCCGGCATCGCCATCGAGCAGAATGACCCGATCGAGGTGTTCCGGGCGGCCGGTGAGGCGATCGTCCACGCTCGTCGCGGCGACGGACCCACGCTGATCGAGGTCGCGACCGATCGACTGATGGGGCATTTCCAGGGCGACGCGGAGTTCTATCGCCCCAAGGAAGAGGTGGCCGAGCTGAAAAGGCGAGACGCGATTCCCGCGCTGGCGAGCCAGCTCGATGCCAAAGGGCTCTTGCCCGAAGGCGGAACGGCCCGGCTCCAGCAGGCCGCCCGCGACCGCGTGGCCGCGGCCTTCGAGTTTGCGCGTCGCAGCGCCCTGCCTTCTCCCGAAGAAGCCTTGCAGCACGTCTTTGCGTGATGCCCTTGCACCAGGAGACAGACCATGACCACCCCTCAACGGCAGCTGACCATGGCTCAGGCAATCGCCGAGGCGATCGGGCAGGAGATGGAGCGCGATGCGCGTGTTTTCGTGATGGGCGAGGACATCGCCCGCTACGGCGGCATCTTCGGTGCGACCTCGGGCCTGCTCCAGCGCTTCGGCCCCGAGCGCATCATGGACACGCCGATCTCGGAAACCGCCTTCATCGGCGCGGCCACCGGCGCCGCGGCGGAAGGCCTGCGGCCTGTTGTCGAGCTGATGTTCGTCGACTTCTTCGGCGTCTGCATGGACCAGATCTACAACCACCTGGCCAAGAACACCTACATGTCGGGCGGCAGCGTGAAGCTGCCCGTGGTGCTGATGACGGCCATCGGCGCAGGCTATGGTGACGCGGCGCAACATTCGCAGTGCCTGTATTCGCTGTTTGCCCACGTGCCGGGCCTGAAGGTCGTGGTGCCGTCGAATGCCTACGACGCCAAGGGACTGATGATCGAGGCCATCCACGATGACAACCCGGTGATGTACTTCTTTCACAAAGGCCTCATGGGGTTGCCCTGGATGAGCTACCACGAAGGCGCGACCACCGCGGTGCCGCACGAGCCCTATACCGTGCCCCTGGGCGTGGCGAAGGTGGTGCGTGAGGGGCGCGACGTGACCGTTGTGGCGCTGAGCCAGATGGTTCACAAGGCACTGGCGGCAGCCGAGGCGCTGGCTCAGCAGGGATGTTCGGTCGAGGTGATCGACCTGCGCTCGCTGGTGCCACTGGACCGTGACACCGTGCTGCGTTCGGTGGCGCGTACGGGGCGACTGGTGGTGGCTGACGAGGACTACCTGCACTTCGGTCTGAGTGGCGAGATCGCCGCGCTGGTGGCCGAACACCTCGGTGAGTTCAGCCTGAAGGCGCCGGTACGCCGGCTTGGCGTGCCGGGCGTCCCCATTCCGTACAGCCGCCCGCTCGAGCAGGCCGTGATCCCGTCAGTGAACGCGATCGTCGAGCAGTGCAACCTGGCGATGGAGTCACGTGTCGAGGCGCGCGCATGAAGGACATCGTGCTTGATCCACTGCTGTGGGAGTCGGTCGAGGCGGGGACCGAAGCCCTGCTCGACCAATGGCTGGTGGCCGAAGGTGACCACGTCGTGGCGGGCCAGCCGCTTGCCCGGGCCGTGCTGGTCAAGAGCTCGATCGAGGTGCCCTCTCCGGCCGCAGGTGTGCTGGAACAGGTGCTCGTGCCGGTCGGTCAGACCTTCGCACGGGCAGCGGTGCTGGGTCGCATCATCGACACCTGAGAAGGTGCGAACGAACCCGCCATGTCCGCTCGATCCCACCGAATGCACCGGCTCGGCGTTGCGAATGCGCGCCGTCGACCGAGCGATGGCTGTGCCTTGCGCCTGGACCCGGCGCGCCCGGCACGCCCGGGTGGCCTGCCCGGCCCGCCGTCTAAGCATGCAGGTGCCATGCTCGGCGGTTCAGCCATGGGTGGAGCAGGACTGGCTTGAGCGCGCGTTGGCCACGCCACAGTGCCAGCCTGGTGCGCGGGTCTGGATCTACCGTGACCATGCCATCGTGACCGGGCGTGCCCAGGTTGTCGGCACGTCCGACATGGCGTGCCGTGTGTTGCGACGACCCACCGGCGGCAGCGCCGTGTATGTGGGGCCCTGGATGATCGGGGTGTCCGCGGTGCTGCCGCGGGGGCACGCACTGGTGGCGCATGGTGTGATCGCGGCATACCGCTGGCTCGGACTGGCGCACGCGCGCTGGCTGCGACAACGCGGCATCCGGGCGACGGTGCATCGAGTTTCACCGCCGCTGGTTCATGACGAGCTGGACTGGGCCTGCTTCGCGGGGCTGTCCTCCTGGGAGCTGGGTGTTGACGGACGCAAGATCACCGGTCTGGCGCAAGCGCGGCGGGGTGACACGGTCGTGCTCAGCGCGGGCACCCTGCTGCGCCCGACGCCCTGGCAGGCGCTGTGCGATGCGACGGGGCATCCCGACCATGCGGCGATGCTCGAGGCGCGCACGGCCGACTGCCAGACCCTGCTCGGCCATCCCATCGACACGGACGACTGGGCTCGATCGCTTCAGCTGGAGCTGGGTCGATGGCTGGACTGACTGACCCTGAGTTGCGCAGGATCACCGGCACCCAGGGCCCGGGGCGCACACTCGGGCAACCGAACGAGGCCGCTCGCGCACCCGCCACCATTTCGGAGGCAACCGGAATGTCCTCGCATGACGCTGTGCGTCCGAGGAGAAGTGTGATGAACGGGTCAATGACAGCCGGCGGCGTCTGCAGCCGCAATGTGGAAACAACGGGGCGTGCCGTCTCGGTGGCTGACGCAGCGCGTCAGATGCGCGACCGCCGGGTGGGCTACGTGGTGGTTGTGGAGGATGGCGATGCGGGCAGCTTTCCGGTCGGGCTGCTGACCGACCGGGACATCGTGGTGCGCATCGTGGCGCGCGCCCTTGACCCGGGCCTGCTGTGTGTGGGCGACGTCGCAAGCGATGCGATCCATGTGGTGCGCGAGGAGCGATCCATGCAGGAGGTGCTGGCCGTGATGCAGCGCCACGGCGTGCGCCGGCTGCCCGTGTGCACATTCCGAGGTGCACTGGTCGGGATCATCACGATCGACGATGTGCTGGCGGTGATCTCGAGCGAGCTGACGCAGGCGGCGCAGATCGTTGGTGGAGACTGCACACAGGAAGGGAGAAGTCTCTGGTGAAGGCAGCATCCACGCAGGACCGCGCCGTGCAAGGTGTCGTGAACGATGGTGCGGCGTTGCGTCCGCCGGCGCGGCATGCCGGTGCCGCGCAGGCGGTGCAGGCCACGCAGGATGACGCGGTGCGCGGTCGCTTTCTCGCTGTGTCGCGCCGCTACCTGTTCGAGACTGTGCTGGTCTGTGACGAACGGCAGCGAGTACGCATGGCGAGCAAGGCCACGCACTCTCAGCAGGCAGACTGAACCGCACGACGCCATGGCCTGCCCGCGGCACAGGCGGTGGCAAGCTTGCGGCCGGGCGCGTCAGGTCTGCGGCTGCCCCGAACGGGCCAGTGACAGGGCGTCCTCACGCAACTGTCGGCGCAGCAGCTTGCCGATCGGGGTCTTGGGCAGTTCGCTGCAGAAGACGATGCGCCGCGGTTGCTTGTAGGCCGCCAGGTGCGCTGCGCAGTGCTCGCGCAGCTGGTCCTCGGTGAGGGCGGGGTCGCGCCTGACGACAAACAGCCAGACGGCCTCGCCGGTGCGATCGTCCGGCATGCCCAGCACCCCGACATCCTTGACACCGGGCAGCAGCGCCACGATGTCCTCGATTTCGGTGGGGAAGGCCTTGAAGCCGGAGACCACGACCACATCCTTGGCGCGGTCCACGAACTCCACGTAGCCTGTGTCGTGAAGCCGCCCGATGTCACCGGTGCGCAGCCAGCCGTCGGCGCTCAGCACCCGCCGCGTTTCCTCGGGGGCGTGCCAGTAGCCCTGCATGACCTGGGGACCGCGCACACAGATCTCGCCGGCCGTGCCGACGGGAAGCTCACGGCCGGACTCGTCCAGGATCGCCACCTCCGTGGACGGCACCGGCAGTCCCAGCATGCCGCTGTAGGGACGGTTCAGCGGATTGGCACAGACGATCGGCGAGGTTTCAGTCAGACCGTAGCCCTCGATCAGTGGCACCCCGACCGCCTCCTGCCATCGTTCAGCGACGGCCCGTTGCACGGCCATGCCACCCGCCACAGCCACCTTGAGCACACCGCGATTGGCATTGCAGACTTCGTCGAAGCCAGGCGCGTCGAGCAGTGCCCGGAACAAGGTGTTCACCCCCGTGATGGCCGAAAAGCGGGTGGCTTGCAGCGTGGCGATGAAGTGTTTCATGTCGCGCGGGTCCGGTATGAGCACATTGTTGCCCCCCAGCTTCACGAAGGTGAGCAGGTTGGCCGTCAGAGCGAACACGTGATACAGCGGCAGGGCCGTGATGACGGTCTCCCGGCCGGGTTCCAGCGTGCTGCCGATCCAGGCCGAGGTCTGCTCCACGTTGGCGACCATGTTGCCGTGTGTCAGGACCGCCCCCTTGGGTCGCCCGGTGGTGCCCCCCGTGTACTGCAGGACGGCCATGTCGCTCGGGCCCAGGGCCGGACGCTCGAGCCGATGGCGCGCACCCTCGCGCAGTACGGCAGGCAGGTGCAGGGCGCCGGGAATGTGCCAGGGCGGGATCAGCCCCTTGACGTGACGGATCACGAAATCGACAGCCCAGCGTTTTGCGGCAGGAAAGAGATCGCCGAACTGGCTGACGACCACATGGCGTACGTCAGTGGACGCAAGCGCGCCTGAAAGCGTGTGTGCGAAATTCTCCAGCGCGATGATGGCCACGGCACCGGAGTCCTTCAGCTGAAACGCCAGCTCACGCTCGGTGTACAAGGGATTGACATTCACCACCACCAGCCCCGCGCGCAAGGCGCCCAGCACCGCGACGGCTGACTGCAGCGAGTTGGGGAGCATCACCGCGACGCGTTCGCCTTGGCGCAGCAGCAGCACCTGCTGGAGGTAAGCGGCCAGGTCGTGCGAGAGGGCCTCGAACTCGCGGTAGGTCAGGGTCACGCCCATGCTGGTGAACGCCGGGCGATCGGCGTGGCCATCGCAGGTCCGCTCGATCAGATCGGCCAGCGAACGGTAGGCCAGCGGGTCGATGTTCGCGGGTACGCCAGGGGGATAGTTCTTCAGCCAGATCCGTTTCATGGGTTGCTCCTGATGGCATGCCAACCATGCTGGGGCCGGCGTCAGAGCGCGCCTTGACAATCAGCACCGCATGCGCGGCGGACCGTGGGATGCGCCATGCGCATTGAGATTTCGCAGCCCGGCCAGGCCTTGGCGGCGCCATTCTGCGGACAAGCTCACTCACAGGATGACGATTGATGAACGAACTGCTCGTTGTCTACTATTCACGCACCGGTACGTCGCGTCAGGTCGCACAGCAGTTTGCGCGGATGGCCAAGGGCCACCTTGGCGAGGTTGTCGACAAAGTGCCCCGCGTGGGCTGGTGGGGCGACATGCGCTGCATCGTCGATGGGCTGCTGCATCGAACGCCGCGCATGCGCTACTCCGGTCCTGTGCCGTCCCACTATCGCAGCATCGTTCTGGTGGCGCCGGTGTGGATGCGGCATGTGGCAGCACCGATGCGCAGCTTTCTGCGCCGAGGGCTGCCCTTGCCGCAGCGGCTGGGCATTGTCTGCGTGATGGCCCGCGAAGGAGGCTCCCGCGCCGTGCAGGAGATGGCCGACGGTGCGCGAACCATCCCGCTGACAACGCTGGTGCTGCAGCAGCGCAAAGTGCTCGATGGCTCGGCGACATCCGAGTTGCAGCGGTTCCTGCAGGAGTTCTCGGGCGCCGGCCACGTCGAGCGACCTGTGCGGGCGGTGGAGCTGTCGCCGCGGGCCTCGTGAGTGCCCCCAGGGCCGGGCTGCGCCCGGCCCGCCCCCCGAGGGGGTCAAGGAAACTTGGGGCGGCCCGGCGTTTCCTTGAGAGTGCCCCCAGGGCCGCGCTGCGCCCGGCCCACCCCCCGAGGGGGTCAAGAAAACTTGGGGCGGCCCGGCATTTCCTTGAGAGCCTGCGTCTCACAGTGCAAGTGCAGGCCGCTCAGGTGGGCGGACCCTGAAGATAGGGCGGGCCGTCGCTCTGGGCATCGGGCAGCGTGCCCGTGTTGTCGACGGAGAAATAGCGGAATGTGTAGTGGCTCTGGCCGGCCTCGATTTCCAGGCGGTCCCCGTCGGCGTCGATCACGGCGAGGTCACCGCTGGCGGGCAGGCCCTCCTCGCTGAAGCTGAAGGGCGCATCCTGCTTCAGCACGAATGTTTGTCCGTCCAGGCCCAGCGCCCCGACGAAGCTGGCCGTGTCCATGCCGTAAGGGGTGCGCCGGTAGGTCGCCGTGAAGTCCCACTGGTAGCTCCGCTCGGCCATCGTGACGCGCATCTCGTGAAACGCCATGGCCAGCTGTTCGCCTCCCGCGGCGCGGTCGATCGTCAGGACCACGCGAGCCGTGCCGCTGTAGCGCAGAGCCTGGTTGCCTAGACGGTCGAAGACGAATTCCAGCTCGGCCGCCTGCACCTGACCGAACGACGCGAGTCCGATCACGCGCATGGTCTGATCACCGCTGACGATCTCGCCGCCCATGACACATCCGACGTAGCTCATCACGACGGCATCGCCGGTCGACAGCACGCCATTGCCATCCCGGTCGAAGATGCTTCCGGTCGTGTAACCCCCTTCGGCGCAGGGTTCGCCGACAGGGTAGACATCCAGATGCTGCTCGGGTGGCGGCGGCAGCGAAGTGTTCAGGGCCTGCCCGAGCAGGTGCGGCGTGCCGTTGACGGACCATCCTCGCGACACGCTGCGCACGGCGACGGGAACCGCCTCGATGGCCAGACTCGCGAAACCGGCTGCGTCGAGCACTCTCACCACGTCGGCACCGACACTGGCGTAGTTGCCGATGGTGAGGTCTCCCGTTGGGCGAGGATCGTCGGCCGCGACATCGGGCCCGTTGTCATCGCCTCCGCCGCAGGTGCTCAGCGTCAGCATCGTGATCAGCATCATCGTCAGCAGCACGGGGTGGTTTCGCATCGGGTCCTCCGGCCGCCACTGCGGCGCCATCCGAACGGGCTGTGCATCTCAAGTGGGCCGAAGCACGGAGATGCGATCCGATTCAACGGTGCCCTTCGGGCGGAAACTCGACCCACGCAGCAGGATCGATGCGCTGCTCGAGCTCCTTCAGGCTGCAGGACGTGAGGTCCAGATCGAAACTGTGGGCAGGCAGTCGGCGTGCATACGCACCCAGTGCATGCCGCAGATCACCCAGGAACGGTGAAGACACCACCAGCACCAGCGACGCATAGCTCGAGGCATTCAGGGCGGACTCGATCGCGTCGGCCAGCCGGTGTGCGAACTGCTGGTGACGTTTGCGGCGCGGGTCGAGTCGCGGCTCGAATGCAATCCCGCCGGGTCGATGGTCGCTGCTGCCATGGCCGGGCCGGTCGGGCATCAACTCGCTGCCATGACTCCGGCCGAGTGCGTCCACGAACGATGCCAGTTCAACCAGCGGTTCGGCGCGTGAAGCGCGGCTGAGCAGGCGCGCCTCGGTGGCGTTGGCAATCACGACGAGTCTGGGCTTCATGGCGGGGCCTGCACTGTGGTTGACGTGACCCTTTGCCGAAGGGTCGGGACGGATCTGCGGGGCCAGGGCGCCGCTTTTCAGACGGCCGGGCCCCGCAGATCAATCTAGGGCGCATTCGTGCGGGCTGATTGCGTGTTGTCAAGGCAGGCCGCTGTTTCCGGCCGGTGATGGGTGCCGACGCACCGGCGCCCGGCGGCAGGCGTGGTGCGCGGTGTCCTTTCAGTCGTGCCCTTGAGAAAACTCAGCGCAGCGCCAGTGCCTTGGCCGCACTGTAGCCACTGAGCTGCGCGAGGCAGGTCCTGAGCCGACATGAGCAGGGCCTTCCGTCCAGGGCCGGTGTGGCGAACCAGCCAGTGCCTGCCGATGGCATTGGCCTTCGATACGGTTCACAAACGCCAGGCGCCAGTGCAGCCTGGGCTGGCCGCTGGCGCAGCGACTCCTTGACTGACGTGCTGGAGACCGCATGAACACGTTGAGCAAACTGGTACTGGGCGCCATGGGCGCCTTGCGGCCTGCACCGGTGCTGGGCGGCACCGCGACCAAGGTGATTGAACTGCCAGCCGTGCGGCACGACGTGGATGCCCCGCTGATGCAGGCGCTGACGCGCCGTTGCTCGACGCGCGCCTATCGCAGCGATGCGCTGGATCGACAGTTGCTGTCCAACCTGCTGTGGGCCGCCTGGGGCGTCAACCGGCCGGATGGCGGGCGCACGGCGCCGTCGGCGCTGAATGCGCAGGAGATTCTCCTGTACGTGGCGATGGCCGATGGCGCCTGGCTCTACGATGCTTCGACCCATCAGCTCCATCTGGCTGCCGGCGTTGACCTTCGCCGGGTCACCGGCTACCAGGACTTCGTCGACGAGGCTCCCCTGGACCTGGTGTACGTGGCAGACCACTCGCGAATGAAGCTCGTTCCGGTCGCCCATCGCGAGGCCTTTGCCTGTGTCGCTGCCGGTGCCATTGCGCAGAACGTCTACCTGATGTGCGCCGCCAGCGGTCTGGGCACGGTCCTGCGGGCCTGGATCGATCGGGAGGCCATCGCGCAGGCGCTCGGGTTGCCGCATGAACAGCAGGTGCTGCTGTCGCAGACGGTGGGCCATGCCCGTTGATGTCAGGAGTGCACTCATGAAGGAACCCCCGCGGATCCAGTTCCATGGCATGGCGTACTGTGAGGCGCTTGATGCACAGGCGCGTGAACAAGCCAGCCACCTTGATCACCAATGTCGCCACCTGACCTCCTGTCAGGTCGACTTCGAGGTGCCGCACAAGCATCGCCAGCTCGGGCGACCCTTCTCGGTCCGCGTCGGCCTCACACTTGAAGGGCACGAGCTGCTGGTGGGGCGCCTGCACCCCGAGGACGCGTCGGTGGCCTTGCACAACGCGTTCGACAGCCTGAAACGGCACCTGGCCGATGTGGTCGACCCGGGGCGCCCCGCGCGGTGAGGCGAGTGGTGTCGGCATCGTCGCTGCGGGTTGCGCAGGCTCAACCAGGCGGCTGGCGTACGACGCACAGTGATGCCCTCACTCCATCGGAAGGAACCCCATGAGCGAACGATCTGGAACGCCAATGCCTGCCGACGCGGCCCGCCCCGACGATCTCGCGCAGACCTTGCTTGCCGGGGCATCGGAGATGATTGCGGATTCGGCTCAAGTGCCTTACCGCTGGCTCAGCTGGCTCAGCGAATCCCAGCAGGCCCAATTGCGGCACGTGATGCAATGCTGCGAAGACATTCAGTGCGCCGTCGATGCCGCCGACCAGGCCCGCGACGGGTCCGCATTCTTCGATGTGCACAACCAGTTGCTGTCCCGCCTGACCGTGCATGCCCTGGGCGCACAACGACATCAGCTCGCCACCTTGCTGTCGCTTCAGGCGGAGTTGAGCGAGGCCGTCAACCGCGGCATGGGCGTCGTCGCGTGGCCGGCAGGTCTGCCCGACCTGCCCGAAGGCTGCGATCCCCTCACGCTGCACGATCAGCTGAGCGAAGGCGTTGACGCCTGGCTTCGGCAATGGCAGGTGGCCCTGAACGGGCAGCGCGCAGTGCAATGACTGCGGTCACTGCGAAGGGTTGTCCTCGAACAGTCTGTGCGTCAGCCCGTACCGTATCAGGGCGGCCGTGCTGTCGAGGTGCATCTTCTCAAGGATGCGGCTCTTGTGGGTGCTGACTGTCTTGACAGACAGGTGGAGTGCATCTGCGATGTCTGTCAGCCGTTTGCCTGCCACGATCAGCCGGAAGACCTCGAACTCGCGGTCACTCAGCAGCGTGTGCAGCGGGGCCTCGCGCAGTCCGTTGAGTTCGATCGCGATGCGCTCGGCCAGGGCCGGCGAAACGTAGGCGCCGCCAGAGGCCACCTTGCGAACGGCACCCACCAGCTGGTCGGTGGCGCAGTCCTTGGTCATGTAGCCATTGGCGCCGGCGCGGAAGGCACGCAAGGCATATTGCTCCTCGGCGTGCATCGTGAGCACCAGCACCGGCAGCGCCGGGAACTCGGTCTTGAACCGACGCACCAGGTCAATCCCGGACAGGCCGGGCATGGTGAGGTCCGTCACGACCAGGTCAAACTGTGCCTGCCTTGCGGCCTCAAGCGCGGCGTGTCCGCTGTCCGCCTCGCCTGTGACGCGAATGTCGGCACAAGCTTCGAGCACGCGGCGCAGTCCCTCCCGCACGAGGCGATGATCGTCGACGAGCAGCAGGGAGATGGTCATGAGCGTGCGTCCTCGGTGAGGGCAGCGGGGTGGTTGTTGGTCGGACCGACCAGCGGCAGCCGGATCTCGACACAGGCACCACCTCCGGCTGCCTTGGTGAGGTGAAGGGTGCCGCCCGCAAGGTCGGCACGCTCGCGCATGCCCAGCAGGCCGTGGGTGCCAGGCTTGGCCAGCACATCCGCCGAGAACCCTTGTCCATCGTCCTGCACGGTGACGATCACGTGGTCGTCATCCATGCGCAGACGGATGTCGACCTGTCGGGCGCGCGCATGGCGCGCCACATTCGTCAGGGCCTCCTGCACGAAGCGGTAGACGGTCGTCTTGGCATTCTCGTCGATGGTCTCGGGCAAGGCTTGCGCCTCGAGCCGGACCGCGATGCCAACGCGGCGCGACCAGTCCTTGGCCAGCCAGTCGATGGCAGCCTCGAGCCCCAGGTCGTCCAGCATGGGAGGCCGCAGGTCGGCAGCGATGCGGCGTACCGAGGCCACGGTCTGGTCGATGAGGCGCAGCAGTTCGGCGGCGCGCACGTCGGCCTCACGTCGGCCGGTCGGACGACCGGCAATGGCCGCCACTTCCAGCTTGATGGCGGTGAGGTGCTGCCCCAGCTCATCGTGCAGTTCGCGGGCGATGTGCTGGCGTTCCCGCTCGCGTGCCCGGATCAGGTTGCGCGACAGGCGGCGCAACTGCTCGCGTGACTGCTCGAGCAGCAGATCGATCTGCTTGCGGGCCGTGATGTCCCGAAGCACCACCTGCATCGTGGTGCTGCCGTGGTCAGGCAGTGCGGCATGGAGCAACTCGACGTCACGGGTCTGGCCATCCAGCCGCCTGATCTTCACCTCGTGGATTGTCGGCGCCTCGCCCAGGCGCTCGCCCCCACTCGATCGAGCGGTCTCGTCGCCTTCAGTGTCGAGCAGTTCATGGAAACGCCGCCCCAGCAGGTCAGCCGATGTCTGTGCGCCCAGCAGGTCGCACAGAGCCTGGTTGGTCAGGCTGATGCGGCCTGCTTCGGTGATGCAGATGGCGTTGGGGCAGAGTTCGACCGTTGTGCGGTAGCGATCCTTCAATTGCCGCAGCTCTGCCTCGGCCTGGTGGCGTGCCGTCACGTCGCGCAGCATGACCGTCATGATCGTGTGTGCGCCGTCAGCGGCACGCTCCGTGAACTGCGAGATGGAAGCCTCGACGGTGAATTCCTGCCCATCAGCGCGCAGGGCCTGCACGGCGCGCCCCGATCGCATGGCCCGCATCTCGTCGCGCGAGGTCACAAACGACTCAACATGCGTGCGGTGTGCCTGGCGCAGACGGGCAGGGATGAAGCGTGAGATGTCAGTGCCCAGGGCGAGCCGGGCCGGACAGCCGAACATGCGTTCGGCCGCCGGGTTGAACAGCACGATGTGTTGAGACGCATCGATCGAGATGATCGCGTCCAGCGCACCGTCGATGATTGATGCACTGCGTGACTGCTCCAGCAGAAGGGAATCGGCCGACGCCCGTTCACGCGATTGCGATCGCCTGCGGCTGACCAGCAGCAGGCCGATCACCACCAGGGAAGTGGTCGTCAACGCAGCACCGCCGACGAAGAGCAGCAACCGCTCGGACTCGCCGCTGCGCTGCTCAAGGGCAGCACGACCGATTGCAGCCGCTGACGGCACGGCATCGGGCGCAGCGGGGGCGGCGGTTTCATTGGCTGCCCGGGCTTGCGCGAACACCGCAAGGACGGCCGCCGCCACGCTCACCCACCACCGCCATCGGGTGTGCTGGCGGGTGAGGACGGTGGCGTGAGTCGGCGGCAGCATCGCGATGCGGGCACAAGCAGATGAGTGTGATTTCCATCGTAGGGCCGGCGCCGGGGCGCGCCAAGCGGGCGCCTTGCGCCATGTCAATTTGTGAGCGCCCCCAGGGCCGGGCTGCGCCCAGCCCGCCCCCCGCGGGGGTCAAGGAAACTTGGGGCGGCCCGGCGTTTCCTTGTGAGCGTCCCCAGGGCCGGGCTGCGCCCAGCCCGCCCGGCGCACCACCCATGTTCGCACCCGTGGTGATTCGGAATATTCCGAACGATCTGTCGGAAATCAGCGTCATGCCGCGCCTGTGCGCCGACAAATTGACGCAGCGCCGGCCGATGCACAAGCTGCGGTCGTCAGGTCACAGTCGCCATCACAGCGATGGAGGTTGTTCATGCAGATTGATGACGCAAGCGTTGAATCCCTGGCCATGACGGCAAGATGCAGCGGGTCGGACCTGTTGCGATGGGCGGGCATGGCATCGTCGGCGGGCCAGTTGACCGATCCTGTCCAGTTTGCGACCCGTCGCGTGCGCGCAGGCGCCAGCCTCGTGCACCAGGGAGCCGCCCTCGACAGCCTGTACTTCGTGACGTCCGGCACGCTGAAGGTGTTTCACATGGACCTGGACGGCTATGAGCAGATCCAGGCCTTCCTGTTGCGTGGCGACGTGCTGGGGCTCGACGGGGCCTACGAAGGTGTGCACAAGAGCGGCGCCGTGGCGCTCGAGGACTCGACGGTGGCCATCCTGCCGCTTCACGAATGGGTGCGCCTGGGGCATGCGATCCCGGCGTTCGAGCAACTGATGCTTCAGGCGACGGCGCGTGAACTCGTGCGACGCAGCGCAACCCTGGAGGTGCTGGCGGCCGTCGGCGCGGAGGTGCGTGTTGCACGATTCCTGCTGCAGATGTCAAAGCGCCAGGCGCAGCTCGGGTACTCGCCGCGCCGCCTGGTGCTGCGCATGAGGCGACGTGACATCGCCAGCTACCTGGGGGTGGCCCACGAGACGGTGAGCCGTTCGCTTTCTGCTCTGGCCGACTGGGGCTACATCAAGGTCATGCACCGGGAGATCGACCTGCTCGACGAACCCGGACTGGACGCCTTCCAGCAATCCACCCGGTGCCCGGGCGCGGTGCGTGCCCCGCGCGTCGGCGCTGGCGGCTGGCGCAGGCCCCTGCCGCGAGCTGGTGCACTTGCATCGCATCTGCCGAGCCCGGCGGCAGTCGTATCCTGAGCACAAGGTGGTGGTGCGACGGGCGCCACCTCATCCATCCACGATCAAGTCATTGACGATCGTGGTGACGCCGGGCGCCGACCAGACCACACCCTGCGCGGCCTCGCGCTCGGCCCAGGAATGCACCCGGCCGCTGAGCAGCACGCGCGAACCATCGACCTTCACCTTGATGCGGCTGGCCTCGCGCAGCGCCTGGCGCGCGAGGGCCTCTTCAATGCGCCTGTGCAGGTTGGACGGCAGCGGTTGAGCCTTCAGCGTGATGAAGTTGGTCACGCCCATCACGCCTGGCAGAGTACGAAGCGCCTTCTCGGCACTGCGCCGCTGGTGTTCCCACTCCAGTTCGCCGCGCAGCGTGATCCAGCCGCGCTCCACCGTGACCTGGATCTGGTCCTTGGGGACGAGTGCATGCCACCTCAACGCGTGCTCGGCAGCCTGCGCGATCTCACGGTCTGTGTGCCTGTGAGCCGCAGCCGGTCTGACATCGATCTCCAGGGCGACCGCGCGGACCCCCTTGACGCGCAGGGCGGCACGCTCTGCGGCATGTTTGTGCACATAGGACGGGACGTGGCCGGTCAAGGTGACGACACCATCCTTGACGATGACGCCGACTTCGCTGGCGCCAAGGGCTGCATCCCAGGCCAGTTCAGCCTGGACATCGGTCTGTAGTTCGATATCGGTCTTCATGGGGAGCCTTTCAGGTTGGGCTGAGGGGCGCGAACGGGTGTTCGGCGCCGCTCGGCCTGGGTGTCATGGGGGTTGAGAAGCACGGTGTGGGCCGGAAGATGCTGCAGGAACCAGTCGGCGGCCAGTTGTGCCACCTGTTCCAGCGCACCGGCTTCCTCGAAGAGGTGGGTGGCGCCAGGAATGATGTCGAGTCGCGTCTCGCATGACATGGTCCGCAGCGCGCGTCGGTTCAGTTCGAGCACGGCGTCGTCAGCGCCCCCGACAATCAGCAGGGTGGGTGCCCGCACCATCCGCAAAGCACCCGCCGCCAGATCGGGCCGGCCTCCGCGAGACACCACGGCAAACACGCGATGCGGGCAGTGCGCTGCCGCCACAAGCGCTGCTGCTGCGCCGGTGCTGGCACCGAACAGGCCAACCGGTACGTTGGCCAGCATGCGTCTTTGCTCCAGCCAGGCGAGTGCGGCCTCCACGCGGCTGCACAGCAGGTCGATGTCGAACACGTTGGTGCGGTCCTGGGCTTCAGGAACGGTCAGCAGATCGAAGGCCAGCGTGCCCAGGCCCCTGCGCTGAAGGTGCTGCGCCACCGCGCGGTTGCGCGGGCTTTGCCGGCTGCTGCCGCTGCCGTGCGCGAACACAATCAGTGCAGGCGCTGCTTCAGGGAGCACCAGATCACCTGGCAAGGCCGCAGGGCCGACCAGCACCTGTTTCGGAACGGCGATCGACGACATGCGCTGGGACTCCTCGCGCCGGATGACTCTGTGTGCAGTGTCGCGCCCGCTCGTGGTATCGCATTGAGAACTCGCAACATGGGCGCTACCTGCCGGCCCATGCACAGCGCGCAAGCCGGGCCGGCACCGCGGCAGTGTGAGCCGCCGAGCGTGCCGTCCGCGTGTGCTGGCTGGTGTCATTCCCGTTCCAGGGATGAGCCCGTGTGCGCGGCTACGCGCGGGGGAACTATGCCGCGGGATTGCCGCTTACGTGGCGGGTGACCTCGGTCTCGGCCAGGCGGTGCTGGGCATCCCGGGTGAGGAGAGCGACTTCGTGGGCTCCCCTTGCTGCGGGGTGGTGACGTTGGTGTGGGCGTCGTGCTCGAAGCGGAGGTCCTGGTGGACGCTCATGCGGTTGGAGGGGAGCAGGTCACTCCGGTTGATCAGGAAAGTGGACCTATGCAACCATGAGGTTATGGCTGCGAAGCACTTCAGCAACCGTGACAGCGGTGACTGCGGCGTCCGAGTCTTCAGGCGAGGGCATGCGAGGCGCAAGAGTGATGAGCACGCCGTTGGTCCCGAAAGGACGCTGATCGACATCGGGCGGGAGTGCTGCGCTCACAGCTGGATTAGCGAAGTAAGTTAGCCACCCGATGGAACAGCCGTCGTCTTGGCTATATGTCAGATCACGGAACCCACTCGACGCCACCAAGGCAAACTCCGGATTCCAGGAATCCACCATCAACCTGAAGACTTGGAGCGCAAGCGCTGGCTCAGACAGTGGTGATTCGTCAAATTCTGGATATCGAATGACAACCGAACTAGATATATGAGGAGAGGTCATTCCTGCGAAAACGGACAGATACAAGTAGTCCGGCCCCATCAAATCCTCTTCCCCGTTCGAAAAGACAAGGCCATATCCTGTTCTCGATGTTGAATTCAGTGTCGGGACGCCGTTTGGGCCCATTTCAGAGTAACGACTTATTGGAACCTCCTTATCCCATGCGAGATCCATTGCAACGGCGGACAGGTTTGAAAGATCCGCGGCAATCGGAACTTCATCGTTTTGCTTGCTGCCGAGGGCCCTGACTTTTGAGAAGGGAGGGTGCACTTTCTGGAGTGCGTGCATAAAGCTTCTCAGGGACGCTATATAGGCTCCCAAAGTCAGCGGTCTTCCGTCCCAGTATGCTCCGAAGTAATTGCTCATTTGACTGTCCTGGCGTGTGAATGGTTCTTGTTCCATGAATGCTTTTCTGAAAAGTGAATCGACAGCAGACTTCGATTGATAAGTCGGGAAATTCCACTCAATGGGAGAACCGTTTGCTGCGTCAGGTTGGGAGAATGCTCATTTCAGAGTTTCTGGGTGCCAGAAATCCTTGCCTGCAGGTGGGAATCCCTTGGCGGACTCAAAGACCAAGTGCAATAACAGGGTTGATATCGATCTTGTTGTTGAAGCAGTCTTCGAAGAGGACTTCGGCAGGACTCTTGAAGCCGAGAGTCTGGCGCAGACGGATGTTGAGACTGGCATTTGCAGCGAGCGGCGCGGCCAACAGTTGCGGATGCGCAGCCCCTTCGATTGCCGCACCGCATGTGGTGCGCCAGGGAAAGCGCACCGGGACGGGTCCCGGCTACCTGATCGGAGGGTTGTCGGGGTGATCCACACGGGTCCAGCGTACGCCGTCGAACCAAGCCAGATCCTTGAACCCGAAGGACCAGAGAGTGCCGTCCTTGGCCTCAAGCAGACGTGTGTCTTGCAGGTCGGGACTCAAGTCCGTGGTGTAGCGCTCGATTCGGCCCGTCGCGGGGTCGTGGGTGAACAGGCCCAGGTTGGAGGCGAGGAAAAGCCGTTCGCCGAACCACTCCACGCCAGTGAAGTTCTGGTTGTCGTCGACGCTGGACAGGTCGTTGAAACCATCGCGGGCGTTGCCGGCGAGCAAGGTGCCGTTGTGGCCCACGAAGTAGACCAACTCGCGCGACATCACCTTGATGGCGGCCAGGGGCTCGTCGGTGGGCAACGCGACTTGCTGCCACTGATGGCCGTCCCAGTGCCAGCATTGATCACCCACGGCATAGATGTCGTTGTCGCTGGTGCCCGCGATATCGACCAGATCCACGGCATCGTTGTCATCAATCCACCGGTCGAAGGCATCTGCATCAGAGGGGTCGTCGGTTGGGTCGGAGATCGCGGGCTGGCGCATGGGGCCTGCCGCATCGACCCATCGGCCCGAGGCGAGATGCTTGCCATCCCACTCGAAGCGCCACACCTGGCGGGATTGGCCGCACACATACAGGTGATCCCCGATCGCACGGATGCGGTTGACATAGCCCAGGCCGATCGCTGCATCGCCGAAGACCCCGGCTTCGGGGATCTGGTACGTGTGGTCGGGCTTGCCGCCGGGGCCGTATAGGCGGACCTGCCCTTCGCGCGACAGGACCGTTCTCAGATTGGAGCGCGCATCGCAAGACAACGAGACGATCGTCCAGTCATAGTCCTTCCAGACCCATGTCGAAACAGTTCTCTCCGGGAGGTCAACGTTGATACGGAATATGTAGGTCAGGTCAATGTCTGCAACGCGTGGATCGTCAGAGGTCGATCCAACGAGAATCTCGTCGGCCTTCGCTACGGTGCCGCACTGAATGGTCTTGATCTTGGTCATTCGCTCTTTCCGAGATGTCTGCGTTAGTCACCGAGAGGTCCAGTAGGATTGATTGCATCTCGAGTCTCGTCAGTCACCCTTCGCGCATCCTTCAGCCCCCGCAGCAAGGTCTCGTTGTGCACCTTGAAATGTTCGTCGAGTTGTGTCTGGATGTCCTTGCAATCACGGCCTCCGCCCTGCGTGCCGCCGGTGGCCTTCCCGATCGCCCGGGCCGCAATCGCTTTGGCCTGACTCAGGCTGATCGTACCTGTCGCACCTGTGGCGTAGCCGTTCTTCCCGATGCGTTGCGCGAGCTCATCCGCATGTTTGTGCGCGGACTTGTCCGCGTTGCCGCTCCCGACCCGAGGCAGATGGCAAGACCGCAACAACTCCTCATAGCGCATGACTTCACAGCGGCCACTGGGCCTGCGCTTGCCCTCGCCTATCACCACCACACCGCCGCCACTGGCCTCCGCCTTCTTCGCCTTGGTTGATGCAAGGCGCGTTACCCGCTCCGGACTCCTTGCTACTTCAGCGTGGTACGGCTGAAGCGGAGCAGGTCACGATCACGCTGGTGAGGTTGCCGCGCTGGTCGAACTGATAGCGCGTCTCGCGGCTCAAGGCATCCACCTTGCCGCGTGGATGGCCATTGGCGTCGAACGGCGTCTCTGCGCGAACGCCGTCCGGCCCGGTGGTGGCCACGATATCGCGACGCTCGTCGTATTCGTACAGCGTCTGCCGGCCCAGCTCATTGGTGATGCGCGTGGCGCGCAGGCGGTCCAGGTACTCGAAGCGCAAACCGGTGTCGTCAGCTTCCGCATAAGAGGGAAGTACGCGGCCATGCGAGGCCGCGCGTAGGCGTCGCATTGGCCGCAGAGCCGGCCGTCGCTAGGAAATCAGCGCCGCGCCAAGTGATACCTGGCGACGCGACTCACGTCAACATCGGTGTCCTCCGCCAGGAGGCGCAACACGTGCTCCGGCGTCTTCGCATTCGCAGCGATTTGCTGCCGAACGGCGGCGTCAGGGTCTGTCGAAAGCAGTTGGAAAAGTTCCGGGGGGAGTCGCCGCCTCATGGCAACGGACAGGCGAACTTCCGGCTCGAAGATGCACAGCTCGGCCAGGATATGCAGGGGTGTTGTACGACAGTGGGCAACCCACCGACGATACTCGGGATACCGTTCAATTACGTCCAACCACACCGAGTCCGGCGCATTGGAAAATTTCGCGAGGTCGCGCTCAGACTTTTCGCTGCTGTCAACGAGTGAAACGAACTCGTCGGCGGAATTGATCATCATACGTCCTTGCACTTGAGAGACTTGAAGTCGATGCTTTTGCCCCCGTCTCCTTTGTGCTTGCTCATGTAGTCACTCTAGATGTCGGCATTGGCAACCCAGTTGCCACCCTTGTCGTGCGCCTTCCATGCACTCCCGCCGTGCCCTGTTTGACCCTTTGACCACCATAGACCAGAAAAGGGGTCGCGATAGTATGAAACTTGACCAACCCCGGGCACGTGACCTTGACAAGTTCTGTCATATCGATTTACCTCCCATTCTCTTCTGCATTTGCATTTGGAATCCTGGTTTGGCTTCTTTGCGGGCTGTTTGCGCCCAACTCCCCCCGGAGACAATCCAACGGGGTCTATCCAGCCAGTCGAGTTTTCAGCATAGGAGAAGAGATTCGCACCACCAGCCAACCCAATCGGATCCTGAGAAACAAACCTCCCGACCCCCGGATCGTAATACCTGAACCGGTTGTAGTGCAGCCCGGTTTCCTCA
>CAMLSD010000066.1 GCA_946482595.1 uncultured Comamonadaceae bacterium
CTTGGGGAAGCAAGAAAGGGAACTCGGCCGCCGGGCCGAGACCCGGCTCGCCCCGTCAGGGGCGACACTCGGCGCCACACACCACCGCGGCAGCACCTCGAAGCACCCTCTCCCCAACCCTCTCCCCGCAGGCGGGAGAGGGAGTGACCCCCGGGCTCGCCTCGGCAGGTGCGATACACGGCGCCGCACACCACCGCGGCAGCGACTCGAAGCACCCTCTCCCCAACCCTCTCCCGCAAGCGGGAGAGGGAGTGATCCCCTCGGCTCGTCCCGCAAGGAGCTATACGCGGCGCCACACACCACCGCGGCAGCGACTCGAAGCACCCTCTCCCCGACCCTCTCCCGCAAGCGGGAGAGGGAGCAACGCCCACCCCATCCCTGCCGCGGCAAGCGCACCACCAAGCCTGGCCTCAACTCGCCAGAGCCCGCCGCAACTGGATCGCCTCAGCCACGTGGGCCACGTCGATCACATCGGCCTGCGCCAGGTCGGCCACGGTGCGGGCCAGCTTGAGCACGCGGTGGTAGCTGCGTGCCGACCAGCCCAGGCGCGTGGCGGCCTGCTGCAGGAACTGGCCTGCTGCAGCGCTCGGGCTGCAGTGCTGGTCAAGGTCGCGCCCCGTCAGGTGGGCATTGGGTTCACCCTGACGCGCCAGCTGGCGGTCATGAGCCCGGGCCACCCGTTCGGCGACCACTGTGCTGGGTTCACCCTCGGGGGCGCGGGCGAGGTCGTCGGGCTTCAGGGCACCCACCTCCAGGCGGATGTCGAAGCGATCGAGCAGCGGGCCGCTGAGCCGGGCCTGGTAACGCGCCACCATGTCCGGGCTGCAGCGGCAGGCCTTGATCGGGTTGCCGTGGTGGCCGCAGGCGCAGGGGTTCATTGCGGCCACCAGCTGGAAGCGGGCAGGGAATTCGGCCTGGTGGGCCGCGCGAGAGATCGTGATGCGGCCGGTCTCGATCGGCTCGCGCAGGGCTTCGAGGGCGGCACGGGTGAATTCGGGCAGTTCGTCGAGAAACAGCACACCATGGTGCGCCAGGGAAATTTCGCCCGGCCGGGGCGGTGAGCCGCCGCCCACCAGGGCCACGGCGGACGCACTGTGGTGCGGATGGCGCAACATGCGCTGGCGCCAGCGGGCGGGGTCGAAGCGGCCGATCAGGCTCAGCACCGCGGCCGATTCCAGTGCGGCTTCGGTGGCCAGCGGCGGCAGCAGCCCGGTCAGGCGCTGGGCCAGCATGGACTTGCCGGTGCCCGGCGGGCCCACCATCAGCAGGCTGTGGCTGCCGGCCGCGGCGATCTCCAGGGCGCGCTTGGCGGCCGACTGTCCCTTCACGTCGCGCAGGTCGGGGTAGGCCGGTGGCGAACCCGCGGGGGCGCTGCGCATGCGGCACCAGCCGCCGTTGCGGGCCGGCTCGTCAGCGGGGTCGGGCTCGTCGCGGCTGCGCACACGCATGGCCTCCACCACGTCGAGCAGGTGGCGCGCGCCGTAAACCTCGGCGTCTTCCACCAGCGCGGCTTCGCGGGCGCTGTCCTCGGGCAGCACCATGGCGGTGTGCTGGCCCTGGCGGTGCAGGGCCAGGCTCATTGCGAGGGCACCCCGCACCGGGCGCAGGTCGCCGGCCAGTGACAACTCCCCTGCAAACTCGTGCCGGGCCACCCGGGCCGCGTCGATCTGGCCACTGGCCACCAGGATGCCGATGGCGATCGGCAGGTCGAAACGGCCGGACTCCTTGGGCAGGTCGGCCGGTGCCAGGTTCACGGTGATGCGCTTGTTGTGCGGGAACTCCAGCGCACTGTTGAGCAAGGCGGCGCGTACCCGCTCGCGGGCTTCCTTGACCTCGGTGTCGGCCAGGCCGACCAGCGTGAAGCTCGGCAGCCCGTTGGACAGATCGACCTCGACGGTCACGGGCGGCGCCTGCAGCCCGGCCAGCGCCCGGCTGCGAATGACGGCAAGCGACATGGTCGCGGATCCTCCTGAGTGTTCTTGTCGTGACCACCGGCCCGTTCCGGGCAGCGGCGGTGCGCCAATTTACGGTGCCGCACCGTAACAGGGTGTTATCCCGACCCCCCGGCCCACGGGGTTCCGCACAGAATCGGTGCACTTCTCTGTTTCGCACCGCCGGTGTGCGCGCAAAAGGGGCTTCAATGGGGCGCTGCTCTGTGTTGGGGCGTGGGATGGGCTGGGCTCAGGTGGCATGGATCGTGCAGACCTGTCCTGGCAACTGTCCCCCCTCAACGTTCAGTAGGAGTGTTCCGAATGAAGAAGTCGCTTCTTGCCCTGGCCCTGGCATCCGCGTTTGCTGCCGGGCCCGTGCTGGCCGATGGCGTGGCCACCAATTTCAGCCTGACGACCAACTACAAGTACCGCGGCCAGGACCAGACCGAGAACAAGCCCGCCATCCAGGGCGGCTTCGACTACGCGATGGGCGGCTTCTACGTCGGCAACTGGAACTCCAGCATCAGCTTTGCCAACGGCATCGAGATGGACGTCTACGGCGGCTACAAGGGCGAGCTGGGCGGCGGCCTGGGTTTCGACGTCGGCCTGCTGCAGTACATCTACCCCGGCCTGAGCGACGCCAACACCACCGAGATCTACGGCGGCCTGACCTACGGCATGTTCCTGGCCAAGTACTCGCACACCGTGTCGAAGCGCTACTTCGGCATCGACGAAGGGCGCAACACCGGCTACCTGGACCTGTCGGCCAACATGGAAGTGGCCAAGGGACTGACGCTGAACGCCCACCTCGGCTTCACCAACATGACCAGCGATTCCGGCGCGAAGGACTACACCGACTTCAAGCTGGGAGCCACCTACGACCTGGGCTCGGGCTTTGCGCTCGGTGGCCATGTCGTGGGCGCCAACAAGCGCGGCTTCTATGGCGACATCAACAAGACGCGCCTGATCCTCACGCTGACCAAGACCATGTAACTCACGCGGGGGTGCTGCACCCCCGCCCTTTCCCTGGAAAAAAAGGAGCGACCCATGAAGATGGTGACCGCCATCGTCAAGCCCTTCAAGCTTGACGAAGTGCGTGAGGCCTTGAGCAACATCGGTGTTCAAGGCATCACGGTGACTGAAGTCAAAGGCTTCGGCCGGCAAAAAGGCCACACCGAGCTGTACCGCGGTGCGGAGTACGTTGTCGACTTCCTGCCCAAGGTGAAGATCGAGGCAGCGGTGGACGACGCCATCGTCGACCGTGTCATCGAAGCCATCGAAGGTGCCGCCCGCACCGGCAAGATCGGCGACGGCAAGATCTTCGTGTCCGCGCTCGAGCAGGTGGTGCGCATCCGCACCGGCGAGACCGGCAAGGACGCGCTCTGAGGCCCCGATCAGGAGAGACAACCCATGAAAAAACTACTCGCAATCCTGGCGTTCAGCCTCGCCGGCCTCGGCATGGTGGACGTCGCACTGGCCCAGGACGCGGCCGCATCTGCCCCGGCCATGGCCGAGGCGGCTTCAGCCGCGGCTGAAGCGGCACCGGCTGCTGCCGCACCGGCCGCTGAAGCGGCCTCCGCACCCGAGGTGGTGCCGACCGTCAACAAGGGCGACGTCGCCTGGATGCTGACCTCGACGATGCTGGTCATCCTGATGACCATCCCCGGCCTGGCCCTGTTCTACGGTGGCCTGGTGCGCGCCAAGAACATGCTGTCGGTGCTGATGCAGGTGTTCGTGGTCTTCTCGCTCATCACGATCCTGTGGTGCGTGTACGGCTACAGCCTGGCCTTCGGTGGCGGAGGTGCGTTCATCGGCACGCTCGACAAGGTCTTCCTGGCCGGCGTGACGCAGGACTCCCTGGCCGACACCTTCAACCCGGCCTTCAAGCTGCCTGAATACGTGTTCATCGCGTTCCAGTCGACCTTCGCGGCCATCACCTGCGCGCTGATCGTGGGCTCGTTCGCAGAACGCATCAAGTTCTCGGCCGTGCTGCTGTTTGCGGTGCTGTGGTTCACCTTCAGCTACCTGCCGGTGGCGCACATGGTGTGGTATGCCGAGGGCCTGCTGTTCAAGGACGGCGCACTCGACTTCGCCGGCGGCACGGTGGTGCACATCAATGCCGGTATCGCCGGTCTGGTGGGTGCCTACATGGTCGGCAAGCGCACCGGGTTCGGTCGTGAAGCGATGCCTCCGCACTCGCTGACCCTGACGATGGTCGGTGCCTCGCTGCTGTGGGTGGGCTGGTTCGGCTTCAACGCCGGCTCGGCACTCGAAGCCAATGCCAACGCCTCGCTGGCCTTCATCAACACCATCGTCGCCACGGGTGCCGCCACGCTGTCGTGGTGCGCCGGTGAAGCGCTGGGCAAGGGCAAGGCCTCCATGCTGGGTGCCGCATCGGGCGCCGTCGCCGGCCTCGTGGCCGTCACGCCGGCAGCCGGCCTGATCGGCCCGATGGGCGCGATCGTGCTGGGCCTGATCTCCGGCATCGTCTGCCTGTGGGGTGTCAATGGCCTGAAGCGCATGCTCGGTGCTGACGACGCGCTCGACGTGTTCGGCGTGCACGGCGTGGGCGGTATCCTGGGTGCCCTGCTGACCGGCGTGTTCGCGTCGCCCAGCCTGGGCGGCACCGGTGCCGAAGGCTTCTCGATCGCAAGCCAGGTCATGATCCAGCTCAAGGGTGTGGTCATCACCATCGTCTGGTCGGGTGTGGTGTCGCTGATCGCCTACAAGATCGTCGACATGGTGGTCGGCCTGCGCGTGACCGAGGAAGAAGAGCGCGAAGGTCTCGACATCTCGTCGCACGGCGAGACGGCCTACCACAAGTAAGCCATTCCCCATCCCCTGCGGGGGGATGCACCAGGGGGCCTCCTGCGGGAGGCCCCTTTTTCGTGGGTCCGTCGCACGCTTGTGCTTGCGCAGCACGGTGATGACCCCATTTGCCTAGAATGATCGATCCAGCCCCTGCAGGGGCATCAGACAGGCAGCGCGCATGGTCCCCCATCTCGTCACGGCCCTGACCGGCCCCATCAACGAACTCGAGCAACGCATCCTGGAGTCCATGCCGGCCATCGAGCGCTGGTTCCGGCTCGAGTGGATGGAGCACACCCCGCCGTTCTACACCTCGGTGGACGTGCGCAACGCCGGCTTCAAGCTGGCCCCGGTGGACACCAACCTGTTCCCGGGCGGCTTCAACAACCTGACCGAAGAGATGCTGCCGCTGGCCGTGCAGGCTGCGATGGCGGCGATCGAGAAGATCTGTCCCGAGGCGAAGAACCTGCTGCTGGTGCCCGAGAAGCACACCCGCAACACCTTCTACCTGACCAATGTGCAGCGCCTGGTGCAGATCTTCACCCAGGCCGGTCTGAACGTGCGCCTGGGCACGCTGGACGACACCATCACCGAACCCACCACGCTGAACCTGCCCGACGGCAGCACGCTCACCGTCGAGCCGCTGCAGCGGAGCAAGCGCCGCCTGGGCCTGAAGGACTTCGACCCCTGCACCATCCTGCTCAACAACGACCTCTCCGCCGGCCTGCCCAAGGTGCTCGAGGGCCTGCACGAGCAATACCTGCTGCCGCCGCTGCATGCCGGCTGGGCGGTGCGGCGCAAGTCGCATCACTTCAGCGCCTATGAAGAGGTCGCCAAGAAGTTCGCCAAGCTGCTGGGCATGGACTCCTGGCTGATCAATCCGATGTTCGCGCAGTGCGGCCAGATCGACTTCCATGAAGGCGCCGGCATGGACTGCCTGCAGAGCAACGTCGATGCGCTGCTGTCGAAGATCCGCCGCAAGTACAAGGAATACGGCATCCAGGAAAAGCCCTTCGTGATCGTCAAGGCCGATGCCGGCACCTACGGCATGGGCATCATGACGGTGCGCGATGCCAAGGACCTGGCCGAACTGAACCGCAAGACGCGCAACAAGATGAGCGTCATCAAGGACGGCCAGGAGGTCACCGAGGTGATCATCCAGGAAGGGGTGCCCACCTACGAACGCATCAACGAGGCGGTGGCCGAGCCGGTCGTCTACATGATCGACCGCTATGTAGTGGGCGGCTTCTACCGGGTGCATGCCGAGCGCGGGATCGACGAGAACCTCAATGCGCCGGGCGCGAGTTTCGTGCCGCTGGCCTTTGCCGAATCCAACCACCTGCCCAAGGCCGGTGTGCGCCCGGGCGCGAGCGCCCCCAATCGCTTCTACATGTACGGCGTGATCGCCCGCCTGGCGATGCTGGCGGCCAGCTACGAGCTCGAGGCCACCGACCCCAACGCCGAGACCTACGAGTGAGCGGCGCGTGAACGCGGCTGCGCCCGATCCGCTGGAGGCTGCCCAGGGCGTGCGCTGCGCGGGCTGGCCGCTGGCGTTCAATCACGGCTGGGCGCGCTGCCTCGTCGAGCAGCCGGTGATCACGCCGGTGCCGCATGCGCCGGGCTGGCTGCGCGGCGCCATGGCCTTCGACGGCCGTGTCATTCCGGTGATCGATCCATCCCGTTACATCGACCCGGCCGCGGATTCGCCCGGCGGCGCGGCTACGATGGCGCTCGTGGGAGCGTCGGACGATGCCGTGGTCGCGCTGCTGTTCAGCGGCACACCGACCCAGGTCCGGCCGGTGCCGGGCGAGCCGCCTGACGTTCCTGCGGTGCTGGCGCCCCATGTGCTGGGGCGGGCGGTCGACGCGCAGGGACAGCCCTGGGCCCTGATCGACGCACCGGCACTGACGCAGGCCTGGTCGGCGACCCTGGCGCTGGCCTGAAGGCCGGTGTCCACGCCGGTCAGTCCGGTGGGCAGGCAAGCTTCGACAAGGACGTGCAGGGATGAACCTGAGACTGAAACTGCTGCTGGCCGGCGCCCTGGTGGGGCTGGTCGGTGCCGGGCTGGGCATCGCCTCGTTGTGGCAGGGCACCGATGCGATCGCCCGGTCGGGGCAGGCTGAACAGCAGGCGCTGCGGGTGCAGGTCGAACGTGATGCGCGACTGGCAGCGGTGCGCGACGTGCTGGCCAGCCGGGTGGCGGCACTGAAGGTGATGGCCACACAGCGCGGCACGATCGAGGCCCTGCGCGAGTTCAAGCAGGCCCTGGCCACCACGGGCACGGCTGCTCCGCCCACGCCCGATCCCGCGCCCGCCGCGCGTGCAACGCGCCCCGCTCGCGCCGCGGCGGCTGCGCCACCAGCCGCGGCCTCGGCCGCTGCTGCAGCCAGCGCCCCCGCCCCTGCGGCCGAGGCCCTGCGCGAAGACATGCTCACCTGGCTGCGCGAGAAGTACCAGCCCGAGGCCGCACGCCACTACCTCGGCACACCGGCCGACCTGTCCGGCGCCATGGCCGCGCGCAGCCCCGCCGCGGCATTGCTGCAGCATGCGTTCATCGTGCGCAATCCGCATGGCTGGCAGCAGCGCGACCAGCTCGTCTTTCCCGACGAGCCGACGGCCTACGGCCAGGTGCATGCGGTGCACCACCGTGCGCTGGCAAGGGCCCGGGTGCAGTTCCAGGTCGATGACTGGCTGCTGATCGACAGTGACACCGACCAGGTCGTGTACAGCGTGGCCAAGGACCTCGATTTCGCGAGCAATCTGGTCGACGGCCCGGCCGCGGCCAGCGCCCTGGCCGAAACCTATGCCAAGGTGCGGCGGGCGCGGTCGGCCGACGAACTGGCGCTGTCCGAGCTGGCGCCTTACCTGCCGGCCGCCGGGCGCCAGGCGATGTTTGCCGCCATGCCCGTGTTCGACGGCGACCTGCAGATCGGCGTGCTGGCCTGGCGCCTCGGGCCGGACGCCTGGGCCCGGTCGGTCGACCCGGCGCCCAGCACGGCGGCCGGCGATCCCGCAGCACCGGTCGATGCCTTCCTGGTGGGACCGGACAAGCTGCTCCGCACCGACCCGCAGGCCTGGCGCCAGGATGCCAAGGCCTACCTTGCCGCGCTGGGAGACACCGTGCCGCCGCCCAAGGCGGCGCTGGCCACCCACCGGGGCAGTGCGGTGGGCCTGGTGCCGGTCGACAGCCCGGCAGTGCGTGCCGCGCTGCAGGGCGAACGGGGCGTGACCCGCCAGGACGGGCCTGCGGGTGGGACCCAGCTGCTGGCCTATGCGCCGATCCGCCTCGACCTGCCCGGCGTGACCGAGCCCGGCTGGGTGCTGCTGACCAGCCTGAGCCTGGCGCCCAGCGCCGTGCCGCAGGCGCTGCCCAGCCTGCTGACCGGGCGTGCCGCACTGGGCGCGGCCGCCGCGCTGCTGCTGGGCGCGGCGCTGATGGCGGCCGCGGCCGGCTGGCTGCTGCAGCCGGTGCGTGCGCTGCAGGCCACGGTCGACCGGGTGGGTTCCGGCGACCTGGCCGCGCGTACCCAGCCGCAGGGCCATGACGAACTCGCTGCGGTGGCCCGCTCGGTGGACCGCCTGCTCGACGAGCGCCTGGCCCCGCTGGGGCAGGCCGCGCATGAGAACGAGGCACTGCACCAGTCGGTCGTCACGCTGCTCCAGACCGTCTTCCAGCTCGGGGCACGCGACCTCACCGCACGGGCCGAGGTGGGCGACGACCTGATCGGCACCCTGGCTGCGGCCATCAATCAGCTGGGCGATGACACCGCTCGCACGCTCTCCGAGGTGCGCCACATCGCCGACCAGGTGCGCAGTGCCTGCGAGTTCGTCAATGAACAGGCGGTGCGGGTCGAGGAAACCTCGCAGATCGAGCGCCAGGCACTCGAAGGCATGGCCTCGGGGCTGAACCAGGCCACCTACCAGCTGGCCCAGATGGCCGCTCTGTCGGGCAACAGCGCCGAAGCAGCCGAACAGGCGGCCCAGGCCAATGACACGGCCCTGCAGGCGGTGGAGGCCAATGTGCGCGGGGCCGACCTGCTGCGCGAGTCGATCACCGAAGCCGAGCTGCGATTCAAGCGGCTGGGTGAACGCAGCCAGGAGGTGTCCACCGTGGTGGGCCTGGTGCAGTCGGTGGCCGAGCGCACGCATGTGCTGGCGCTCAATGCGTCGATGCAGGCGGCCACGGCCGGCGAGGCCGGGCGTGGGTTTGCGCTGGTGGCCGAGGAGGTGCAGCGCCTGGCCGAAAGCGCCCGCGAGGCCACCGGCCAGATCGCCCAGCTCGTGCAGGGCATCCAGGTCGAGACCAGCGACACCCTGCTCACGCTCAACCGGCTCATTGCGCAGGCGGGCCGGCAGGCCGGACTGGCCCGACAGGCCGGGGAACAGACGGTGCAGGCCCGCGACACCACGGCCCACCTGATCGACCTGGCCCGGCAGATCGGCGAGTTCTCGCAGGCGCAGTCGGCCTTGGCCGATGACCTGCGCGGGGCGCTGGACCAGCTCAACCGCGGCTCGTCGCACACCGCGATGGCCATCGAGCAGCAGACCGTCTCGGCCGCCACGCTGGTCGAGTACGCTCGCCAGCTCACCGAATCCGTCGATCAATTCAAGTTGCCCAATCCACCGGCATGACCTCCACCGGCATGACCCACCCCGGCACCACCTCGCCCGGCGCCCTCCCGTCCGACGGCACCCCTCTGGCCGCCTTGCGGGCGAGCTTCGAGCGCACTGCGTCCGAGATCGACACCGCCTTGCTGCAGTGGCTGACCGACCCGGGGCATGGCCGCAGCCATGGCCTGCTGGCGGCCAGCCTGCTGGGGCGGCTGGGCAGTGCGGCGCGTGGCGCCGGTCTCAAAGGCCTGGCCATCGTGATGGAGCTGCTGCGCGATAGCCTGCAGCTGATGGCCGGGTTTGAGGGCGACGAGCTGGCCGAGGCCCACGACTGGATCACCCGCTGGCATCCGCCGGTGGCAGCCAGCCTGGCCGCGCCGGGCCAGCCGCAGGCGACGGCCGACCTGGCCGAGTTCCTGCTGGCCAGCCCCGTGCCGCCCACCCGCGCCCAGGTCGACGAGCTGTGCCGCCTGCTGGCCAAGCGAGGCAACGATGCGCCCCCCGAGCCTGCCGCGGCACCCGTGCCTTCACCTTCGCCTTCGACTTTTGCCGCCCCGCCCGCAGGCGAGTCACCCGACTTGCACCCCCGCGACCTGCCGGCGGTGCCCACCCGGCCGCAGACCCTGCTCGACGACGACATCGTGCTGCCGGCACCCTCCGCCGTGCCGCCGGCCACCGCCCCGGTCGACGAGCGGGCCGGCTCGATGGTGGCGGCCGGCACCTTCGATCAACTGGTGCGCCGCGCCGCGCAGGCGCTGATGCACCACGGCCGGATCGACGAACTCTGGCGCCAGGCCGACACCCAGCTTGCGGCCTGGGCGGCTGCGCAACGGCGTCTCGATGAAAGGCTTGAAGCCCTGGACCTGGCGCTGGACCGCCATGTGGTGCACGTCCAGGGCCGTGAAGGAGGGCAGGGCGACCCGCTTGAACTCGATCGCTGCCAGGAGCTGCAGACCCTGAGCCGTTTTGCCAGTGAAGCCGCGGCCGAGGCCCGCCAGCAGGCCCAGGGCGCGCGCGAGGCGGTGCAGTCGCTCCAGCCGGGGCATCGCAGCCTGGGCCAGCAGCTCAACGAGCAGCATCGCGAGCTGCTGGCCGCCCGCCTGGTGCCGGTGCAGTCGGTTGCCGACCGGCTGCGCCGCGGCGTGGCCCTGGCCGCCGCCGCAGCCGGCCGACCGGTGCGGCTGCAGATCGACGGCGAGGCCGTGATGATCGGTGCCGACGTGCTTGATCGCCTGGTCGACCCCTTGCTGCACCTGCTGCGCAATGCCGTGCAGCATGGCATCGAGTCGGCTGACGAGCGTGACCGTGCCGGCAAACCTGCGGGCGGCACGGTGCGGCTGCAGTTCAGCCAGGAGCCCCGCCGCGTGCGTGTCATCTGCGAGGACGACGGCCGCGGCGTCGATCTGGCGGCCGTGCGCCACCGTGCCGAAACCCTGGGGCTGGTCGCGCCAGGCGCGCCGGCCTCACCGTCGGAGCTGCTGCGCCTGCTGCTGCTGCCCGGGTTCTCCACGCGCGAGGCGGTGACACCGTTGAGCGGCCGGGGTGTCGGCCTGGACTTTGTCGCCGACCGCGTGCGAGCTATGCTCGGGCGCATCGAGCTGGCCTGTCCGAGCGGTTCGGGCCTGCGCATCACGCTCAGCCTGCCGGCCAGCGGCAACCTGCTGCATGCCCTGATCGTCGAGGCCGGTGGCCATGCCTGTGCGCTGCCCAGTGAATCGGTGTCGCTGGCCCTCGCCGCCGGGCAGGGCGAGATCGTGCCGGATGACAGCTCGGGCGCGACCCGTGTCTTCCGGTATGCCAGCCGGACCTGGCCGTGCCACGCGCTGGCCGGATGGCTGGGCGCAGCACCCGCGCTGCCGGCGCAAGGCCCGCACCCGGTGGTGCTGGTGCACGGAGCCGACGGCGAGATCGCGTTGCAGGTCGAGCGCATCGTCGACTCCCGCGAACTCGTGTTGCAGGACATCGGCCCCGTGTTGCGGCGCCTGCGCGGCCTGGCCGGCGGGACGGTGCGCAGCGATGGCAGCGTGGTGTTCGTGCTCGACCTGCCGGCCCTGGAGCGTGCGGCCGGTGCCGGCGTCGACGCCGCCGCGGCGCCGCGACTGGCCGAACGGGCCCGCGCGCGACGCCATCGTGTGCTGGTGGTCGACGACACCGCCTCGGCCCGCCAGGCCATCGGCCAGGTCCTGCGCGATGCAGGCCACGAGGTCGAACTCGCCAGTGACGGGCAGGCCGCCCTGGAGCTGCTGATCGCCCGCCCGGCCGACCTGGTCATCAGCGACCTCGAGATGCCCGGCATGGACGGCCTGGCGCTCACGCGCCGGCTGCGCGCTTCGCGCCTGTGGGCGCAGCTGCCGGTGGTGATCGTCAGCGCCCATACGCGTGACGCCGACGTGCAGTCGGCCGGTGCGGCCGGCGCCAATGTGTTTCTCGGCAAGCCCTATGCAGACGAAGACCTGCTGGCGGAAGTCCAGCACCTGCTGGCAAGCACGTCCGTGCCCGGCTGATCCCGCCGGCGGCGCTCAGGGATCGGTGCGGGCCCGGCCGAAGCGGGCCGGACCCAGCACCGCCAGCAGGGCCGCGGCCAGGATCAGGCCGCCGCCCAGCACGGTGTGGGCCGCCAGGGTCTCGTTGCCCCACAGCACGGCCGAGATCGACGCAAACAGCACCTCGGTCAGCATCACCACGGCGGTCACATTGGCCGGCAGGCGGGCTGCGCCGAACTGGTAGGCCAGGTTCGACAGCATGAACACCACGCCCAGCCCCGCCACGATCAGCAGCCAGCCCATCTGCGGGCTGGGCGGCCATGCGGCCAGGCCCCGCATGGCCAGCACGCTGCCGCTCACCGCGGCCACCGCCACGCAACCCAGCAGCATGGCCACGGCCCGGCCTTCCTCGTGGGTGCGATGGGCCACGCGTCGCAGCACCACGCTGTTGAGGGCAAAACTGAACCCACCGAGCAGCCCGAGCCAGTCGGCCAGGCCGTGCGGCAGCGGCCAGGTGCCGCCAGGCGGGCGCAGCACGATCATCGCGCCGGCCAGCGCCAGCAGCACGCGCACCCCGGCGTGCAGCGTCAGGCGTTCATGCAGCACCAGGCGGGCCAGCAGCACCGTCCACAGCGGCATCAGGTAGAACAGCAGCACCACACGCACCACCTCGCCGATGCTCACGGCCCAGTTGAAGGCGGCATTGGTGATACCCGAGCACAGTGCGAGGATCCACAAGGGGCCGGGTTGCAGCACCTGGCGCAGCGCCTGCGGACGCCAGGCCGCGATGCCGGCGGCAGCCAGGGCATAGATGGCCACGATGGCCCACAGCGGGTGCAGTCCGAGCGTATTCAGGGTGCGAAACGGCCACCAGGCCACCCCCCACACCAGCGCATTGAACAGCAGGGCCAGGACAGGCCAGGACGAGGACGCGGCAACGCTCATGCGAGGGACGGTGCCGGTTCAGTGGTGGTCGGTGCGGGCCAGCTCCAGCAGCTTCTCGACCTCGTCGCGGTGGTGCACGAGGTTGTGCTCGTGCCAGCGCTTGATCAGCCACATCGTGCCGGCCACGACCACACCGAAGATCGTGATCGCACCGAAGGCCGACATGCCGAACTTGGTCATGCCGGTGTAGAGCGCACCCAGGCCCAGGATGCAGGCCTGTTCGTTGAAGTTCTGCACGGCGATCGAGCGGCCGGCGCCCATCAGGTTGTGGCCGCGATGCTGCAGCAGCGCATTCATCGGCACCACCAGGAAGCCGCCCAGGCCACCCAGCAGGATCAGGAAGGGCGCGGCGACGAACACGTTCGAGATGAAGTTCATCGCGATGACCAGCACGCCCATCGCGATGCCCAGCGGGATCACGCGTGTGGCCATGTCCAGCTTCATGCGCACCGAGGCCACCACCGCGCCCACCGCCGTGCCCACCGCCACCACCCCCACGAGCGATGAGGCCTGGGTCGTGGTGTAGCCCAGCGCGGCGGCAGCCCAGGCCAGCACGATGTAGCGCAGGTTGCCCGACACCCCCCAGAACAGCGTGGTGGTGGCCAGCGAGATCTGGCCCAGGCGGTCGCGCCACAGGCGGCGGTTGCAGGTGCTGAAGTCGCGCAGCATGTCCATCGGCGTGCCGGGCAAGGGCTGCAGTGGCGCTTCGGTGCGCGGGATGTAGAGGTTGAAGACGGCCGCCAGCACGTACAGCACGATCAGCGAGGCGATCGCCGCCTCGGGCGCGGTGTCGATGCCCAGCGACACGCCGGGCAGGTCCACGGCCAGCAGGTGCGGCGCGATGGCCGGGCCGACCAGCTGGCCGCCCAGCAGCACCCCCAGGATGATCGAGGCGATGGTCAGCCCTTCGATCCAGCCATTGGCCTTGACCAGCTGGGAGGGCGGCAGCAGTTCGGTGAGGATGCCGTACTTGGCCGGCGAGTAGGCGGCCGCCCCCAGGCCGACGATGGCATAGGACATCAGCGGGTGGGTGCCGAACAGCATCATCAGGCAGCCCACGACCTTGATCGTGTTCGAGATGAACATGACCTTGCCCTTGGGGATGAAGTCGGCAAAGGCACCGACAAACGGTGCCAGCACCACATAGAAGAGCGCGAACATCGGCACCAGCGCCGCGCGCTGCCACTCGCCGGCGCCCGAGGTGCGCAGCAGCTCGACGGCCGCAACGAACAAGGCGTTGTCTGCCAGCGAGCTGAAGAACTGCGCCGACATGATGGTGTAGAAGCCTTTTTTCATTCGATCACTGCTTGGTCGCCGGCTTCCGATTGCGCTGTCCCCTGTGCGTTGCCCGGCCATGCCCCTGGTCTTGTGGCGTCGGGCCGCCCGGGTTTATAGCATGCGGCCCGCCCCCCCTCGGGGCGGTCGGGGGTCGAACAATCCACGCCCGAGCCGCCCACCGGGCGTGTTTTGCACGGGAGGGGCGCTGGCAGAATGAGACACATGCCACGTCCGATCCAAGCCCTCATCCACACCGATGCCCTGGCGCACAACCTGCGCCGCGCCCGCCAGGCCGCCCCCGACGCCAAGGTCTGGGCCGTGGTCAAGGCCAATGCCTATGGCCACGGCATCGAACGCGCCTATGCCGGCCTGCAGTCGGCCGACGGCTTTGCCCTGCTTGACCTGGCCGAGGCCGAACGCGTGCGGGCGCTGGGCTGGCGCGGGCCCATCCTGCTGCTTGAAGGCTGTTTCGAGGCCCGCGACCTCGAACTGTGTTCGCGCCTGAACCTGTGGCACACGGTGCACTGCGACGAACAGATCGACTGGCTGGCCACCCACAAGACCACCTGGCCGCACCGGGTCTTCCTCAAGCTCAATTCGGGCATGAACCGGCTGGGCTTCACCCCGGCGGCGTTTCGCACCGCCTGGATGCGACTGTCCGGCCTGACGCAGGTCGACGAGATCTCGCTGATGACCCATTTCTCCGATGCCGACGGCCCGGCGGGCATCGCACACCAGATGGCCGTGTTCGAGGCGGCGGCCGAAGGCCTGGCCGGTGAACGTTCGGTCTGCAACAGCGCCGCCACCTTGCGGTTTGCCGGCAGCAACCCGGCCGCACGGGGCGACTGGGTGCGCCCGGGCATCCTGGTCTACGGCTCGGCGCCCGACTTTCCCGCCGGCACGGTCGACAGCTGGGGCCTGCAGCCCACGATGACGCTGAAGTCGCACCTGATCGGCATCCAGCACCTGCAGGCCGGCGACACGGTCGGCTACGGCAGCACCTTCCGGGCCGACGGCCCCTTGCGCATCGGTGTGGTGGCCTGCGGTTATGCCGACGGCTACCCGCGCCACTGCGGCACCGGCACCCCGGTGCTGGTCGACGGTGTGCGCACCCGCCTGGTGGGCCGGGTCTCGATGGACATGGTCACGGTCGACCTGACCCCGGTGCCCCACGCGGGCCTGGGCAGTGAAGTCACGCTGTGGGGCCGCGGGCCGCAGGGGGCGGTCCTGCCCATCGACGAGGTGGCGCAGGCGGCCGGCACGGTGGGTTACGAGCTGATGTGCGCGCTGGCGCAGCGTGTGCCGGTGGTGGCCGAGCCGGGGGCGGCCGGCGCCTGAGGCGGGAGTGGCGTGCGGCGACGCCGCCCGCCCTGGCTGCACCGGCGGCATGAATCCTGCACACGCTTTGCATGGACAATCCGCCCACGTCCCCTGCATGACGCATGGTGGCGCATCACCAGGAACAGCCCGACCCATGGACCTCCCTTCCCACCAACTCACGATGACGGTGCTGATGACGCCCGACATGGCCAACTTCTCGGGCAATGTGCATGGCGGCACCATCCTGAAGCTGCTCGACCAGGTGGCCTATGCCTGTGCGAGCCGGTATGCGGGGCGGTACGTGGTGACGCTGTCGGTCGACCAGGTCATGTTCCGCCAGCCCATCCATGTGGGCGAACTGGTGACCTTCATGGCCAGCGTGAACCACACGGGCACGTCGTCGATGGAGATCGGCATCAAGGTGGTGGCCGAGAACATCCGCAATCAGGTGGTGCGCCACGCCAACAGCTGCTTTTTCACGATGGTGGCCGTGGACGACGACGGCAAGCCCACGGCGGTGCCGCCGCTGCGCCCGTTCACCGTCGACGAAAAACGGCGCTTCGAGCAGGCCAAGGTGCGCAAGCAGTTGCGCCAGGAGCAGGAAGCCCGCTATGCGGGTATCAAGGCCGACGGCGGTTGAGGCGGCCGTCCCGGGCCGCCTCAGCCCGCAGGCTCAGGTGCGTGCCGCCCCGCCCACCAGCAGGGCCGCGTTGCCGCCGGCTGCGGCGGTGTTGATGGTCACGGTCTGCTCGCCGCAGAAGCGGTACAGATAGTGCGGGCCGCCGGCCTTCGGGCCGGTGCCGCTGAGGCCTTCCCCACCAAACGGCTGCACCCCGACGACCGCGCCGATCATGTTGCGGTTGACATAGATGTTGCCCACGTGCGCCCGGTCGGCCACGCGCCGTGCGCGGGAGTCGATGCGGGTCTGGATGCCCAGCGTCAGGCCGTAGCCGAGCGCGTTGACCTGATCGACCAGCTCGTCGACCTCACCGCGCCAGCGCACCACCTGCAGCACCGGGCCGAAGATCTCCTGGCGGACGTCGGCCAGTGACGCGACCTCGTAGGCCACCGGCGCGAGGTAGCGTCCGACAAGGCCGGGGCTCAGCGGGGTGCGGCCGATGCGCCGGGCCTCGCGTTCGAGGCGCTCGACGTGGCCGCTGATGAGACCATGGGCCTCGTCGTCGATCAGCGGGCCGACGTCGGTGTCCAGACGGGCCGGGTCGCCGACGACCAGCGTCTCCATCGCGCCGGCCAGCATCTTCAGCACGCCGTCGGCGACGGCTTCGTGCACACACAGCACCCGCAGCGCCGAGCAGCGCTGGCCGGCGGAGCGGAAGGCGCTTTGCACCACCGCGTCGACCACCTGCTCGGGCAGGGCGGTGGAGTCGACCACCATGGCGTTGATGCCGCCGGTTTCGGCGATCAGGGGCACGATGGGGCCGTCCTTGTCGGCCAGCGTGCGGTTGATGATGCGTGCCACCGCGGTGGAGCCGGTGAAACACACACCGGCCGTGCGGGGGTGGCGCACCAGCGACGCCCCCACCGTTTCGCCGGGGCCGTGCAGCAGCACCAGGGCGTCGCGCGGCACCCCCGCCTCATGCAGCAGCTCGACCATGCGTTGCGCCACCGCCGGGGTCTGTTCGGCCGGCTTCGCGGCCACGGTGTTGCCGGTGACCAGGGCCGCAGCCACCTGGCCGGCAAAGATCGCCAGCGGGAAGTTCCACGGGCTGATGCACACGAACACGCCGCGCCCGTGCAGCCGCAGCTCGTTGGACTCGCCGGTCGGGCCGGGCAGGGTGACCGGCGCCAGGCGCGCACGGGCCTGGACGGCGTAGTAGCGGCAGAAGTCGACGGCTTCGCGGACCTCGGCCACGCAGTCGCCGAGGGTCTTGTGGGCCTCGCGCACCAGCAGGCCGCAGAACTCGGGCAGGCGTGCTTCCAGGGCGTCGGCCGCACGCATCAGCACGGCGGCGCGCTCATCCACCGGGCGGGCGTTCCAGGCCCGCAAACCGGCCTGCAACTGCTGCATCGCCTGGTCGATCTGCGCGGCCGTGGCCTCGGGCACGGTGGGCACGGTCGTCGCGGCCACGGCCGCGTCCAGCGGCGCGCGCATGGCCGTGCAGGCCAGGTCCACGCCGCGCGAGTTGGCCCGTTCGGCACCGTACAGCGCGTCGGGCAGGGGCTGGGAGGGCTGGGGCTCGGCGTGCAGCGGCGAGGCCAGCAGCGCCGCCACATCGACCTGCGGGTCGGCGAGTTGGCTCACGAACGAGGAGTTGGCGCCGTTCTCAAGCAGGCGGCGCACCAGGTAGGCCAGCAGATCGCGGTGTTCGCCCACCGGGGCATAGACCCGGCAGGCCACGGCCGGGTCCTTCAGCACCTCGCGGTAGACCGCCTCGCCCATGCCGTGCAGGCGCTGCAGCTCGAAGGCGGCGTCGTGCCGGCGGGCCATCTGCAGGATGGCCGCGATGGTGCCCGCATTGTGGGTGGCGAACTGCGGGTAGATCCACGGTGCCTGGGCCAGCAGCGCGCGGGCGCAGGCCAGGTAGGAAATGTCGGTGTGATGCTTGTGCGTGAAGACCGGATAGCCGGGCAGCCCGAGTTCCTGGGCCCGCTTGATCTCGGCGTCCCAGTAGGCGCCCTTGACCAGCCGGCACATGAAGCGCAGGTCATGGCGGCGGGCGATGGCCGCCACTTCTTCGATCAGTTCGACCGCCCGCGTCTGATAGGCCTGGATGGCTAGGCCGAAACCCTGCCACTGCGGATGTTCGGCGGCGATCACGCCGGACAGGGCCTCGAGCACGTCGAGCGAGAGTTCCAGCCGCTCGGATTCTTCGGCGTCGATCGTGAGGTTGAGGTTGGCTCGGGCCGCCTGGCGCACCAGATCGGCCACGCGCGGCACAAGCACCGCGAGCACCTGGGTGCGATGGCTGTCTTCGTAGCGCGGGTACAGCGCGCTGAGCTTGATCGAGATGCCGTCGGCACGGCGTGGGTCGTCGGCCACGCGGCCCTGGGCGACATGCTCGATCGCTGCCTGGTAGGCCGCCAGGTAGCGTTGTGCATCGGCCTCGGTGCGGGCGCCCTCGCCGAGCATGTCGTAGCTGAAGCGCAGATTGGCCTGTTGCCGCCGCTGCGAGGCGGCCTCGCGTGTGGCTGCCGCGATCGACTGGCCCAGCACGAACTGCCGCCCCAGCAACTGGATGGCGCGCACGGTGGCCGCCACGACGGTGCGCGCGCCCAGGCGCTGGATCATGTTGGGCTCGCCGCCCGCGTCGGGCAGGAACTTCTTCGACAGTGCGATCGCGCTGGCCGACAGGCTGGCCAGCAGCGGGTGGGAGGAGGCCTGGTCGGCGTCGAAATCGGCCTTGCCGAGCTGGTCGGCCGTCAGGGCGATCGCGGTCTCGGCATCGGGCACGCGCAGCAGGGCCTCGGCCAGCCGCATCAGGGCCAGGCCCTCGTCGGTGGACAGCGGGTATTCCTTCAGCAACGATTCCATCGCCCAGAAGGCGGCCGGGTGGGCCCGCACCGCCTCGACCCAGGGGCCGGCCACACGCATGGCGGCCGCCCAGTCGACCTCGGTCTGCAGGCGGGCCAGCAGGCCCTGGACCACGGCGGGTTCGGGCCGGTACGGGAAGGGCAGGCGGGCGGCGGGTGCAGTCATGATGGATCCGTTTGATTTAATCAGCCGAATCGGCCGATGAGTAGTGAATGATCAAATGCTATTTGGATTCAGCCAGATTTTTTGTTCGAACTAGGGGGTGCTAACCGGCTGAAACAGAATCCTCCACGGTGTCGCATCGGTCAAGCCCCTGGCGGGGTGCGCCAGTCCGGCCCCGGGCCGGGCGACCGGCGCCGAGGCGCTACCATCGCGCGGTCGTCGAGGAGCAGGACAAGCACATCATGGAAGCCACCAAGCAGGTGATCTGCGTCAAGTGGGGTACGGGCTACGGGCCGGAATACGTTGACCGGCTGTATGCCATGGTCAGGCGCCACGTCACCGGGCCGCTGCGGTTCGTGTGCCTGACCGACAACCCGGCGGGCATCCGTCCCGAGGTCGAATGCGCCGCGCTGCCCGAGCTGGGCTGCGAGCATCCGGTGCGCACGCACGGCAAGTGGCGCAAGGTGGTGCTGTGGAGTCGTGAGCTGGCGGGACTGTCCGGGCCGGTGCTGTTCATCGACCTGGACTCGGTCATCGTCGGCAGCCTGGACGGCTACTTCTCTCACGGCAACCCGGACGACGTGATCCTGGCGCGCAACTGGGCCAAGCCGATGTCGGGCCTGGGCCAGACCTCGGTGTTCCGCTTTCCGGTGGGCCGCTTCCCGGAGATGCTCGACAACTTCCGGGCCGATCCGCAGGGCATCGCCGACCGCTATCGCTACGAGCAGCACTACGTCACGAAGTGCATCCCGGGAGGCATCAAGTTCTGGCCCGAGGCCTGGACGCGGCACTTCCGCCTGCACTGCCTGCCGCCGTTTCCGCTGCGCTACTTCATGACCGCACGCCTGCCCGCCAGCGCTCGCATCGTGACCTTTCCGGGCGGCCCCAATCCGCACGACGTGCAGGACGGACGCTGGAACGGCCGTGTGTCCGAGCACCCGGGCCGCTGGCAGCACATCCTCGCGGCTTTCGGACCGCAGCGGGTGGACGACAGTCGCTGGGAGCACATCAAGCGCTATGTGCTGCCGGTGCCGTGGATTGCCGAACACTGGCGCGAATGACTGGCGCTGCGCTCGCACGCGCGGCTTGCGGCGTGCGGCGCGCGGCGGCTCAGGCCGTGCCTGATTCGGTGGCCACCAGGCCCTGGCGCACCCGCAGCAGCGCGCGCCGCAAGGCGCCCACATCGACCGGTTTGGTGAGGTAGTCGTCCATGCCGGCCCCCAGGTAGGCGGCTCGGTGCTCGGCCAGGGCATTGGCCGTCATCGCGATGATGGGCACGCGGGCGGCCGGGCCGGGCAGTCGCCGGATCGCTCGCGTGGCGCCCACGCCGTCGAGCACCGGCATCTGCACGTCCATCAGCACCACGTCGTAGTTGCGGGCCTGCACCTGCTGCACGGCCAGCTCGCCGTTGGCGACCAGATCGCAGGTGTGCCCGAGCTGGTCGAGGATGGCCCGGATCAGGATCTGGTTCACTTCGTTGTCCTCGGCCACCAGGATGCGCAGGGCCGGCGTGTCGCCGGCAGGTGTGTCCTCGGCGGGCTCGCGGGGGTGGGCGCCTTGCGGCTCGTGCAGCGGCAGCTTCAGCTCCACGCGGAAGGTGCTGCCATGACCCGGCTCGCTGTGCACCGTGATGCGCCCGCCCATCAGCTCGATGATCTCGCGGCTGATGGCCAGGCCCAGGCCGCTGCCGCCGTAGCGGCGCGAGGTGGAGCTGTCGGCCTGGGTGAAGCGCTGGAACAGCGTCGCGAGCTGGGCGGCATCGATGCCGATGCCGGTGTCGATCACGGCGATGTCGAGCGCGACCTGGCCACCCGCCTGCACCTGGGCATCGACTTCGACGACCACCTCGCCCTGTTCAGTGAACTTGATCGCATTGCCGATCAGGTTCAGCAGCACCTGACGCAACCGGCCGGCGTCGCCCTGCAGCAGCGGGGGCCAGGCGCTGCGCACCCTCACCTCCAGGCCCAGCCCGCGAGCCTGGGCGCGCTCGCGCAGCAGCGACACGACGTCCTGCACCACCCCCCGCACGTCGACCTCGATCGACTCCAGCTCCATGCGGCCGGCCTCGATCTTCGACAGGTCGAGGATGTCGTTGATCAGCGCCAGCAGCATCTGCCCCGACGACTCGATGAGCTGCGCATAGTGGCGCAGCTTGCCGTCCAGCCCCGAGGCCAGCATCAGGCGGTTCATGCCCAGCACCGCGTTGAGCGGGGTGCGCATCTCGTGGCTCATCGAGGCGAGGAAGCGCGACTTCGATTCGTTCGCGGCTTCGGCGGCCGCCTTGGCCCCCTGCAGCTCGCGCTCCTTCACGGTGACGTCGTGGTACATGCTGACCACCCCGCCGGCCGGCATCGTGCGCTCGACCACATGGATCACGCGCCCGTCGGTCAGGTACTGCTCGTGTGCCCCGTCGCCCCGGCTGTGGTGCTCCAGGCGGCGCTGCACCCAGGCGGCCCGTTCCTCGTCGCTGCCATGGGGCAGGGCGTTGACCGCGCCGCACCGCGCCAGTTCGTCGAGCGACACGCCCGGTGCCAACACCGGTCGCAGCCAGGGGAAGATGTCCAGGTAGCGTTCGTTCCACAGCACCACCCGGCCCTGCGCGTCGGTCAGCAGGAAGCCGTCGCTCATCGACAGCAGGGCCTGGTCGAGCAGGGCCTTGCCTTCGGCGATCTCGCGCCGTGCCCGGGCCAGACGGGCCAGGTGGGCATGGATGCCCGCACCGGCACCGACGATCAGCACGATGAAGCCGCAAGCCACGGCGATGATGCGGTTGCGGTCGATCTCCCAGCGGGCCAGCGCGTCCGACAGGGGGATGCTCGCCAGCACCGCCACGCTGGGGTAAAGCGTCGGGCGGCCGACCACGATGGCCGGGGCGTCTCCCAGCCGTACGTGCTCGCGCATCGGCTCGCCGGTCAGCGCCAGCTGCGAGGCGGGCGGCACGATCGACGTGCCCAGGCGCAGCTCGTCAGGCGGGTAGCTGGCCAGCAGCTCGCCCGATACCCGCTCCAGCGTGACGCTCAGTCCCGGCACGTCGGCCGCCTGTGCCAGCAGCGTGGTCAGCAGCGGCAGCGGCACCTGGGCAACGGCCAGCACGCGCGGGCCGTTGACCAGCGGCACCACCCGTCCGAGGTAGAGCACCCGTTCGGCGGTGCCGAAGTGCACGACCGGGTCGCTGATCACGAGGGACGGTGCGGGCGAGGCCGTGGCGGCCTGCAGGAACCCTTCGGGCAGGTCCAGCCCCAGGCGCGTGGCGTTCGCATCGGCGTAGGCCACCGGGCGTCCGTCGCTGTACAACACGGCAACGTCGCGCACGGCCAGGTTCTGGTGGATCACATGGCGCAGCAGCACCTGGGTGGTGGCCGGGTCCAGGCTGAGGTCGTCGCGCACAGCGGCCTGCAGCGGGCCGCTCAGGCCGGCCAGCAGCACGTCGATGCCCAGCAGGGTGCGGTTCAACGCCGCCTGCGTGCTGGCCACGAAACGCACTGCGCGACCTTCGTTCTCTTCGATCGCGGCGCGCTGCCCGGTGCGCTGCAGGCTGAAGGCCACCAGCACGACGGCCGCGACGAACAGCGCCACGCCCCCCCAGACCACCAGCGGCAGACGCCAGGGTGCACGCATGGCCGGCCTACTTCGCCTTGACGCCCACGGCCGCGCCGATGGTGTCGTTCCACACGCCCACGCAGGCCGTGCCGCAGCGCTGGCTCCAGCGCTTGAGCACCGTGTCGGCCAGCACCTCGCGGCGCCGGGTGTCGTCGGCCGCCGAAGGCTTGACTTCGGTCATGCTGCCGCGGCGTGCCGGTTCGCAACTCGCAGCTCCCGTGTTGCAGGCCAGGCCATCGCCGGTCTCGCGCTGGGCGTCGGCCCAGATGGCGTGTTCGAGCTTGGGCAGTTCGGCCAGCAGCAGCTCGCGCGTGGTGGCGCTCAGCCCGTTCCATGCATGGGTGTTGGCCACGAACACCGACAGCCCCCAGGTGATCGCCATCGGGTGGATATGGGTCGTCACCTGATGCAGGCCGATGGTGTTGCCCGACATCGTGCCGGTGATGGCGCAGTCCAGGTTGCCGGCTTTCATGTTCGGCACGATCTCGGCAAAGCCGGTCTGCACCGGAATGCCGCCCAGCGCCTCGACCAGGTCCGACTGGGTGGGGCTGGTGGTGCGCACGCGGCGACCGGCCAGGTCGGCCAGCTGCCGCAGCGGCTGCCGGCAGAACGTCACCTGGGCCGGGTAGGTGTAGACGGCCAGGAGTTCCGCGCCGTAGCGGCTGCGCAGGGTGCTGGCCAGGTAGGGGCGAAAGGCCCGCACGCTGTGGCGCAGCGATTCGAAGTCGGGATTCAGTCCGGCCAGGTCCGGGGCATTGAGCAGCGGGTCCACCGTGGAGCTCAGGCCCAGCGAGAGGGTGCCGAAGGGCACCACTCCGAGCTGCACCAGGCGCAGCATCTCCTGCCCCCGGATGCCGGCCCGGTCGAAGGCGGCGATCTCGGCCGTGACACGCCCGCCGCTCACGCGGGCCAGGTGTTCAGCCCAGAAGGGCTGCTCGTGGCGGGTGAACTGGCTGATGCCGGCCAGGCCGCCCACGATGCGCAGGTGCTCGGGCCCGGGAGGCGCGGCCGGCCTGGCCGGCGGCGCGGCTTGCAGGGGGGCGGCCGTGAGCACGGCAGCCAGCGCCGCCCACAACACCCTGGCCGCCACCGTCCGGGCTGCACGGCCCGGCGCCTGGCGGTGCGCGGGTGCCTGGGGAGATGGCCAGCTCGCAAGGGCAGTGTTCATGGGCAGGCTTTCCGACGTTTCGGCCCGATCGGCCGCTCACCCTGGTCGGACGGGCATGGCGGCCGCGGCGCGGATCCTGTCCATGATGCCTGTTCGCGCGGCCTGGTGCATGCTCCGCATCCCACCCTGGCACGTCCCAGGGCGTGAAAAACTGCGCAGGGGCCTCACGCCGCCTGCCACTCCCAGCGGCCTTCGCCTTGCAGCCGCAGGTGGTGCGTGTGCAGCGCCAGCAGCGTGCGGCGGTGGCCCACACTCACCAGCATGCACTCGGGAAGCTCCCGGTGCAGCAGGGAATAGAGCGCATGTTCCAGGCCCTCGTCGGTGGCCGAGGTTGCCTCGTCCAGGAAGGCGATGCGCGGACGATTGATCAGCACGCGGCCGAAGGCCAGGCGTTGCTGCTCGCCAAGCGACAGGATGTGCGACCAGTCTGCATCCTCGTCCAGCCGGTCGGCCAGGTGCCCCAGCTGCACCTTGTGCAGCGCGTCGCGCAACGCACCGTCATCGACCTGCTGTGCCGGGTAGCTCAAGGCGGTGCGCAGCGTACCCAGCGGCAGGTAGGGCCGTTGCGACAGGAACAGCGCATCGCTGCCGGCCGGCCGCCGCACCTCGCCGTCGGCATGCGGCCACAGGCCGGCCAGGGTGCGCAACAAGGTGGTCTTGCCACTGCCGGAGGCGCCCTGCACCAGCAGCGACTGGCCCGGCGACAGGTTCAGCCGCAGGCCCTTGAGCAGCTCGCGGCCGTCCGGGCGGCGCACGTCCAGCGCGTCGATCTGCAGGGTGTCCGGCTGGACGGTGGTGCGCACCACCGGCAGCGCGCGGGCCTGCTCGTTGGCATCCATGAAGCCGGTCAGGCGGTCGAGCACCGCGCGGTACTGCGCGAACTCGTCATATGACAGCCGGAAGAACGACAGCGCGCCCTGCACCTGGCTGAAGGCCTCGGCGGTCTGCATCACGTCGCCAAGCTTGATGGTGCCGGCAAAAAACCGCGGCGCCTGCAGGATGAACGGGAACACCACCGCGATCTGGCTCACCGTGAGGTTGAAGCCGTCGAACTTGAGGCTGCGGAACACGATCGCCCACACATTGCGGATGACCTCGGCAAAACGCGACATCAGCGTGCGCCGCTCGACCGACTGGCCCTGGTAGAAGGCCACGCTCTCGGCATATTCGCGCAGGCGCATCAGCGCATAGCGGAAGTTCGCACCGAGCTTTTCATTCAGGAAGTTCAGCCGGATCAGCGGACGCCCGAGCTTGAAGGCCAGCAGCGTGGCGATGATCACGTAGATGTAGACCAGGAAGACCATGCCGCGCGGGATCTCCACGCCGGCCACCATCAGCACACCCGACAGGCCCCACAGGATCGCGGTGAACTCCACCAGCGACACCACGGCATTGGCCGCACCCACCGACAGGTTGCGCGACGACGCCACGAAGGCGGCGATGTCCACCTGGATGCGCTGGTCGGGGTTGTCGACCGGTTCCTTGACGAACTGCCCGCGGTAGTAGGCGTGGCCGTCGAGCCAGTCGTCGGTCAGGCGTTCGGTGAGCCACTCGCGCCAGCGGATGTCGAAGGCCTGCTGGATCAGGAAGGTGAACAGTGCTCGCAGCACGTGCACCGTGGCCAGGATGCCGAACACGCCCAGGAAAAACCAGAAGGCCTGCTGGTCGAGCGCCTGTAGCGCGCTGTAGAAGCCGTTGTACCAGAACGAGAACAGCACGTTCATGCGCACCGAGAACATCGTCAGGAACAGGATCAGCGCCAGCATCAGGAACGGGCGCCAGCTGCGCCGTGGCGTGAAATACGGCCAGGCCAGGCGCCGGAACTGCCGTCCCCAGCGGGTGAAGTGGGTCAGCCCCCAGACCACCGCGGCAAAGCCGATGCCGGTGACCACAAAGGCCTTGACGATCCAGATGGCGCTCTTGAGAAGTTCCTGATTCCAGTCCAATGTGTGCTCCGGGGGACCAAGGCCGCTGAAGTCTACTGGTCAGTGCTCGGGCAGGGCGGCCAAGGGGGAAAGGGCTCTGAGCGTTCGCACCACGTCCTCGGCGCAGCGGCTGCGCCGGGCCCGCTGGGGCAGGCTGTCGGCCTCGGGCTGGGCCCAGCCGGGCTGGCTGCGGGCTGGTGCCAGGGCTGCGATCACCGGGTCGAGCGCTTCGCCGATGGCGCCGGGTTCGGCCTCGCTGACGTGCACACGGGTCAGCGCCGCATGGCCGCGGTCTTCCAGCACACGCTGCAGATTCAGCAGATGCCAGGCGAGCAGACGCAGCACGGCGTCCTCGACGCTCAGGTCGCGCAGCCCGCGCAGGCGGTTCGTCAGCGCCCGCCCCAGGCGCCCGAAACCCTGGCTGGCCAGGCCGCCGACCGAGGCGCCGATGCTGGTGCCCACGCCGAGCGACAGACCGCCCAGCGCCAGGTCGGCCGCAAGACCCACCGCACCACCGACCACCGCCCCGGTGCCGAACTCCCGGCCGGCCGCCTTCAGCGACTCGGGGTGGAACAGGTCCGACTCCCAGCGCCCGGCCAGCAGCGGCAGCACGGCGGGATCGGCGTCGTCGCGGTCGAAGGCATGCACGGCGAGCAGGTCGTCGCAGGCACGCCGCGCGATGGCCTGCACCTCGTCCTGCATGCGCCGGGTGGCCAGCATGCGCGAGTCGGGTGCGGCCAACTCGGCCTCGGGGTGGACATGGCGCAGCGCGGCACAGCGCACCAGGGCCAGGGCCACCACGCTCAACGCGGCGTCGCGGCGCTGCAGCCGTTCGAAGGCCAGCGCCTCGGTGACGTCGCGCAACTGCTCGCGGCGCTCGCGCAGCAGCGTGGCGAGGTCGTCGTACAGCCGTTGTTCGGCACCGACAAACGGCGCCACCGCATCGAACATCACCTGGGCATGCAGTCCGCAGTCCGACAGGATGGCCTGCCACCGGGCCACCTGCGGCGGGTGGCCGTGCACGAAGTTGAGCACCGGCAGCACCGGCCGGCCGCAGTGCGTGAGGATCTCGATCTCGCTGTGGTACTTGGGCAGGACCGGCTCGCGGCAGTCGATCACGTACAACGCGGCGTCGACCTCCAGCAGCGTGCGCAACACCTTGGCCTCCTGCTCGAAGTCGGTCTGCGCGGCGGGGGTGTCGAGGAAGCTGCGCACGCGCTCGGGGCGAGTCAGTGCCGTGGGCTGGGCCTGCAGTTCATGCAGCAGCGCGGTGGAGTCTTCCAGGCCGGGCGTGTCGAAGAACTGGATCGCCACCTGGCCCTCGATGTTCAGGTCGATCGCTTCGACGTGGCGTGTGGTGCCCGGACGATCGGACACCTCGCCGAAGTGGCGCCGTCGCGTCAGGGTGCGCAGCAGCGAGGTCTTGCCGGCATTGGTGTGGCCGACCACGGCAATGTGGATCGGGCGCGGCTCAGACGGCATGGGCATCCTCGGGTTCGGGCAGGAGCCGGACGACCTCCAGGCCACTGGTCTGCAGCCACGCGGACCAGCGGCGTCGCCCGGCACCCCCTGGGTCGGCACCGATCAGGTGCAGGCTGAGCGCGCCGGTGGTGGGCAAGGCGGCGCGGATCCAGCGTTCGGTGCCACGGTCGGGGCTGGCGCTGGCGGCGCACACCATCACGATGCGGGCGGGTCGCAGGGTCGTGAGCCGTTCGATCAGCGCCTGCCTTTCCTCGCGCGTGCCCGCAATGCGCTCGCACAGCGCTGCCGGCGGCAGGCCCGGTGGCGGCCAGTCGGTGTCGGAGGCCAGCTCAAAACCGACCAGGGCGACGGCGTCGCCCAGTGCGGCACGGGCGGTGGCGGCGGGTGCCACCGCCGGTGCGGCGTGTTCGGCGTCGACCACACGCGGTGCGTCCATCCCTTCGAGGCGCTGCACCAGTCGCCGGTGGTAGGCATCCGCCAGCGGCAGTCCGTGGTGTGCCAGGCGGTGCCGCATCACGCCCAGCGCCAGCACGGCCAGCAGGGCACGCAGCACGGCGCCGTACACGAACACGCAACCGATCAGCCACCAGGCCCATTGGCGCGCCTCGCTGGCCTGCACGTCCGGGACGGCAAAACCCAGCCGGGCGGGCAGCCAGCCGGTGAGCTGCACGAGGGCCGCAAAAAAGCCGGCATCGAGGATGGTCGTTTCCCACGTCAGCTGGTAGGCACGGAAGGCGAACTGCACCAGCATGCCGGTCAGCACCACGGCAAACGCCAGCAGCCAGATCAGGTGACTGAGGGCCCCCAGCATCCAGGGCAGGGTGCGGCTGGCCTGCAGCACGTCCAGTGCGGCATCGGCCACCACCGCGTGCAGCGGGCCCGGCGCACGTCGGCGTGGCGCGCGCCATGCGGTCAGACGGCGACTGAGCGCCAGCACCAGGGCGCCCAGGCTGACGCCGGTGCGTGCCGGCCACATCAGGCCGAGCAGCCAGATCACCAGGCCGACCAGGTGCGGGACCAGCAGCGCCATCAGCGCCCAGGCGGCGTTGACGCGGCGATCCGCGCCGATGACCGAGGCCACCAGGCCCCAGGACATGCCTGCCACCAGCACGGCCATGATCACGGCAACCCAGCCCAGGGTGCGCTGCCAGGTCAGCCAGGCTGCCTGCAGTCCGGACTCGGCGGCCAGGTGCCTGGCCCGCTCGAGCACCTGGGCCCGACGGTCGGGGCGGAGGGCTGCGGCGGCCCGCATGGCCTGGTCATCGTCGAGCGCGCGGTGTGACTCGAGCCGCTGAACGGCATGCGCAAGGATCAGTCCGGCAATGTCAGCGCGTCGGGTAGGGGCAGGGCGATTCATCGAATCACATTGTGTTGCATGCCGCACTATGATGGACCGCTCGACTCGAAGGAGGCTGCAGCGATGCCGCTCACACCCCCCAAGGCCTGGTCGCACCTGACACTTGCCGTGCTGATGTCGCTCACGCTGGCCGCCTGTGGTGGTGGCGGGAGCAGCGACGAACCACCGCCGCCGCCCGATCCGCCGGTGCAGCCTCCGCCCCCACCGCCACCACCACCGCCGCCGCCGCCGCCGCCCCCG
>CAMLSD010000067.1 GCA_946482595.1 uncultured Comamonadaceae bacterium
TTCCGCGAGCAGGAGGACGTGCGCGAGCTGATCAAGCTCAAGGCGATCTACGAGCAGCTCGAGTCGATCTCCGACCGCTGCGAGGACGTGGCCAACCTGATCGAGGGCATCGTCCTCGAGAACTCCTGAGCGCAGGCTCGACGGCTCGGAGACAGCGCGCATGGATGCGGTTCAGGTCGGGTTCTGGGTGGTCGTGATGCTGGTGGTGCTGGCCATCGCATTCGACTTCATGAACGGGTTTCACGACGCGGCAAACTCGATTGCCACCGTCGTGTCCACCGGGGTGCTCAAACCCCAGCAGGCGGTGCTGTTTGCCGCTTTCTTCAACGTCGTGGCCATCTTCTTCTTCCAGCTCAAGGTGGCTGCGACCGTCGGCAAGGGCATCGTCGTGCCGGGGGTGGTGGACCACCATGTCGTTTTCGGAGCCTTGATCGGTGCGATCGCCTGGAACGTCATCACCTGGCTCTACGGCATTCCGTCGAGTTCGTCGCACGCACTGATCGGCGGCATCGTCGGTGCGGTGATGGCCAAGTCAGGGGCTGGCGCGCTCGTGGCCGCCGGTGTGTGGAAGACGGTGCTGTTCATCTTCATCTCGCCCACCCTGGGCTTTGTGCTGGGTTCGCTGCTGATGGTGATCGTGGCCTGGGTGTGTCGGCGAACCTCGCCCCTGCGGGTGGACAACTGGTTCAGGCGATTGCAGCTGGTGTCCGCCGGGCTGTATTCGCTGGGGCACGGCGGCAATGACGCGCAAAAGACCATCGGCATCATCTGGATGCTGCTGATCGCCTCCGGCTATGCCTCGGCCAGCGACAGCCTGCCGCCGTCCTGGGTGATCTGGGCCTGCTACATCGCCATCGGCCTGGGCACGATGTTCGGCGGCTGGCGCATCGTCAAGACCATGGGTCAGAAGATCACCAAGCTCAAGCCGGTGGGCGGGTTCTGCGCCGAGACGGGGGGCGCGATCACGCTGTTCATTGCCACCGGCCTGGGCATCCCGGTGTCCACGACACACACCATCACCGGCGCCATCGTGGGGGTCGGGTCCACCCAGCGGGCGTCGGCGGTGCGCTGGGGCGTGGCCGGCAACATCGTCTGGGCCTGGATCTTCACGATCCCGGCCTCGGCCTTCATCGCGGCCGTGTTCTACTGGGTGAGCCTGCAGCTGTTCTGATCCGGCCGCACGCACCGCGCAGGCCGGTGCGGCGTGTCACTGGCTGATCTTGCGCGCTTCCTCGATCTGCACCTCGAAGAAGCGCTGCATCCCGAACGCGATGGTGGCCATCAGCACACCCGCGCCGATCAGCAGCGCGGCGATCACGCCCAGCACCGGCCCCCAGGCAGTGCGCTGGGGCGGCCATCCTGGGTTGTGGCGCTCGTCCCACTTCTCATCAGGCGTCAGGCCGTACAGGATGGCCATCAGCATGCCCTGCGCCAGCATCAGGCCCAGCAGCGGAATCAGCGCCCACGCCAGGCGGTCGTCCTGACCGAGTTCGATTGCGCGCTGCACGCCGATCACCCCCAGCAGCGTGGGCCACGGGTGCAGCCAGGCGAGCACGTCGCCCAGGCCATGCAGATACAGACGGTGCAGGCCCAGGCTGCCGCCGAGCATGGCAATCCAGGTGGCCAGGGTTTTCGACTTGTAGTGGGAGCGGGTCGGGGTGGTCATGCCGCCTACTGTAGCGGAGCGCCCAATTCCCGGAAGTGCAGGCTATAATTTCGGGTTCTCGACCTTGGCTTGATCGGTTGCCGCTTGTGGCAACCGGGCGGGCACGTATCTACAGGGTCGGGGCCAAGAACAGTCAACCGATGCTTTGCGCCTGAGTGTCTCCTGGTGCGGCGGACCCTTCAGATTCAAAGGAAACAACATGGTCGTGATCCGACTTGCCCGCGGTGGCTCCAAGAAGCGCCCCTTCTTCAACATCGTTGCTGCCGACGCACGCAACCGCCGTGATGGCCGCTTCCTCGAGCGCGTGGGCTTCTACAACCCGGTGGCTTCCGGCAACGCCGAAAAGCTGCGCGTGGCCCATGACCGCGTCGAGCACTGGGTCAGCCACGGTGCGCAGCTGTCGCCCACCGTCGCGCGCCTGATCAAGGACGCCAAGAAGGCTGCGGCCTGAGCCCAGGCTCGGTCCAGGCCTGCATCACGTGAACCAGCCTGACGCGTTCATGGATGACGTGGCCTGGCCCCAGGATGCCGTCGAGGTCGGCAAGATCGTCGATGCCTGGGGCGTGAAGGGCTGGATCAAGGTCCAGCCCTATGCCTCGGTTCCCGAGGCCCTCTTTTCTTCCCGCCGGTGGTTCCTGCAACCTCCCGACGGGTCCGGTGCGCTGGCTCAGGCCGCGCGGCGTCGCCCGGTAGGCGGCACCGCAGGCGCGGGCAGCCCGCCGGCCTTTCCCGGCATGCTGCGCATCACCGATGCACGCGACCATGGCGACGTGGTCGTCGCGTCTGCACAGGGCATTGCCGACCGCACCCAGGCTGAAGCCCTGCGTGGGGCGCGGGTGTTTGTCTCGCGGGCGAGCTTTCCCACGGCCGAAGCGGGCGAGTACTACTGGGTCGACCTGATCGGCCTGGCCGTCGTGAACCGGCAGGGTGAATCGCTCGGTACCGTGGCTGACCTGCTCGACACCGGCGCGCACAGCGTGCTGCGTGTGCTCGATGCCTCCAGCGATCCGGCGCTCGAACGATTGATCCCGTTTGTCGCGGCCTACGTCGACGACGTCGACCTCCCGAACCGCCGCATCACCGTCGACTGGGGCCTGGACTACTAGGTCGGCCCCGTGCGCTTCGACGTCATCACCCTGTTCCCCGAGCTCTTCGAGCCCTTCCTGAGGCACGGCGTCACGCGGCGTGCCTATGAAGGCGGGCGGGTCGATGTGCGCCTGTGGCCCTTGCGGGACTTTGCCGAAGACGCGTATCGACGCGTCGACGACCGGCCGTACGGCGGCGGTCCCGGCATGGTGATGCTGGTCGAGCCCCTGGTGCGTGCCGTGCAGGCGATCCGCGCCGACCGCGCCGATGCTGCGCCGGTGGTGCTGTTCACGCCCACCGGCGAGCGTATCGGGCAGGGGCTGATGCAGGCGTGGGCTGCCGCAGAGGGGGCCATCCTCGTCTGCGGGCGCTACGAAGGCATTGACCAGCGCTTCATTGACAGCCATGTCGATGTGGAGCTCAGCCTCGGCGACTTCGTGCTGTCCGGTGGCGAGCTTCCCGCAATGGTCCTGCTGGACGGGATCGCCCGGTTGCAGCCAGGCGTGCTCAACGACGCGCAATCCCACCTGCAGGACAGCTTCAGCGACGGCCTGCTCGACTGTCCGCACTACAGCCGCCCCGAGGTGCTGGAAGCGCCGCATGGACGACAGGAGGTGCCGCCCGTGCTGCTGTCGGGTCACCATGCCGAGATCGCGCGCTGGCGCCGCCAGGAAAGCCTGCGGCTGACCGCCCTGCGGCGGCCCGACCTGCTGCAGCAGGCGCGTGCCCAGGGGCGATTGTCCCGGGCCGATGAGCAGTTCCTGCGCTCCCTGCCTGCGCCTGGCGCCGCGCCGGCCGATGCACCGCAGCCGCCCACCCCGGCTGCAACAAAACCGGTCAAACAGCCCCCGTCTTGAGCTATACTCGTGGGCTTTTCGATCCTCTGCCAAGCCACGACCCGTGTAGCGTTGGCATGATCACCTAGGAGAAATCATGGATCTCATCGCTCAACTCGAGCAGGAAGAAATCGCTCGACTGAACAAGACCATCCCGGCCTTCGCCCCTGGCGACACCGTGATCGTCAACGTGAACGTCGTTGAAGGCACCCGCAAGCGCGTGCAGGCTTATGAAGGTGTGGTGATTGCCAAGCGCAATCGCGGCCTGAACTCCAGCTTCATCGTCCGCAAGATTTCCAGCGGCGAAGGTGTGGAACGTACGTTCCAGCTGTACAGCCCGCTGATCGCCTCGATCGAGGTCAAGCGCCGCGGCGACGTCCGCCGTGCCAAGCTGTACTACCTGCGCAGCCGCAGCGGCAAGTCGGCCCGCATCAAGGAAAAGCTGTCCTGATCGTGTCGGAGGCCCGTCGGGCTTCCGGCCGCTGCCCAGTGCCCCGGCGCCCAATGCGCCAGGGGCATTCAGGCTGCACGATGGCTCAAGACACCGCCTCTGGCAGACTGCCGAGGCGGTTTTTTCATTTCAGGTTCCCATGGCGCTGATCTTCAATCCTCAGGATCTTCCGGTGGTCGGTGTGGACAGCCACCTGCCTGCGGTGGACGCCGAACGACTGCACCCCCAGGCATTGCGTCATCGGTTTGCCCAGCCCCCGCAATGGGAGCCCGAGCTGCTGACAGAAAGGCGGCTGGCGGATCGCGCTCCCGCACATGCATCGGTGCTGATTCCCATCGTCATGCGTGACGAACCGACGGTGATGTTCACGCGGCGCACCGACCATCTGCGCGACCACGCCGGCCAGATAAGCTTTCCTGGCGGGCGGGCCGAACCGGACGACCGCGACGCTGCGGCGACGGCCCTGCGTGAGACGCAGGAAGAGGTCGGCCTGGACCTGGCGCACGTCGACGTGATCGGGCAACTGCCGATCTACACCACCGTCACGGCGTTTCTGGTCACGCCTGTGGTGGCGCTGGTGCGGCCGGGCTTCCAGACCCAGCCGGACCCATTCGAGGTGGCCGAGGTGTTCGAGGTGCCGCTGGCCTACCTGATGCAGCCGGCCCATCATCGACGTCATGCCTTCGACTTCGCGGGCGAACGGCGTGAGTTCTTCTCGATGCCCTGGACCTCGCCGGAGGCGGCCCGCACGTACTTCATCTGGGGCGCCACGGCCGCCATGCTGCGCAACTTCTACCGCTTCCTGGCGGCTTGAGTCCTGGCGCGGCCGCTATCATGCCGGCCATGAGTTTTTTCTCCGTCCTGCTGGCCCTGCTGATCGAGCAACTCAAGCCCCTGCGCGGCGGCAATCTGGTTCATGAAGGCCTGGCGGGATGGGTCAAATGGACCGGCCGCAACTTCGATGCCGGGCGCGACATCCATGCCTGGGTCGTCTGGACCATCACCGTGATCGTGCCGGCCGTGCTGGCGTGGCTGGTGTACTACGCGATCGGGCAGGTGAGCCTGCTGCTGGCGCTCGCATGGAACGTGTTGGTGCTCTACCTCACACTGGGGTTTCGCCAGTTCAGCCACTATTTCACCGACATCCGCGATGCGCTCGAGCGAGGGGATGAATTCCGGGCGGGGCAGTTGCTGGCCGAATGGCGTCACCTGGATGCCAGCGAGCTGCCGCGCAATGAATTGCTGCGCCATGTCATCGAGCATTCGCTGCTGGCCGCGCACCGCCACGTCTTTGGCGTGTTCTTCTGGTTCATCGTCTTGTCTGCCGTGGCCCTGGGGCCGGCGGGTGCCGTGCTCTACCGGATGGCTGAATTCTCGGCCCGGTTCTGGGCCTACAAGAGCCGCACGGTCGGTGCGCCCACGAACCCGCGCCTGATGGAGCTTGCGCAGCAGTTGTTCGCCTGGCTGGATCACGTGCCGGCGCGGCTCACAGCCTTCGGTTTTGCGGTGGTGGGCAATTTCGAGGAAGCCATCGAGAGCTGGCGGCGGCATGCGGGCATGTGGCGCTACGCGAACGACGGCATCATTCTGGCGTCGGCGGCCGGCGCAGTCGGCGTCCAGCTGGGCGGCAGCAGTGCGCCGGGCCTGACGCCCGATCGCTCCAAGACCTTCGAGGCCGGTGCGCTGGTCGAAGCGGTCGATGCGGCCGGCTCGACCACCGGGGCGGTGCCTGAACTGCATCACCTGCGCAGCATCGTGGGCCTGGTGTGGCGCTCGGTCGTCCTGTGGATGCTGCTGCTGGCCTTGCTGACGCTGGCCAACCTGATCGGCTGAGCCCGGCCGCCCGACGCATCTGCATTGGGGGTGGGGCGTCGGCACGCAGACTACCAGCGGGTCTGTGACAACTCCTGGTGCAGCTCGCCGTAGATCCGGTAGCGTGACTCGCTGATCTGCCCGGCCTCCACCGCCGCGCGCACGCCGCAGCCGGGCTCGTGCAGATGCGTGCAGTTGTAGAAACGGCAGTGGTTGGCGGGTTCCCGCAGGTCCGGCATGTAGGCGGCCAGCCGCCCCGCGTCGATCTGACGCAGCCCGAACTCCTGGAATCCCGGAGAGTCGATGAGCCCGACCTGGCGCTGCGCGTCCATCCAGTACCACTGTGTCGTGGTGGTGGTGTGCCGGCCCGAGTTCAGCGCCTGCGAAATCTCGCCGACCTGGGCCTGGGCCTGCGGCACCATCAGGTTGATCAGGGTGCTCTTGCCGGTACCCGACGGGCCCAGCACCAGCGTGTGACCGGCCGACAGGCGCGGGCCGAGCCGTTCGCGCGCAGCGTCCGGATGGGCCTTGAGGGCGGCTTCCAGCACCTCGTAGCCCATCGCCAGGTAGGGGGCCAGGCGCTCGCGTGCCGCCTGAGCCTGCGGCAGGTCGGTCTTGTTGAGCAGGATGATCGCCGGGATGCCGGCATGCTCGGCGGCGATCAGCGATCGACTGAGCTGGGATTCGCTGAAGACCGGCTCGCTGGCCACCAGGATCAGGATCTGGTCGAGGTTGGCCGCAAACGACTTGGTCTTCCATTCGTCCTGGCGAAACAGCAGGTTGCGCCGCGGCTCGATCGCCTCGATCACACCTTCATCACTGCCCTGGGCCCCAGCGGCGTGCCAGCGCACGCGGTCGCCCACCACACAATCGCTTTTCTTGCCGCGCGGGTGGCACAGCAGCCGGTGGCCTTCGGGAGTTTCGACGATGTAGTGCCGGCCATGCCCGGCCACGACCAGGCCGGTATCGAGCTCGAGGTGTTTGCTCAAGATCGGTCAGCCGACAAGCGCGTCGGCCTTGGCCGCGCAGATGAAGTCGTTGAGCGAGATGCCGCCGACCGAGTGGGTGTTGAAGCGCACCCGGCAACTGGCGTAGCTCACCTGCAGGTCGGGGTGGTGGTCTTCGGCATGGGCCACCCAGGCCAGGGCGTTCACGAAGGCGATCGTCTGGTGGTAGTTGGCAAAGCGGAAGGTTCTCTCGATCGCAGCGTCGACCAGCGCCCAGTCGGGCAGCTCGCGCAGGTGCGCAGCGATGTCGGCGGGGCTCATGGGCTGACCGCCGTCGAGGGCCTGGCATTTCTGTTGGGCGAGGGGATTCATGCGGGTGAGCTGATCAGCGATTGCATGGCGGCCAACCGCTGGGCGGCCGGCGGGTGGGAATAGTAGAAGCGCACATACACCGGGTCGGGCGTCAGCGTGGAGGCATTGTCCTCATAGAGCTTGAGCAGTGCATTGGCAAGATCCCGCCCGCTGGACTGGGCGCAGGCATAGGCGTCGGCCTCGAACTCCTGCCGGCGTGACAGGCCCGACAGCAGGGGCGAGACGAAAAACAGGAAGGGCGGGCCGGCCATCATGAACAGCAGCAGCGCGAGCGCGTCGTTGGGTGCGGCCAGATTGGGCGATACGCCCAACCCCACGTAGAACCACGCCTGCTGCGCCAGCCAGCCCAGCAGCGCGAAGCCCACCAGACTGACGGCAAACACCGTGACCACCCGTTTGAGCACATGGCGGTGCCTGAAATGGCCCAGCTCATGAGCCAGCACGGCCTCGACCTCGGCCGGCGCCAGCTTGTTGAGCAGGGTGTCGAAAAACACCACACGCTTGGCGGCACCGAACCCTGTGAAGTAGGCATTCCCGTGGGCCGAACGCCGCGAGCCGTCCATCACGAACAGGCCCTGGGCCGAGAACCCGCAGCGGGCCATCAGACCCTCGACCCGCTGTCGCAGGGCGTCATCCTGCAAGGGCTCGAACTTGTTGAACAGCGGCGCGATCACCGTGGGGTAGACCACCAGCATGCTCAGGTTGAACACCACCCAGGCGCCCCAGGCCCAGACCCACCACAGCCCGCCGGCCGCTCCCATCAGCCACAGGATCAGCGCGGCGATCGGCAGGCCGAAGACGGCGCCCACGACCACGCCCTTGATCAGGTCGGCCACGAACAGGCGGGGCGTGATGCGGTTGAAGCCGAAGCGCTGTTCGATGCGAAAGGTGCTCCACAGATCAAAGGGCAGTTCGAGCAGGCCGCCGATCAGCATCACCCCGGCAAGCAGCGCGAGCTGGTAGCCGAGCAGACCGGCCAGGGGCATCAGCACATCGCGCAGCAGCCCGTTGAGCGCGTCCAGCCCGCCCAGCAGCGTCCAGCCCAGCAGCACGGTGGCCGAAAACGCGTTGGCCAGCAGGCTGAAACGGGCCTTGGCCACCGTGTAGTCGGCGGCGCGCTGGTGCGCCGCCAGGCTGATGGTGCCGGCAAATTCGGCCGGTACGCTGGCGCGGTGCTGCATCACATGGCGGATCTGCCGCGACGTGAGCCAGAACTTGACGGCCAGCGATGCGAGCAGGGCGGCGGAAAAGGCGATGCCTAGAATGTCCGATTGCATGAGGCGTGAGTGTAGGCGTGCGCGCCAACCCTGCTCGAATCACAGAGAATCACGGCCGCACAGGAGCCTTTTTTGATGAACGATACCCCGCAAACCCCGGCCGCGGCAGACGCCGGCGCCGCCCCCGCACTGGCCTTCAGCGACGACAACCTGATCTGGATCGACCTGGAGATGACCGGCCTGTCCCCGGACACCGACCGCATCATCGAGGTGGCGGTGGTGGTGACCGATCCCCAGCTCACGATGCGTGTCGAAGGGCCGGTGTTCGCGATCCACCAGAGCAACGAGACGCTCGATCGCATGGACGCCTGGAACAAGGGCACACACGGCAAGTCCGGCCTGATCGACCGCGTCAAGGCCTCCACCGTGGACGAAGCCCAGGCCGAAGCCCAGGTGATCGAGTTCCTCAAGCGCTACGTCTCCAAGGGGCAGTCGCCGATGTGCGGAAACTCCATCTGCCAGGACCGGCGGTTCCTCGCGAACTACATGCCGCGGCTCGAGGGCTTCTTCCACTACCGCAACCTCGATGTGAGCACGCTGAAGGAGCTGGCCAAACGCTGGAAGCCCGGCATCATGGCCGGTTTCAAGAAGGCGCAGAAGCACACGGCCCTGGCCGACATCCACGAGTCCATCGAGGAGCTGATGTACTACCGCCAGCACCTGCTGGCCGCCTGATCGATCCGGACCACGGCCGGCTACGGCCGGTCGTGGGGCTCGGTGTCGGGCGCGCGCTCCGATTCCGGGGCGTCCGGCCGGCCACCCTCGGCCGCCGGGCGGGGCTGTGACTTCATGTCGTGCACCAGTTTCCAGGCCAGCCAGCCCAGTGCGGCCACGGCCAGCGTCAGCACGGCCCAGAGGGTCCAGCGCCGCTGCTCCGCAGGCGATGCCTCCAGGATGCGCTCATCCAGGCTGCGTGGCGCCACCTCGCGTGCCTGCAGCGGCCCCAGGCTGGCCAGCGGCAGCCGGGCCGCATCGCCGGGCTTGTAGCCGGGCACCATCGTGGCCACGTCGATGAAACGCGGTGTGGCGTTTTCTCGCCCGATCGCCAGCTGGAACGACCCGCCACCCTGTGCGGCAAAGACGATCTCGCGGGGTTGCCAGGCGAGCGTGGCTTCGAGCGGGGCGCCTGCCAGTGCGGCAGCGTCATGCAGCGCGGTGATGCGCCAGTAGCGCGCGGCCTGGGCGTCCAGCTCGACCGGCGGAGCCTGCAGCTCCCGGCCATTGCGCACGAGTCGGTAGGCGGTATAGCGCGCCGCGGGTGTCCAGTCGGCCCGTTCGCCGCTGCGTCGTTCGATCTGCAGCGGCACCACCATGTTCAGCTCCGGCAGGCTCAGGCTGAGCCGTCGCACCGGCACGCTGCCGTGCAGGTCAAGCGTCCAGCTCGGCGCCGCACCTTCACGGGCGGCACTCGGCAGGAAACGGGCCTGGGTCGCGGCCCAGGCGGGTTCGGGCGCCGCGCCGGCGATCTCGGCCGTGACGTTGCTCAAGGGCAGTGCACCGTCGAGCTGCAGCCGCAGATACTTGGGCAGCACCGACTGGCTCAGTTCGATGCGCCGGGCCGTGACGGCCGCACCATCGGACTCGGCGGTTTCCAGCAGCGTCGCTTCGGCAAGCAGCCGCCATTGCGTCAGATCGTCGCTGCCCTCCAGGCGTGCCTGACTGACCACCCCCTGCGGCTGGCGCGCCCAGTCGATGCTCAGTGCAACGACCCGTTCGCCCTGCGGCAGTTCGGCGCGCAGGCGGCTGGCGTCGACAAGCCAGGCGCGTGGTGCGGCCGGCTGCGGCGGGGCCGTGGTTGCGGGCGCCTCGATGCGGACCACGGCACCGGCGGCGGTCACCTCGACCTTCAGTCCGGGCAGGGTCTGCATCGCGGCCGGCGACGATGCAGCCGATGCGGCAGGTGCCGCCGAGGCCGCACCACCGGCAGAACCGGCAATGGCCGATGCCGGGGGCACGGGGGCCATGGGCCACACGAAGCGCGGCAGTTCGACCAGGCGCATCGTGGGCGGCGTCGTGACGGTGGCGGGCACCCAGGCCAACGGCACGCTGCGGCCCTGGGCATCGAACACGCGCAGGTCGGCCAGGTCGCTGCTGCGCGACTGCTGCATCACGGCCAGGGGCAGGCTCAGCCGCTGCAGCCCTTCGTTCGAGGCGGTCTGCACCGTGGCGACGGTGCGGAAATCCTCCAGGCGCTCCTGAGGCTGGGCCACGGCGGCCGTGGCCAGGCAGGCGCCGACCAGCCAGGCGCCCTTGAGGACGGACAAGAACAGATTCATGGTGAGGACTCCGGCGCGGGGCCATCGCCCTTGCCGCGCGTGCGTGCTGCTGCCCCGGGGGCCGGTGGCAAAGGTGAAACATAGCCGATCACGAGCATCAGGAGGCCCACACCCAGGAAGGACACGATCCGTTCGAGCGTGCCGATGTTGGAAAGGTCCACGAAAAACAGCTTGAGGACCACCACCGCGAGCAAGCCGGCGCCGCACAGCCAGACCGGGCGCGCCAGGCCGGGGCCGGCGCGACGTGTGGCCACCAGCATCACCAGCAGCGCCAGCAGTGTCCACAGGATGGTCAGGCTGGTCTGCACCAGGCCCGAATCCAGCGCACCCTGCTCCCACATCGGCGTGCCGGCCCAGTGGTGCAACGAGCGGATCAGCAGTGAATTCAGCCACCAGAACCCGGCCGCCGCACCCGCGACGGCCCAGCCGCGGTGCAGCAATGCACCCAGGGTCTGCAGGCCCTGCGCCAGGCGCAGGGCGTACAGCACGATCAGCACATGGCCCAGGTCGATCGGGTTGACGCCGGGCAGGTAGGGCAGCGGGGCCATGCTGCCGTCGCTGAAGGCGTTGGCAAACAGGGTCCAGACCAGCAGCATTGCAAGCCACGGCAGCCACAGGCCGAGCCGGAATGCAGCCGGGTGTTCGGCGACCGGCCAGCCTCCGGCCCGGCCGCGCGCGAGCAGCGCCCAGGCAATGGCCGTCGGGCCGATGATCGCGGCCAGTGGGGTCCAGGCTTCGTGGCGGGCGATCGCATGGCCGGCCAGCCCGTACAGCCCGGTCGAGGCCTGGATCATCGCGTACCAGGCCAGCAGCAGCCATTCGGCGCCCAGGCCGCGGCGCCAGCCTTCACCACGCAGGCGGTTCAGCATCCATACCCCCACGCCCAGCACCACCGCGAGTTCGGCCCAGCCCCACTGCCAGGCCAGGCGGGTCCAGAGGGCGGTGGGTGACAGGGTGAGCTGCAGCACGCCGCCCAGTGATGCGAGTGCCGCGACGGCGAGCGCCATGCGTGCGGGCAGGCTGAGTTCAGGCCAGCGCCAGCGCGCCTGCACGATCTCCAGCTTGAGGGCAAACAAGGCCAGCAGCAGCGCAAGCCGCCAGGATTCGTCCAGTGACGCGGCCGGCACAAGACGCCACTCTTCCCAGATGCCCGCCAGGCCCTGCCCCAGGCTCAGCAGCAGCATGCCCCAGTGGGCACCCAGCAGTACCGGGCGCGAGCCCAGTTCGTGCGTGTCCGGGGAGCTGGCCGGTGCCTGCGCGGCCCGCAGATAGAGCAGGCGCGCCGACGTCCAGGCCGACAGGGCCAGCGACACGGCACCGATGAACAGCCCGTTGGCAAAGAGCATCATGTCGGCGTCGCGCGAGTGGCTGCCCCAGAACGCCAGGGCGGCACCGATCTGCAGCAGCAGACCCATCACCGTGGCCCAGGCGCGACCCTGGCGCAGGCCGATCCAGACGATGCCCGCACCCTGGATGGCCCAGGCGGCACCGGTCCAGCGCGCGTCCAGTGCCAGTGGCGTGACCAGCGCCAGGAAGATGACGCCCAGCGCGAGCAGGCCTTCGGTCAGCAGACGCATCTGCTGGCCGCCCTGACGCCAGAGCCAGCGGCCCAGCAGCAGGTAGATGCCCGACATCACGGCGCTCGACAGGGCCAGCGCGTACGGCATGTCCTTGACCAGGGCCGCCTGCAGGCCGAAGGCGACGATCGGGACACCGAACAGCAGGCCTGCATCGACGTAGGGCACACGCCCCGACTGGGACTTCACCAGCCCACGGCTGTACTGCACCGAGATGAACAGGTACAGCAGGAAGTGCGCGATCAGGAAGGGCTCGGTCGTGGCAAAGAACTCGGGTCGGTAAGCGCGCGCGCCCCAGGCGCTGCCGATCGAGAAGGTGAACAGGAAGCCGACGACATTGAGCAGCTTCCAGCTCTGCCGCGACGAGATCCAGGCAATGGCCAGATTCAGCACCAGGTAGTAGCTGAACAGGGCCACGTGGCTGCCCTGGCCGGTCGACGCAAACACCGGCGCCAGGAAACCCCCGCCAAAACCCAGCACGGCCAGCGGCAGAGCGGACTGCACGACGGCCAGCAAGGCAGTGATGCCGGCCAGTGCCGCCAGCAGCGCGAAGGCCAGTCCGGCCGGCAGCAGCCCGTACAGCCTGAAGGTCGCAAAGACGGTGAGATACAGCACGCCGATGCCGGCGCCCTGCAGCGTGAGGCCGTAGCCGCGCCGAGTGTGGCGCACGCGCCAGCCGAATCCGACCAGCGCCAGCCCGCCCAGCGCCACGGCAGCCAGTCGCAGCTCGATGGGCAGCAGCGAATGCTCGGCCGCATACCGCAACAGGAACGCCACCCCGAGAAAGAGGATGAGCACCGCCACCCGGACGATGGTGTTGCCGCCGCGGAACCAGGCCAGCACCGACTGGCCAAGCGACGAGGTCACCCCCACACTCTGCTCGTCGACCTCCAGGCGGGCGGCGGCCGGGGCGGGCCTTGACGGCGCGGTGCGGGGGGCAGGGGCTGCGGGCGCGGCCGGGGTGTCGACGGCGGCGCCGGGGAAGGTGTCGGCCCAGTCGGCAAAACCGTCGTCGACCTCCGGGGCGCTGCGTGTGGACACCACAGCGGGGGGGCTGACAGGGAGGGGCGGCACAACGGCGCTGGCATCTGGCGCGGCATCAGCGTCCGTGCGGTCGATCGCCAGACCGCTGGCGGCGGCCTGTGATGCGGCGGGCGACTCAGCAGCGATGTCGGGTGTGGGCGTCGCCTCGGCCGGCGCGGCCGACCGGGTGGGGGCCAGGGCCTTCTCGAGCTGGTCGATGCGCCGATGCAGCCGGCCGATGTGCACACCGAGCATCACCGCCACGATCGCGACCGCCAGGCCGACCGACCCCATGCCATCACCGACCACCCAGGCCACGAATATGCAGATGACCAAGCCTAGCCATGACATGCGATCCACTCCCTGGGTGCCTGAGGACACCTGCTTGCGATGCGTCGGATTGTAGGCAGCGCGCGCCGCCGCTCGGCGTATCTGGCCGGCCGTCTGTCGAGGTGTCGCCCGGCGATGCCGGAGGGCTCAGCGGATCGGCCCGTCGGAAGCCATGCGCCAGGGCCATTGCGCCAGGGCCTGGTGCAGCACATCGCTGACCTCGTCGCCCTCGGCGTGCAGCCCCAGCACCCGGGCTGCCGCGCGCAGCGCGGCGGCGGGCTGGCGGGCGTCGAAGGCCTGGGCGCCGTTCTGCTTGGACAGCTTCTGACCGTCCGGGCCGTTCACCAGCGGCGTGTGCAGGTAGCGGGGGCGAGGCAGCCCCAGGCATTGCTGCAGCAGGATCTGCCGGGGTGTGTTGTCTGCCAGGTCTTCGCCGCGCACGATGTCGGTGATGCCCTGTTCACCATCGTCCACCACCACCGCGAGCTGGTAGGCCCACAGGCCGTCGGCCCGTTTCAGCACGAAGTCGCCGACCGCCGTGCTGACGTTCTGCACCTGGTGGCCCAGGCGGCGGTCGCACCACTCGAGGCTGATGTCGTGCCCGTCGGCCGTGGAGGTCAGCAGACGCACGGCCCGGGCCGGCTTGCCGTGCAGGCCGCAGCGGCAGGTGCCGGGATAGACCCGTTCGGCGTGGCGATGCCGGTCGACGCCCTGTGCAGCCCAGTGATCGAGGATGTCCTTGCGTGAGCACCCGCAGGCATAGGCCAGGCCCGCGGCCATCAGGCGGTCGAGCGCTGCCTGATAGGCCGCGCCGCGCCTGGACTGCCACACGGGCGGTTCGTCCGGATGCAGCCCGCAGGCAGCCAGCTGGTCGAGGATGAGGGCATCGGCTCCGGGCACGCAGCGCGGGGTGTCGACGTCCTCGATGCGTACCAGCCATCGCCCGCCATGGGCGCGGGCGTCCAGCCAGCTCGCCAGGGCGGCGACCAGCGAACCGGCGTGCAGCGGTCCGGTGGGCGAGGGCGCGAATCGTCCGACGTAAGGTCCCACGTGCCACTTTCCATCGTCGCTTCGGCTCGCGGCGTGGGCCTGGGCAGAGCCGGTTGTCATGGATGCGCAGGCGGCTGCCAGCCGGTGTGCCGCTCGATCAGGGCCTGGCGCGTGGCCGGACGCTCCAGCTGGTCCAGCCACCACTGCAGGGCCAGGCCCAGGCGAGGCCGCGCGCGGGTCATGCTGCGTTCTTCGCCGGCGGGGGCGGAGCGCCAGGCGTAATACAGCCGGCCGGCCATGCGCTGGCGCGCCACCCGGCGCACGACCAGCCGGCCGACCGCGACATGCTCGCGGATCAGCGGTTCGGGCAGAAAACCGCCGCCCAGTCCCCGTAGCATGGCCTCGAGCTTGGCCGGCACGCTGGGGACGGTCAGCACGTCCTGGCCGGGCAGCAAGTTGACCGTCACCGGGGTGAGCCGCTGGGCGCTGTCGGCGACCGCCACGGCGCGGTGATTGACGAGCTGGGCGTCGGTGAGCGGTTCGGGGACCGAAGCCAGCGGGTGGTGCGGCGCGACGGCATACACCATGTTCAGGTCACCCAGCGGTTGCAGGCTGATGCCCGGCACCGGCGCCTGTTCCCCCGAAATCCCGATGGCCAGGTCGGCCATGCCGTGGATCAGCACCTCCCAGGTGCCGGCCAGCACTTCCGAGCGCAGGCGCAGCCGCGTGCCGGGCCCGGAAGGCGGGTTCAGGCCGTAGAAGGCCTCGCACAGCTCGAACACGGTAAGACTGGAGACGATGCTGTCCACCGCAATGCTCAGCTGGGTTTCCCAGCCGGAAGCGACCCGCCGCACCCGGTTGGCCACGGCGTCGACCTCCTGAAGCAGCCGCCGGCCTTCGCCCAGCAGTTCCTCTCCGGCGGCGGTGAGCCGGGCCTGGCGCGAGCGGCGGTCGAACAGCAGGACGTCCAGTGCATCTTCGAGCTGGCGCACGCTGTAGGTGAGCGCCGAGGGCACCTTGCCGAGCTCGCGCGCAGCCGCGGCAAAACTGCCGGTGCGCGCGATCGTGTCGATCATCGACAGGGCTTCGGGGGTCAGCACATTGCGCGCGGTGGTCATGTCGGCGATGCTTCAAATTTTCCGAATGATGCCATCAAGCGTGCTGCCTGGGAGGGGGGGCTCCTGCCCGTAAATTCCATCCATCGTCACGACAAGGAGTTCAGCATGATCACCCTGCGCAAGGCCAGTGAACGCGGATACGCCGACCACGGCTGGCTCAAGAGTTTCCACAGCTTCTCGTTTGCGAACTACTACGATGCCGAGCACATGGGTTTCGGCAATCTGCGCGTCATCAACGAAGACCGCATCGCCGCGGGCACGGGCTTCGGCACGCACGGTCACCGCGACATGGAGATCATCTCGTATGTGCTCGAAGGAGAACTCGCGCACAAGGACTCGATCGGCAACGGCGCAGCCATTGCGCCGGGCGAGGTGCAGCGCATGACCGCCGGCCGCGGGATCATGCACAGCGAGTACAACCATGCGCCCGACCAGACGACCCACTTCCTGCAGATCTGGATCCTGCCCGACCAGCTCGGCATCTCGCCCGGCTATGAGCAGAAGGCCTTTCCCGACGAGGAAAAGCGCGGTCGCCTGCGTCTGGTGGCTTCACCCGACGGCCGGGAGGGCTCGGTCCGCCTGCATGCCGATGCAGCGATGTACGTGTCGCTGCTGGACGGCGCGCAGCGTGCCGAGCTCAGCCTGGATCCCGCACGCCTGGCCTATGTCCACGTGGCGCGCGGCGAGGTCACGGTGAACGGCCAGGCCTTGAGCGCCGGGGACGCCGCCAAGCTCGTCGGCGAAGCGCAGGTCGTGCTGGAGCACGGGCGCGGCGCCGAAGTGATCGTGTTCGACCTGGCTCGCTGAAAGGAAACCCATGACCCCCGTCCGCCTGATCGTCACGTCCGGCAGTGCGCGCAATGCTTCGCTGAACCGCAAGCTGGCCGCCGAGGCCGCCCGAATGCTGGCCGAGCAGGGCGCCGTCGTCACCGCGCTGGATCTGCGCGAGCTGCAACTGCCGGTCTATGACGGCGACCTCGAGGCGGTTGGCATGCCCGCCGGCGCGGTGGCACTGCGCGACCTGTTTGCTGCACACGACGGTGTGTTGATCGCCTCGCCCGAGTACAACGGGTTCGTCACGCCGCTGCTGCTCAATGCGCTGGACTGGGCCTCGCGCGTGCAGGCGACCGATGGCCAGCCGTCCGGGCTGGCGGCCATCAACGGCAAGGTGGCTGGGCTGGTCAGTGCCTCGCCCGGGGCTGCGGGCGGCATGCGTTCGCTGATGTTCCTGCGGTCCTTCCTGTCGATGAACCTGGGGCTGCATGTGGTGCCCGAGACCCATGCGGTGTCCGCGGCGCACCAGGCCTTCGACGAACGGGGCGCCCTGATCGAGCCGCGGCACCAGGCCGGCGTGCAGCGCGTGACCGCTTCACTGCTGCGAACGGCGGCGGCGCTGCGCGCGGCTTGATACATTGCCGGCCATGGATGCCGCGTTCAAGATCATCACTCTGCTCCCCTGGACCGACTGGCTGGCCCTGGGCTGGTTTTTTGTCGCATGGGTGGCCTACGCGGTCTTCGCGCGGCGGCGCGGCCAGGCCGAAGGCTCGCTGCTGGCCACCACCAACGACTACCGGCGCCTGTGGATGCTGCAGACCACCGGCCGTGACGTGCGGGTGATCGACGGCATCGTGATCCAGAGCCTGTCGACCAGTCCGTCGTTTTTCGCATCGACCACCATCCTGATCATCGGCGGTCTGCTGGCTCTGCTGGGCACCAGCGACAAGGCGACCGAACTGGTGCGCGAGATCCCGTTTGCGGCGCGCACGTCCACGCTGGTCTTCGACCTGAAGCTGCTGCTGCTCACGGCGGTGTTCGTGTATGCGTTCTTCCGCTTCACCTGGTCGCTGCGGCAATACACCTTCGGCGCGCTGATGGTGGCCTCGGCCCCGGACCACCGCATCTTCGAAAGCGGCGAGGCCTCGCGCGAGGAATTCGCCAACCGGGCCGGGCGCGTGGTGGGGCTGGCTGCGGAAACCTTCAACGACGGGCTGCGGGCCTACTACATGTCGTTTGCGGTGATCGGGTGGTTCTTCTCGCCGCTGTGGTTCGCACTCGGCACGGCCGCGGTGATCTATGTGCTGTTCCAGCGGGAGTTCCGCTCGGAAGTGCTGGAGGTGCTGAAGGCCCCCTGAGCCTCGCGATGCGCGCGACTCAGCGCACAGGGTCCAGCGTGTGCCCGAGGGCTTCGCGTTCGTCGAACACGAAGCAGCTGCCGCGGTAATGCTGCGAGCCGGCTTCCTCGAAGTATTTCAGGATGCCGCCTTCGAGCTGGTAGACGTGCTCGACACCGGCCTCGCGCATGAAGATCGCAGCCTTCTCGCAGCGGATGCCGCCGGTGCAGTAGCTCACGACGGTCTTGCCCTGCAGTTCGTCCCGGTGGTCGAGCACGGCCTGGGGAAAGTCGCTGAAGCGGGTGATGCGCCAGTCGATGGCGCCGTCGAAGGCGCCATGATCGACCTCGAAGGCGTTGCGGGTGTCCAGCGTGACGACCGGGCGCCCGGCATCGTCCACGCCGGCATCGAGCCAGCGGCGCAACGTGCGGGCATCGACCGCGGGCGCGCGGCCGAGTTCGGGCCGGATGGTCGGATGGTTCATGCGGATGATCTCGGCCTTGACCTTCACCAGCATCTTGCGAAAGGGCACGGTGTCGGACCAGCTTTCCTTCGGCGCCAGGTCGGCCAGGCGCGCATCGGTGCGCAGCCAGTCGACAAACCCGCGCACGCCGGCCTGCGGTCCCGCCAGGAACAGGTTGATGCCTTCGGGTGCCAGCAGCACCGTGCCGCGCAGGTCGCCGGCCAGCGCCCGGGCGTGGATCTGGTCGCGCAGCAGGGGGCAGTCGTCGAGGGCGACGAACTTGTAGGCCGAGATGTTGAGGATGGGTTTCACCGGCCCGATTTTACGTGGCCGAACGGCGGGAGCGCCGGGCACCCAGGCTCCTAGAATCGGGGCATGCCTTTCGTTCATCTTCGCACCCACACCGAGTTTTCCGTCGTCGACGGCACGCTGCGCATCGACGACCTGGTCGAGGCCGCCGCCGCAGACGCCCAGGTGGCCCTGGCCATCAGCGACCTCAGCAATCTCTTCGGCGCCGTCAAGTTCTATTCGGCGGCCCGCGACGCCGGGGTCAAGCCGGTGATCGGTGCCGATGTGTGGCTGGAGCCGGAGGCCGTGGGCGGGGCCGGAGAGCGCCAGCCCAGCCGCCTGCTGCTGCTGATCCAGAGCCGGCAGGGCTACCTCAACCTGTGCGAGCTGCTGGCGCGTGGCTGGACCCAGAACGTCAATCGGGCGCAGGCGTGGCTCAAGTGGGAGTGGCTGCAGCACCTGGGCGACGGCCTCATCGCACTGTCCGGTGCCGAGCACGGCGCCGTCGGCCAGGCACTGATGGGGCGTGACCCACAACGCGCCCGCGCGCTGGCCTCGCGGCTGGCGCAGCTCTTCCCCCAGCGCTTCTACATCGAGGTGCAGCGGGCCGGTCAGCCGGGCAACGAGGCCCATGTGCGCCTGGCGGTGCCGCTGGCGGCCGAACTCGGCCTGCCGGTGGTGGCCACCCATCCGGTGCAGTTCCAGACGCCCGATGACTTCGAGGCGCACGAGGCCCGGGTGTGCATCGCCGAGGGCGAAACCCTGACCAACCCGCGTCGCATCAAGCGCTTCACGCGCGAGCAGTATTTCAAGTCGCAGGCCGAGATGGCCGCACTGTTTGCCGACCTGCCCGCCGCCATCGACAACACCGTCGAGATCGCGCGCCGGTGCAACCTGTCGCTGGTGCTGGGCAAGCCGCAGCTGCCCGACTTCCCGACACCGGAGGTCGACGGGCGGCGCATGGAGCCGCAGGAGTACTTCCGCTACGCCTCGCACGAAGGGCTGAAGGAGCGGCTGGTGCAGCTCTACCCGGACGAGGCTGAACGCGAGCGCCAGCGTCCCGTCTACGTCGAGCGGCTCGAGTTCGAGATCAACACGATCCTGAAGATGGGCTTCCCGGGTTACTTCCTGATCGTGGCGGACTTCATCAACTGGGCCAAGAACAACGGCTGCCCGGTCGGCCCCGGCCGGGGCTCAGGTGCGGGTTCGCTGGTGGCCTATGCACTCAAGATCACCGACCTGGACCCGCTGCGCTACAACCTGCTGTTCGAGCGCTTCCTGAACCCCGAGCGGGTGTCGATGCCTGACTTCGACGTCGACTTCTGCCAGGGCAACCGTGACCGCGTGATCGACTACGTCAAGGACAAGTACGGCCGCGAGGCCGTCTCGCAGATCGCGACCTTCGGCACCATGGCCGCCAAGGCCGCGCTGCGCGACGTGGGCCGTGTGCTGGGCATGGGCTATGGCCACGTCGACGGCATTGCCAAGCTGGTGCCGGCGCCGCCGGGCAAGACGGTCACGCTCAAGCGCCCGGGCGACAAGCCCGACAGCAGCGTGATCTACGCCCGCAAGGAAGCGCCCGAGATCGAGGAACGCGAGAAGAACGAGGAGGAAGTCGCCGAACTGCTGTCGCTGGCCGAGCGGGTCGAGGGCATGGTGCGCAACATCGGCATGCATGCCGGCGGCGTGCTGATCGCCCCGGGCAAGATCACCGACTTCTGCCCGCTGTACATGCAGCCGGGCAGCGAATCGGCGGTGTCGCAGTACGACAAGGATGACGTCGAGGCCATCGGCCTGGTGAAGTTCGACTTCCTGGGACTGGCCACGCTCACCATCCTCGAGATGGCGCGCGAGTTCATCGTGGCACGCCACCCCGACCAGAAGGACTTTGCCTTCGAGAAGCTGCCGCTGGATGACCGGGCGTCGTACCAGCTTCTCAGTGAAGGCAAGACCGTGGCCGTGTTCCAGCTGGAAAGCCGCGGCATGCAGGGCATGCTGCGGGACGCCAAGCCCAGCGTCTTCGAGGACATCATCGCGCTGGTGGCCCTGTATCGCCCCGGCCCGATGGACCTGATCCCCAGCTTCTGTGCGCGCAAGCACGGTCGCGAAGAGGTGGTCTATCCCCATCCGCTGATGGAAGAAGTGCTCAAGGAGACCTACGGCATCATGGTCTACCAGGAGCAGGTCATGCAGGTGGCCCAGCGCCTGGGCGGCTACTCGCTCGGTGGCGCCGACCTGCTGCGCCGCGCGATGGGCAAGAAAAAGCCCGAGGAGATGGCCAAGCACCGGATCATCTTTGCCGAGGGCGCGGCAAAAAACGGCATTGCGCCGGACCTCGCCAACGAGATCTTCGACTTGATGGAGAAGTTCGCGGGCTACGGCTTCAACAAGTCGCATGCCGCCGCCTATGCCCTGCTGGCCTATCACACGGCCTGGCTGAAGGTGCACTACACGTCCGAGTTCTTTGCAGCCAACATGAGCGTGTCGATCGACGACACCGACAAGCTCAAGATCTTTTTCGACGATGCGGTGCAGAACTTCGGCATCACCTTCGAGATGCCTGACGTCAACACCGGCACCTACCGCTTCGAGCCCACCGGCAAGCGGTCGGTGCGCTACGGGCTGGGGGCCATCAAGGGGACGGGACAGGGCGCCATCGAGGCCATCGTGCAGGCCCGGCAGGAGGGCGGCCCGTTCCGCAGCTTCTTCGACTTCTGTGCCCGCATCGACCGCTCGCGCATCAACAAGCGCGTGGTGGAGGCACTCATCAAGGCCGGCGCCTTCGACGCCATCGAGCCGAACCGCGCCTCACTGATGGCCAGCGTGTCGCTGGGCTTCGACTTTGCCGACACCCAGGCAGCCAACGCCGACCAGGGCGGGCTGTTCGACTTCGGCGACGCGCACGGCTCGTCCACCCAGGAGCCTGACCTCGTGAGCGTGGAGCCCTGGAGCATCAAGACCCGACTGATGAACGAAAAGCCGGCGATCGGCTTTTACCTGTCCGGGCACCTGTTCGACGAATACGCCGGTGAGGTGCGGCAGTTCGCCCGCCGCAAGATCGCCGACCTGGTCGACTCGCGCGAACCGCAGATCCTGGCCGGTATCGTGAGCGACCTGCGCATCGTCAATGGCCAGCGCGGGCGCGTGGCGATCTTCAAGCTCGACGACAAGAGCGAAACGATCGAGACGGTCGCCAGCGAAGACCTGCTCGATGCCCACCGTGACCTGTTCAAGGACGACGAACTGCTGGTCGTGCTCGGCAAGGTCCAGCCCGATCGCTTCTCGGGCGGGCTGCGGCTGAACGTGCAACAGGTCTGGGACATGGCCGCGGCACGGTGCCGCTACGGCCGCTATCTGCGCGTGGCGGTCAACGGCAGTGTGCCGGCGGTCAAGGACCTGGTGCAGGCCCACCCGCCCAAGCGCCTGGCCACCGAACACGGCGAGCTGATCCAGGGCCTGCCGGTGCGGCTGTCGCTGCGCCGTGAACGGGCCTGCGGTGAACTCGACCTGGGTGACGGGGCGCGCTTCTATCCGACCGACGAAGCCCTGCTGCACTGGAAGGAAGGCGCGCCCCACGGTGAGGCCACCGTGGTGTACGAAGGCTGAATGGCACCGGACCTGCACGCTCGGCCCCCGTGTTTGCCGGGGTGTTCCCGGGTGAAGCCCTGGCTACACTGCGGCGCATGACGCAACCAGTGACCACAGGGCTGCTGCTGACCGGAGGGGGAGCACGTGCGGCCTATCAGGTGGGCGTGCTGCAGGCGCTGGCCGATCTGATGCAGGACAGCGGCCACGGCGCCGGCGGCAATCCGTTCCCGATCATCGTGGGCACCTCGGCCGGTGCCATCAACGGGTCGGCGCTGGCCTGCGGGGCAGACAACTTCGTCGAGTCGGTGCGGCAACTGTGCGCCGTGTGGGAAGGCTTTCATGCCGAGCAGGTCTACCGGGCCGATTCCTTCGGCGTGATTCGCACGGGGGCACGCTGGTTGTCGATGCTGTCGCTGGGCTGGGTGATCGCCCGCTGGCACCGCGCCCGACCGCGCTCGCTGCTGGACAACGCCCCGCTGGCCGAGCTGCTGTCGAACCTGCTCGAAATGCGCCGGATCGACTATGTGATGCGCCAGGGCCACCTGCGGGCGCTGGCCGTCACAGCCTCGAGCTACACCACCGGCCATCACGTCACCTTCTACCAGAGCCGCGAGAACATCCTGCCCTGGACCCGCACGCAGCGCGTGGCCGTGCGCACGCGCATCACCCGGGACCACCTGCTGGCGTCGTCGGCCATTCCTTTCGTGTTTCCGGCCACGGCCCTGCCGTTCGAGGGCGACTCGGAGTACTTCGGCGACGGCTCGATGCGTCAGACTGCCCCCGTGTCTCCGGCGGTGCACCTGGGTGCACAACGCATCCTGGTGATCGGCGCAGGCCGCATGCATGAGCCGGCCGACCGGCTGCGGCGGGTCTCGCGCGAGTATCCGAGCCTGGCCCAGGTGGCAGGCCATGCGCTGTCGAACATCTTTCTCGATGCGCTGTCGGCGGACGTCGAGCGCCTGCAGCGCATCAACAACACGCTGTCGCTGCTGAGCCCCGAGGCCCGCAGCCGCACCGCCCTGCGACCGATCGATGTGCTCGTGATCGCACCAAGTCAACGCCTGGACGACATCGCGGGGCGCCATGTGGGTGATCTGCCCGCGCCGATCCGCGCGCTGCTGCGCGGCATCGGTGTGTCGACCGATCCACGTGACGGTCGGGGCTCGGCGCTGGCAAGCTACCTGCTGTTCGAGCCTGGCTACACGGTGGAACTGATGCGCCTGGGTCGTGACGACACGCTGGCACGGCGCGATGAGGTCTTGCGGTTTTTCGGCTGGGACCAGCCGGCGCACGGGCGTGCAGCCGCCTGACGGCCGGGTGCAGAAGGCAAAACGCCCCTGCAGGGCAGGGGCGTCGGCGCTAAGCTCGGGCGAAGCCGCTTACTTCTTCGGTGCGGCCTTGTCGGTGGCCTTGTCAGCCGGCTTGTCGGCCGCCTTGGCCGCGGCGCCGTCGTACGAGGCACCGTTCACCGTCAGACCTTCGCTGGACAGGCGCGCCGCGCTGCCAGGGCCCACGCCGGGGACCCGGTCGATGAGGTCGTTCCAGTCCTTGAAGGCGCCGGTCTTGCGGGCTTCGAGGATCTTGGTGGACATCTTGGTGCCCACGCCCTTGACGGTTTCGAGCTGGGCCTGGTCGGCCTTGTTGACATCGACGGCCGCCATGGCCAGGGTGGTGATGCAGGCCAGCACGCCGGCCATGAGTTGCTTCAACATGCGATTTCCTCCCCTTTCGGGTTTCGTTGTGAGTGAGTGCCTTCCGGAGGACCCTTCAGGCAACGCGCAGTCTAGGCAAGGTCGATGTAACCGTCTTGCCACATCCGGGTCTTTGATGTGACCGTGGGTTTCAGCTGTGAGGATTTTCAGCCTGTGATGCGGGTGTGCCAGCGTAGGCCAGCGCCATGGTGATGCCGGTGAGCATCAGCAGCGGCAGCCCGAAGGCCGAATCGCGCAGCACCACGTTGAAGAGCCCGCCGAAGCCGACGGTGAACCACACCAGCAGCGCCGGTGCACCTGCCGACGCGGGCGCCTTCCAGGCCACGAGGATCTGACGTGCGGCGACCAGCAGAGCCAGCGCCAGCCCCAGCCAGCCCACCTGGGCCGCGATCTGGAGGTATTCGTTGTGGGCGGTGACATGGCGGTGCAGGTAGTCGGGACCGCGCTTGCGCCACTCGCCCAGCCAGGCGCCAGCGCCGTGGCCGAGCAGCGGCCGGTCCTCGATCATGGCCAGGGTGGCCTGGATCATGTGCGAGCGTGTGCCCCAGCTGGTGTATTCGGTCGACCCGGCCTTGAACTTGTGCAGCGCCTCGACTCCCTCCCGGAAGCGCTCCTGCATGTTGGTGGACAGGTTCCAGGCGGCCAGGGTGCCGGCCACCACGGCCAGCACGACCAGCACCACCTGCAGCCACGAGCGGGTGGCCAGCAGGGCGGCACACACCAGCGACAAGGGCAGCGCCAGCATGGCCGCGCGCGAAGGCATCTGCCACACCAGGCCGATACCGATCACCACGACCCCCAGCAGCCAGAACAGCCGCTCGCCACGGTGCCGGCCGGGGCTGACTTCGAGAGCGCGGAACAGGCACAGCGCAGCCCCGAGCGTGAGCAACAGGGCGTTCGAGATGCTGCGATTGCCGTCATAGTGGCGCAGGTTGTGCCAGAGCCGGAAGTCAGGCAGCAGCTGCACGCCCTTGAGCAGCAGCAGGCAGCCGCAGACGACGGACACGGCAGCGAAGGTGGTCAGGGCCACACGGGCCTGGCTGGTGCTGACCAGGCTGGGCACGATGAAGATCAGCACCAGCAGGCCGTAGTGCCACCAGTGCGAGACGATCTCGTCGGTCGGGGCCGGGCTCCACAGCCCCGAGAGGGCGAGCAGGGCCAGGAAGGCCAGGGCCGCCCAGGCGCCGGGCAGGGCCAGGGCACGGCGCAGTCGTGGGCCCCGGCCGGGCAGGGCGGCGAACAGCACGATCAGCAGCAGGCCGAACAGGTAGCTCATGCCGATGGGCATGTAGACCGTGGCCACGCTCAGGCTGGCCACGATGCTCAGCAGGCGGTCGGTCGAGCGCGGTACGTCAACACTCGGCAGGGTGATCGCATTCATGGGGGCACAGCGCAGGGGGGGCAGGGGGAGTCAGCGGGTGCATCGCTGTGGTCGCATCAGCGGCCACGGCCTGAGGTCACTGCCAGTGGGCGGCGATCCAGGGGGCGGGCCTGACGAAGCGCATGAACCGGTTGCGCCGCCCGGCAAGCGCATCGGGTGGATTGACCTCGCCGTGGAAGATCAGGATGCGTGCACCCGACGGAATGACCGGCTCGCGCCAGTAGTTGGTCGGCCAGGGCGGGATGCAGTGGTATTTGTAGCTGCGGCACCAGTCCTGCGGCCAGTAGGCGAGCTTGCCGCGCTCGTGCAGGTAGGCCGACAGGAAGGCCTGCTCATTGCGGTGGGTGCGGCGGATCTGGGCCCCGTTGGCGCGGAACTCGTCGAGCACGCCGCTCAGGGTCCCCAGCTGGAAGCGATAGACCGAGGAGTTGCCGGTCACCCGCCAGGGGCGCTTCCAGTCGTGGATGATGAAAAACTCGCCCGGTTGCTCGAAGAACACGTCGATGCTGTCGACGATCACGATGTCGATGTCCAGGAACAGCGCGGTGCCCTGCAGGCCGAACAGGTCCTGCTGGAACACGGTGAGCTTGCGCCAGCCACGCTCGGGGCTGCCATCCGGCAGCGCCAGCGACGGGATGGGCAGGCACTCGACGTCGTGCACGATGCCGTGGGTGTCATCGGTCAGGCAGACAAAGCGGAACGGACCACTCAGGTGGCGTCGCACCATGCCATACAGCCGGTTGACGTATTCGGGACCGTACTTCGTGCCCCACTTCATGCAGAGCACGACACGGTCGTCGGGCGAACCGGGCGCGCGGTCCGGCAGGGTGGGCTCGTTCATCGGGAGGTCCGGGGTGGGGGCATGGACATCACAGGCTTTCCAGCCGCACGGGCGGATAGGTGTCCCAGCCCTGGCAGCCAGGGCATTGCCAGAAGTAGTGTTGCGCCTCGAAGCCGCAGGCGGCGCAGCGATAGCGTTGCAGCGGCCGGGCCGCGGCGCCCAGCACGCCTTGCATGTGCTTGACCTCGTCGAGGCTGGCCGGTTCGCCCTGACGCGCGATCTCGGCCAGCAGGTCGACCACCGCCGACAGCGACGGTTGGCGGTCCAGGTGCCGTGCAGCCAGGCTGCGACGCGCAGGCGTCTCGGCCTCCAGGGCCAGGCGCGCGCGCAGCAGGTCGACCGAGGGTGATTGCTCGTACAGGCCAGCGAGTCTGTCCCGCGCGGCCTCGGCCTGCCCGCAGGCCAGCGCGCTGGCGGCGTACTCGCCTGCCACCAGGCCAAAACGGGCCGGGTTGGCCGTCATCAGCTCGCCCCAGCATGCCAGCGCGGCCTCGTGCTGGCCACGTCGCGCCAGGCGTTCGCCGGCCAGCACCAGCGGGCGGGCGGCCAGGGGGGCGACCTTTCGTGCCCGGGCCAGCGCGGCCTCGGCCGAGGCGTCATCGCCTCGTGCATCGGCCTCCAGCGCAAGTTCGCAGTCGTAATGGGCGATGCGCTGCGCGAACGAACCGGCCGCAGCATCCTCGAGCTTGCGTGCCATCGCGGCGGCCTGCTCCCACTGGCGCGACCGTTCGAACAGCGTGAGCAGGGCCAGCCGCGCCTCGGTGGTGAAGGCGGTGCCTTCGAGCGCGCGGTAGGCCTGCTCGGCGCGGTCGAACAGCCCGGCCTTGAGGAAGTCCTGCGCCAGGGCATGCTGGGCACGCTCGCGGTCGGCACGGGGCAGGTCCGATCGACCCAGCAGGTGCTCGTGGACACGCACGGCCCGTTCGTACTCGCCGCGGCGGCGAAACAGGTTGCCCAGGGCAAAGTGCAGGTCGGAGGTGTCGGGGTCGTGCTGCACGGCCTCGATGAAGGCGTCGATGGCCTTGTCCTGCTGTTCATTGAGCAGCAGGTTCAGGCCCTTGAAGTAGGCCTTGGGCGAGGTCGTCTGTTCGGAGCGCCACTGGCGCAGGTCGAGCCGTGACGCGAGCCAGCCGAGACCGAAGGCCACCGGCAGCGCGAGCAGCACCCAGAGAAAATCAAACTCCATCGTGCAGCGTGGCCGGTACGGCCACGTCGGCCGAGGGCGAAGATGGGGTGGAGGGGCTGGCGGCGGCAGGGCTCGCCGGGGCCGGGGTCGTCACACGTGCCGCACGCCGGTGCCGCCACCAGCTGGGCACCATGGCCAGCACACCGAAGGCGCAGCCCAGGCCAAAGGCCACGAGCACGATGATGACCATCGGGGCCTGCCATTCATAGCCGAAGAACCACTTCACGGCCGCGCCGTGCTGGTTGTTCAGCGCAAATGCGAACAGCGTCAGGAAAACCGCTGCCCGAACGATCCAGACCAGGATGCGCATGGTGCTCAGTTCAGGTGCGGGGTGTCCACACGGGTCGCAGGCATGGCCGGTGCACTCTCAGGACGACGCCGGATCGGCGCCGCCGGTCGTGGGCCCCGCGCCGGATGAAGGCGTACCGGGTCCGGCTTCGTCAGCGGGTGTGTCCCGGTCGACGGCTTCGCGCAGCGCCTTGCCGGGCTTGAAGTGGGGAACGAGCTTCTCGGGAATGACCACCTGTTCGCCGGAGCGGGGGTTGCGTCCGACACGCGGCGGGCGTCGGTTGATCGAGAAGCTGCCGAACCCGCGGATCTCGATGCGGTGACCCCGCGCCAGGGCATCGGACATGGCATCGAGGATGGTCTTGACGGCAAACTCGGTGTCACGGTGGGTCAACTGGCCAAAACGTTCAGCCAACTGGTTCACGAGATCGGATCGGGTCATGTAGTCGTGTGGTGTCGATGTCGTGCGGGGCTGTGATGAGGTGTCGCAGCGGGTGCGCTGCAGCAACTCATCGCAGCCTCGCGCAGGGCTGCGAGGGCACCGTCAACGGCATCATGCCAGTGACGGTGCCGGAGCGGAATCAACCGTTGTTCTGGTTGTCCAGCTTGGCCTTGAGCAGGGCGCCCAGGCTGGTCGTACCGGCGTTGCCGGTGCTTTCAGCCGACAGGCGCTGCAGGGCTTCTTGCTGCTCGGCGTTGTCCTTGGCCTTGATCGACAGCTGCAGGCCGCGGGTCTTGCGGTCCACGTTGATGATCAGGGCGGTGACTTCGTCGCCTTCCTTCAGCACGTTGCGGGCATCTTCGACGCGGTCGCGCGAGATTTCCGAGGCACGCAGGTAGCCGATGACGTCGTCGGCCAGCTGGATCTCGGCGCCGCGGGCGTCCACGGTCTTGACGACACCGGTGACGGTGGCGCCACGGTCATTGACGGCCGTGAAGTTGCTGAACGGATCGGCGTCGAGCTGCTTGATGCCCAGGGAGATGCGCTCGCGCTCCACGTCGATGGCCAGCACGACGGCTTCGACTTCCTGGCCCTTCTTGTAGTTGCGCACCGCGGCTTCGCCCGGCTCGTTCCAGGACAGGTCGGACAGGTGCACCAGGCCGTCGATGCCGGCAGCCAGGC